>JBARGS010000250.1:0-27313 GCA_049798495.1 Candidatus Korobacteraceae bacterium | reverse complement strand
CGTGAGCGGCCTGTCTTTCAGTCGCCGATACCCGTCCCATTTACTGTCATGTTTTCGCTCAGAGGCTCTTAGCTGCTCTAGAATTCGGTATAGGGAACGCGCAGGCCCTCACCTTGGCGACAGTTCTTCTATCCCGGCAGCTCTTGACTCCCATCGAGCGCATTGACGATGCCGCCCTCGTCATGGAAGACGGGATCATCGCGGCGGTGGGACAACGCGAGGCTGTCTCGATTCCCACGAGTGCGCGCATTGTCGATTTTGGGGATGTGATTGTCACGCCGGGAATGATCGACCTTCACATTCACGGCGGCGCGGGACACGACGTGATGGAAGGCTCCGACGAGAGCCTGGCGCCGATTGAGCAGTTCATGGCGCGGCACGGAGTTACGAGTTATTGTCCGACTACAGTCACTGCTTCTCTCGATGAGACGCTACGTTCCCTCGCACAACTGGCAGAAGCAGCAAAGCGCGCCGAGAAGCCACGCGATCCTCTACGAGCCCGGCCTTTGGGAATGCATCTGGAAGGTCCATTTCTCAGCCACGCCCGTCGCGGCGTACACCCTGCAAATAGCCTGCTGGCGGCTTCGACTGAGATATTCAATCGCATGTGGGATGCGGCCGAGGGGCGGGTTCGCGTACTTACTATCGCGCCCGAGATCGATGGCGCACTGGAGTTGATCGCCAACGCCTCGCAGCGAGGAGTGTGCGTGAGTATCGGTCACTCCAACGCCACTCTCTCCCAGGCGATGGCCGGCATCAACTCCGGAGCTCGTCACGCGACCCACACTTTTAACGCAATGCGCCGGATCGATCATCGCGATCCTGGAGTTTTGGGTGCGATTCTCACAGATCGGTCGGTCACAGCCGACATCATCGCCGACGGAATCCATGTGGAGCCTGTGGTCGTCGATCTGTTCCTGCGCGCCAAGGGAGTTGATGGTGCGGTCCTGATCACCGACAGCATCAGCGCCGCCGGCATGCCGGACGGAAGGTATCATCTGGGCTCGTTCGAGGTAGAAGTGCGCGATGGGCGGTGCGAGTCGCATGGAAAACTGGCCGGCAGTGTCCTGACGCTCGACCGCGCGGTTCGCAACATGATGAGTTTTGCTCAGATAAGCCTTCAGGAATCCATTCGCCTGGCCACGCTGAATCCGGCACGCGTGCTAGGCCTCGAAGGCCGCAAAGGTGCGTTGCAGGCGGGAGCCGATGCGGACATTGTCGTTTTCACTCCAACGGGCGAAGTGCGGCAAACCATTGTTGGCGGTGAGCTGAACTGAGGGCCGGATCTTGGGGAATCTCTTCCGGGGTCGCCCATCACGTCCGCAAGTGACTGCTGTCACTGTCTCTTGGGACGTATTGGGCGAAGGTCATAGAGGAGAGGTACATGCTCCTCTCAGCCTATCGGATTGGCCGCCATTGGACGGCGCATCGTTGCCGGCGAAGCGTCTCGCGTCTTCGCACCTACCTGTTGTTCCCGATCCTGTCTCCACTCGCTTCCATTCAATGCGGCGCATCGGATGCTAGCTTTCGTCCCGGGAACGGCGGATTTGCGGGCGGCCTGCTGTTTGGGATGGTTTTGGCGATCATTGTCACGGTTTTCGCCAGAACACGGGTTCGGAGGACAGAGCGCGAGTTGGCACGGTTGCAAGAACTCGCCGATCATCGCGAGTACGAGCGCAACGTAGCGCAACAGGAACTGGTGCGGCGTCTGGAGGAAGAGCGCGAACTGGCCAAGGAAAAGATGCAGTTCGAATCGCAACTCACCGAATACGAGAAGTACGCGTCGCTGGCCCAGTTGGCTCTGGGTGCTGCACATGAGATCAACAATCCTCTGCTGGGCATCTTGTCGCATCTCGAATTGGAGTGGAGAGATGCCAGCGACGACGAGCGGCGCGAGGAGATCCAGCAATGTATTGAGGGAACGAAGCGTATCTCGTCGGCGGTGCGCGGCTTGCTCGACTACGCTCGGCCCGGGCCTTTGACACTCAGCAGGGTGAATCTGCAGCGGCTGGCCGGAGAGACCTTGAAATTCCTCGAGCACCAGCCGATGTTCCGCCGCATCGAGTTGCAGAACTGCATTCCCGCCGATCTGCCAAGTATCAGCGCCGACGCGAACCAGTTGTCGCAAATTCTGATGAACTTATTGCTCAATGCGGCACAAGCGACTCCGCCCGGCGGAAGGATCGCGGTTCTGGCCGACAAGGTGAAATTCGCCGAGATGATCGAATTGCGAATACGCGACACCGGCTGCGGAATTCCAGCAGACATTCTGCCACATGTCTTCGAACCGTTCTTCACCACCAAGCGCGGCAAGGGCACGGGCCTGGGGCTAAGCATCAGCCAGAGCTACGTGCGCAGCCATGGCGGAGATATTCAATTGGAGAGCATCCCCGACGTAGGCACTACGGTTCGAGTAACCCTGCCCGTCCGGCAAGCCGGGAAACTTGTGCAACCCAGCGAGGAGGTTATCGTCTAGTTATGGCGCATTCGATTCTCATCGTCGATGATGAAGCGCTCACGCTGCGGACCATTGGGCGAGCTCTGGGAGCCGAAGGTTACGAAGTGCTGCTCGCCACCAGCGGCGAGGAGGCGCTGGAGATCGTCGCGGAGCAAAAGCCCGACCTCGCGCTGCTCGACGTGGTTCTGCCGGGGATCAACGGAATCGAGGTTCTGCGGCAGGCCAAGAAAATTTCACCCGCGATGATCGTGGTGATGATGAGTGCGTACCACCTGGTGGACCGCGCCGTCGAAGCCATGAAGCTGGGAGCGTACGACTACCTCATCAAGCCTTTCCACATCGCCGACATGGTGAACACCATCCAGCGCGCGACCGAGATGCTGGCGTTGCGGGTGCGCGTGCATGACACGGTGGAAAGCGCTAAAGGCCGCTACGACTTCGGACGAATCGTCACGCAGAGCCCGCTCATGCGAGAAGTTTTGGAGATGGCCAAACGCGCGGCGGAGAGCGATCACACGACCATCCTGATTCAAGGTGAAAGCGGTACGGGAAAAGAAGTGTTGGCCAAGGCCATCCACTACAACAGCCCGCGTGCCCAGGCACCGATGATCGGACTCAACTGTGCCGCATTGCCGGATACTTTGCTGGAAAGCGAACTGTTTGGATTCGAGCCGGGCGCGTTCACCGATGCCCGCCGCCGCAAGGAAGGTCTGATCGAGAAAGCCTCCACGGGGACGCTGTTCCTGGATGAGATCGGCAATACGTCAGCCAGCCTGCAAGCCAAACTGCTGCGCGTTCTGGAAGATGGGAGCTTCCTGCGTCTGGGAGGAACGAAGCCGATTCAGGTGGACGTACGAATTATCGCCGCCACCAATAAGGTCCTGAAGGAGGCGGTCACGAATGGCGAATTCCGCGAGGACCTGTACTATCGCTTACACGTGGTGCCGCTCTTCATCCCTCCGCTGCGCGATCGGAGTGAGGACATTCTGCCCCTGGCCCTGGACATCATGCAGTTCTTCAATAAGGAGTTGAAGAAGAACTTTGTAGGCTTTACGCCAGCCGCTGCGGAGTTACTGCAGAAGTATTCCTGGCCGGGAAACATCCGCGAGCTGCGCAACGTGATCGAACGCACCATGATCCTGTCGCAAGAAGGCGAGATTGACGAGGAATGTCTACCGGAGGAGGTTCGTGATTGCCATGACGAACCTGGTATCGAAGAGAAGCTGTCCTCGCTCGACGTCTCTCCCACCGGGGATCAATTTGTCTCCCTGAGGGAACTCGAGGACCGCTACATCCACGAAGTACTGACGGCTACGGGGCAGAACAAGACACACGCCGCGCGCATCCTCGGCATCCATCCCACCTCGCTGCTGCGCCGCCTGAAGAAAACTCACGAACTGGTATAGCCAGTAACGTTACTGCGCTACTGCAAAGTGCGACGGTGCCCCTGCAAAACGCAGTAGTTGGCGCGTCCACAATTGGTACTGCGCCGCCATCCCCTTTAGAACCACAGCCTCTTTCGGGAAGCGACTTGCCCTCCACGTGCACCACCAAACATGGAGCGCGATGCCATGACGACTTGCCCAAGCGGTTACCAGCCAAACCAGGCGGTACTCACGGCATCGCGCCCCACTCCGCGCCACGACCTAGGTTTCGGATATCGGCGGAGCGAGTAAGGAGGCCTTATGTCGATCCTATTTGTGCTGCTCACCTTTCTTCTGATTCTTACCGTCATGTACTTCCGCCGGCCGGAAAGTGCGGCCAATATGCAAGTTGCGCCCGTCAAGAATGCCGCTCCGCCGTCGATGCTGAAACACGTCGGCTTCGACGTCCCTCAGGGGTATTGCTTCCATCCTGGCCACACCTGGGTGGTCGATGAGGGCCGGCAGAATGCCCGCGTAGGCATCGACGCATTCGCCGGAAACCTGTTCGGCAAGATCGACTCCATCGAACTCGCCGACCTGAACCGCTGGGTACGGCAAGGACAAGTCCTATGCACGGTGACGCGCGAGGGCCAGAGCATCGAATTGCTTTCGCCAGTGGAGGGCGTGCTGATCTCAATCAACCACGAGATACTCAAGAACCCTAACCTTGTCATCGATGACCCCTACAAGAATGGCTGGCTTTGCGTAGTCAAAGCCCCGGAAATGGCGACCAACGTAAGAAACCTTCTCACCGGACCCGTGGTGCTGCCGTGGATGCAGAACAGTCTTGCCCGCATCGGGGCGATGATCCAGCAGCTATCTCCGGCTCTGGCGCAAGATGGCGGCCTGCCCATCAAGGGCCTGCTCTTCCAGCTGGACGCGACGACGCAGCAGCAACTGGTGAAGGAATTTTTTCTGACATAGAGCGGACCGGAAAGGGAAACAGAGGACGCCATGGCACAAGAAAAAGCATTACTGATCGACATCAAACGCTGCATTGGGTGCCTGAGCTGTGAGACTGCCTGTAAGCAGCTTCACGGACTCAACACCGTTCCGGAGCCAACTCTCTCCGACACTGCATTTACAGTGGTGGAAACGCGCGGCGACAAGTTTGTTCGCAAGCTCTGCATGCACTGCGAAGATCCCGCCTGCGCTTCGGCGTGCCCGGTGGGAGCGATCGGCAAGACGCCCCTGGGCCCGGTGGTCTACAACGCCGACAAGTGCATTGGCTGCCGTTATTGCATGCTAGCCTGCCCCAACCAGGTTCCGCGCTATCAGTGGACCAAGCTGGCGCCCTTCGTGAAGAAATGCGATATGTGCTCGGAGCGGGTGAAGGCCGGCAAACCGACAGCGTGTGCGGAAGCCTGCCCGGTGCAAGCCACCGTCTTCGGCAATCGCGACGAACTGATCAACGAAGCGTGGGGCCGCATTCGCAGCGACTCATCCTATGTGCCGCGGATTTGGGGAATGGAGGAACTGGGCGGATGCAACGTGCTGTTCGTCTCCGACGTGCCCTTCGAGAAGCTGGGATTCAAGCCCTCGCCGACGGGCAATCAGGCGATGCCGACACTTACCTCGAGTGCGCTGGGCGACTCGCCCAAAGTCGTCATCATGGGCGGTACGATTCTTTCGGCGCTCTACTGGGTGACGCAGCGGCGGCGTGAAGTAGCACTGGCCGAAGCGGAAGAGAAAGCTGCCATCAGCAAGATCAAAGAGGAAAGGAGCTAGCCATGCTCGCGCGAATCAAATCTGAAATTACTTTATGGCGCGTCATTGTAGGCATCATCTTTATTACCGGCATTTATGCAACTTATATTCGATTCTTCGAGGGATTCCGGGCTAGCACGAATCTCAGCGATCAGATGCCTTGGGGCTTGTGGGTCGGCCTCGGGACGCTCTGTGGCGTGGGACTTTCCGCGGCGGGCTTTGGCATCAGCGCGGCAGTTTATCTGCTAGGGATGGAGCGATACCGGCCCATCCTGCGCGCGGCGATTCTGATCTCATTCCTCGGATACCTGACAGTCTGCGTCGGATATCTTTATGAAATCGGCCTGCCTTGGCGCTTCTGGCATCCCATCGTGATGTGGAACCACCGCTCGGTGCTGTTCGATGTGTGCATCTGCATCATGACCTATACCACGGTGCTGACGTTTGAGTTCGCGCCGGCGATCATCGAGAAGCTGCCGTGGAAGCGCTTCCGTGAGACGGTTCTGTACTATCACCACAAGATTCTTATCGGAGTGGTGCTGGCGGGCGTGCTGTTGTCCTCGATGCACCAGTCGTATCTCGGGGGACTGTTTCTGATTGCCCGCGGCAAGATTCATCCCCTGTGGTATTCGCAATACATGCATGCGATGTTCTACCTGTCGGCGATTCCAGCAGGCCTGGCTCTGACCGTGATGGCCATTTATCTGTGTATGCGCTCCCTCAACGTACGCGTCGATTTCAGCATCCTGAGCGATTGCGGCCGCATGATCCAGGTGCTGCTGATTGTCTACGCCTTCTTCAAGGCGCTGGACCTGTTAGCAAACCAGGCCTTCGGTTATGCCTTCCAGCGTACCGCCGAGGCTGGTTACTTCTGGTTGGAGGTTCTGCTATTCCTGGCGATACCCATCACGCTGCTGAGCTTCGAGCAGGTGCGTGACAATCCCGAGCGCCTGTATTGGAGTTGCGCGTTTGTGGTCGCGGGATTCATGGTTGACCGGCTTAATGTGTCGATCAACTCGCTGCAAGCCGCGATGGGAACGCACTACGTACCCAAGTGGAGCGAGTTAGCGTCGAGCGTGCTAATGATTGCGGCGGGTGTGATGGCCTTCCGTTACGCAGTGATTTACCTGGACATTCTTCCCAAGGCAACACGGCTGCCGGCGACCCGCTGGATTTCCAATGGTGGAGTTCCGGCGCAGGCGTAAAAACTGAGATTGGGCAAGGGTACACGCTCATGCGATGATAACCTTGTCCGTCTGTATCACTGACGTAGAATAGTGGACAGGAGAGAACGGTGGCTGGAAACGATTCTGCTACGAAGGGTGATCTTGAGGCGTTGAAGGTTGAGCTTCTAGAGCGCATCGAGAAAACCGAAACCACGCTGTTGCGCGAATTTCGCAAGTGGGCGGTGAGTTTTGAAATCGCGCTTTCGCGCCAATGAAATCCTGGTCGGCGGCTTCAGTGAACGGCTCATAGCTCTGGAAGAGCGGGTCACCGACATTGAGGGCAAATCCCAGACGTGATCTATTGAGGTCACGTGCCAACGAGCTTGCCAGCTCATTATCAACCAGCAATTGCTAGTCGACTGGCTTCATCGAACGCCTGAATAACAAGGCGGCTAGTAATTCCCTAGATAATAAGAACTTCCGAAACCACCGCTGCATCCGCCGTGAAAGACAACGCGAACAAAAAGCGTCACTGCCCAAAAGGTTGCTCGCAATTGCGAATTTTGCTTCTTCTTGCCGCACGGGTCGCCCATCGTAACGCCCTTTCCCTCTACCGGTAAAACTTGCTTACCTATACGTCGGACTCTCGTTGTAACCCGCCTGTTTTCTTCTGTGCCGGTTTTGGAAAACGTCTTGCACAATAAGATTTGGCGTCCGTGAGGACGCTGCGCCGGAAATGCGCAGTCTAAGTTCGCGAAGGAAGAACGCGATGACCACTGCAATCCCTCCGGGGGTATACATGCAAACACGACGCAAAGCGATTCTCTGCTTGTGCGACGACAGTGCAATGCTGAAAGTCCGCCGAATGCTGCTGGAGCACGTGGGCTTCACCGTGTTGCCCACCAGTTCGGTCGAAGATGCGAAATCTCTGGTGTTGAATGAATGCCCGGACATGCTACTGATGGACAACAGCTATCCAGGCATCGAGCAATTGGCGAAGCAGGTCAAAACCATCTGCCCGGAGGTCATTACCGTGGTACTGTCGCCGTACTTTGGCGTTCGCCACGACACTGGAGACGCCGGCATCGACCGCTTCGTTCCTAAAGATGATGGACCAGGCGTCTGGATCTCCCAGATCGAGGAGCTATTTGACAAGCGAATAAGCGATGATCACGGTAAGGAGGTAGCGGAACTCTAGCTGGACTGTTCTCTCTATATTCAGGGCACCACGGGGAGGCGGATCTCGGTCCCCCTCTTAATTTCCCGCCTCACGACTCCCGCTGCGCTTGAATCACGAACTGGCGCTCGCGCTTATTCAACCGGACGACCAGGGTGTTAGGTTGGCAGCAAGTCTGGCAGTCTTCAACGTAGCTCTGCACTCCACCTGCCGATTCGTCGACGTTCGTCTGGTTCCACTCGCCGCAGTAGCTGCACTGAAATTCGGCTCGCACTCGATCATGCTAACGCCGTTGCGGACAATTCCCACCTTGGGATACCGAAATAGGATTGGTTCGGATCCGGTCCCTCCTCATCGGGCACGCGCTATTTCGCTTTTTCTTCGTATGTCACTGGATCCCGGATACTTGCCTCGATAAGTATCCTGTGCGGTTGATTGGTATCCCGCTTGCACCTTCGACGGATGTCAGTCGCCAATGGCAACAACGAAGCGGCTGGTGGATAAAGCCATGAATTCTTTTGTGACCTGCCCCGCCGTTGGCGACTGTTCCCGTGAATCACAGCCGCCCATTATCCTGCTGGTGGAAGATGAGTCGATTGTACGGGAGGTAACCCGTCAAGTGTTGCAATACGCCGGATATCAGGTGTTGGAGTCGAGCAGTCCGGAGGAAGCCCTTCGGGTGGCGACGGAACATCAGGGCCGGATTAGCTTGTTGCTCACCGACGTGGTGATGCCAGGCATGAACGGCGCGGAACTGGCGCACCGGCTGGAGAGCGCCCGTCCCGACTTAGTCACGGTCTTTATGTCCGGCTACGCGGAGAGCGATGTGCTTCGCGATGTCATGCGGCGGAAGTCCGTGATTCATATCCAGAAGCCCTTCACGGTCGAGGTTTTGTTGTCGCGCCTTGCAGATGCGCTGCAAGGTGGCTTGGCGCGAAGCGAGACGGCAATCTCAGCCGGCGTGTCCTCCTGAAGTTGGGTGGGTTTCTCTGCCACTGATTGCGCCTTCGCCTCCAGGATCGTGGAGGAGCGGTCGAGGATCCGGATGCGCAATCGCAGAGCCGCGGGCAGGGACTGCCAGGATCACAATGTCAACCCTTCGATTTAACTGTCTGCCTTTCACCGTGTCGTTGCCGGCGACGGGATGAAACTCTGCATAGCCCGCCGCCGATAACCTTCCCGGCGAGACGCCGTGATCTTCGATTAGGGACTTCACCATCTCCGTGGCTCGCGCCGTCGAGAGCTCCCAATTGGAGGCATATTGCGAAGTGTGGATGGGAACGGTATCGGTGTGGCCCTCAATCCGCATGGCACAGGAGTGCGCTTGCAGAATGAGAGCAACGCGCGAAAACGCGCCTTCGGCTCCGGGTTTAATGGTCGCTGAACCGCTGTCGAAAAACCCGACCTCGCGCAGGCTCACGACCAGTCCATCGGCGTCCATGTGAAGAGCAACTTCATTCCGCTTGATCTCGGCTGCGAGCGCTTTCTCCAACTCGGCCCGAAGGGCACGAAAATCTTCTGCTTTCCGGTTCACTTCCAGGAGACCAGGATCAGAACTTGCCAGCTGGGAGAGCTGTCCCGTGGGGTCATCGCTGGAAGCGGCAGCTGCCGGCAACGTCCCATTGGGAGCCGTCCGACCGGACTTCGGGGTGTCGCTTTGAAAGGCGCCAAGCTGTTGAAAGGCAGCTTCGATGGCGTTTGAGAGATTCACCGCCTTTTTCTTGTCGATCTGCGCCGAGGCGTAGAGCACGACGAAGAATGCGAACAGCAGCGTGACGAAGTCCGCGTAGGAGACCAGCCAGCGTTCGTGACTGATATGGGCGCCAGGCCGGCGGCGATCCCTCATCGGAAATCTCGCGCAGCCGGTTTGCTTTCTTTGGGCGCGTCCTGCAGAAATCCAACCAGCTTGCTCTCCAGCATGCGGGGATTCATTCCTTCCAGGATGGAGACCACTCCCTCCAGCGTCATCTCGCGCACGATCTGCTCCTCGCGAATGCGCAGGCGCAGCTTGCCGGAGCTGGGAAGAAAGAACAGGTTGGCCGAGCCCACGCCGTAAACGGTGGCCACAAAAGCCACGGCAATTCCTTTTCCGACTTCATTAATGTTGTCCAGGTGCTGCATGACCTGGATGAGTCCCAGCACCGCTCCGATGATGCCGATCGTAGGAGCAAAGCCTCCCGCCGACTCGAAGACTTTGGGAATGTTGTCCTCGTATTCGGATTGATTATCGATCTCCAACTGCATCATCTTGCGCAGCTCCTGCGGTTCGGTACCATCGACCGCCAGCATCAGGGATTTCTTGAGAAATGGATCCTCGACGCCGGGCAAGTCGGCATCGAGCGAGATCATTCCGTCACGGCGCGCCTTGTTGGCGAAGACGACCAACTGCTTGATGACCTGGTGGGGATTGAGTTTGGGTTCGAAGAAAACCTGGATCAGGCGGCGAAAGGCGGCCCCGACCACCGACATGGGATATTGCAGCAGGACCGCCCCCAGCGTTCCCCCAAACACGATGATGGCGGCGGTGGGTTGCAGAACCTGGGAGAGCTTGCCGCCTTCCAACAGCAGGCCGGCGACAACGCCGCCCACTCCTACGAGAAGTCCAACAAAGCTGCTCTTATCCATGAAGCGGCTCTTCGGCATTCGCGGAGGCGAAGGCGGCGCTGCCGTCAGCGGAGTGACCGGGCTGAGCACTTCGTGAAGTCTCGCCGGCGGTCCTTAGGACCGATCGCCGGAAGTCGCGGACACGCTCGATGACCTGCTCCGTGCTTTCCCGCACCACCAATTTTTCTCCGCTCAGCAGAGTAAGGACGGTATCCGGAGCTTCTTCGACATACTTGATGAGGTCGCAGTTGACGGCAAAGCGTGAATTGTTCAAGCGGGTGAGTTGAATCATGGAGACTCTTCCGCCCGGGGGGGGTCAGCCAACCTATCGGCAAAAGTTGCCGGGTCTTGAAGCGGTTCTGGAATCCAGCTTGCACCTTTGTGGTTGCAACCGAAGATCGTGCCGATCTCCGTTAGAGCTCTCTAACGTGGCCAGTGCGTTTGGGCAAAGATGGTCGCAGGAAAGGGAATGTTGCACTGGAATTAAAGCTGCCATGAGACGCGCCGATAAGTTGGGTGAACAGACAGAAGGTTCCGCCGACCAGAAAAAGCCCGGCAGCATAGCTGCGGGAACGAACTCAAGTCGAGCTTGGCAAGGTGGAACCATGTGAGAGGAGCTATCCCATGGCAATCAGTATTCTGAATAACATCCCATCCCTTGCCGCGCAGAACCAGTTGTCCATCACCCAGGCGAACTTACAGAAGACCCTGGAGCAGTTGGCCTCGGGCTCGCGTATTAACACCGGCGCCGACGACGCCGCCGGTCTGGCCATCGCCGACGGATTGCAGGCCAACGTTACCGCCCTTACCCAGTCCGCCATGAACGCCAATGAAGGCGTCGGCAAACTGCAGGTCGCCGATGGCGCCCTGTCGCAGGTAACGACCCTGCTGAATCGCGCCGTTACCCTGGCCACCGAGTCGGCCAACGGCACCGTCAATGACGGCTCGCAACGCGAGGCGCTGGATTCGGAGTTTCAGTCGATCAAGGCCGAAATCGACCGCATCGGCACCAACACCACCTACAACGGCTCGGCCATCTTCCAAGGCGGATCGACGAACAACAACCAGCTCACCACTGCGGTCACAACTCCCGCTGGAACCGCCACCACCATCACCGGCGATCTTTCGGTCAAGTATTGGGACACCACGCTGGCGGTGCCTGCCTACACCACGGCGACGTTTACCGGCGACGCTACCGTGGGCGATCTGATCAACGACGTGAATGGTTCAGGCAAAGGTCTTATCGCCACCCTGGACAACACCGGCAACCTGGTGGTCACCGATACCCAGAACCGGGGCACCGCAGCCGACCCGCTGGTCAGTGCCGGCGCCACCAATACTCTGAAGATCGGTACCGATAATGCTGCGGAAACGCTGACCAACACGACCAACTCCAGCACCATGGACGTGTACCTGAGCGACTCCACGACCGCCGGCAGCAGCACCATCGGCGTAACTCTAGGTACCTTCGACAGCAGCAACATGAACGGCATCAGCATTTCCAATGACAATCTGCAGACGGCGGGTACCGCCCAGTCGGCCCTTACCGATATCAATAACGCGATTTCGCAGGTAGCTGCCTTGCGCGGTTCCATCGGCGCGGGCACCAACCGGCTGCAGGCAGCCGGAAACGTAATGGCCAACCAGACGCAGAACCTGTCGGCCGCGCAAGACGGCATTCAGTCGGCCGATATCACGCAAACGGTAGCCAATCTGACCAAGTATCAGATCCTGAGCCAGACCGGTATTTCTGCCTTGGCGCAGGCCAACCAGATGCAGCAGAGCGTGCTCAAGCTGCTTCAGTAATCGGAACGGCCTGCCGGCGGCGGACAACCAGCCGCTCCTTTCCGGCAGGCTCCGGGTTGCACGGGGGAGAAGGTGGGGCCTTCGGGTCCCCCTTCTCTCCCGGCGAGCTTCCTGAGCCGGAGGTGGCGAGCACGGACTTCGAGATGATTTTCGGGAAAGGAGCCGTGGCTAAATCATGAGTACTTCCAGCCTTTATGGCAGCACCATCAGCAGTATCCTCGGCAATGTGAACGATGCCTTCAGCGGCAAGACCTCGGGTATTGACGTTGGCACCGTAGTCAGTGAGTTGATGCAGGTGGAGCGTCAGCCCGAAGCGGTGCTGCAACAGCAGCAAGCCACGATTGCGTCCCAAACCAGCGCGTTGACCACCATTACTGGCCAGATGACCACGCTCTACAACAGCGTAAACGCCCTGAAAGACTTCACCGGAGTGTTTACCCAGAACACCGCCGCGTCCAGCGACGACGCGATTGTTTCGGCCAGCGCCGACAGCACGGCAGTGGCGGGTACGCATTCGGTCACGGTGAGCAAACTGGCCACCATCTCCAGCAGCTATTCCGATTACATTCCCTCGGGCACGTCCCTGGCTGGGGCGACCATCAATGTAGCCTACGGGAGCGATCCGGCTCATCCCCTGAAGACGGACACGATCACTATTCCATCCACGGCGACCACTTTGCAGCAGGCGGCGACTGCCATCACCAACGGAGGCTACGGAGTCAGCGCCAGCGTAGTGAGCGATTCCAAGGGATCGCGCCTGGTCTTGACCAGCAACACTTCGGGAGCGAACGGCAATCTTACGGTAAGCAGCACGGCAACGAATTTCACCAGCGCGGTCGGCCAGGATGCGGCACTGACGGTCGACGGGGTGCCGGTGGACAGTGCCACCAACACGGTTACCGGATCGATTCAGGGCGTGACGCTCAGCCTGGGCGCTGCCGATGCGGACACTTCGGTACTAATCAGCGTACAGCCCGATACCACCGACGCGGCGACGGCGATTCAAAGCTTCGTCACCGCCTACAACGCCGTCATGAGCTCCATCAACAGTCAGTACACGGTGGGTTCCGATGGCAATGAAGGGGTGCTGGGCAGCGACAGCATGTTACGCACCCTGCAGAGTCAGTTACTGGGCCTGGTGAGCACTTCGGCGAGCGGCGGAGGACAGTACGTCAACCTGCAGTCGATGGGTGTCGAAATGCAGGATGACGGCACGCTGCAAATCAACTCGGCCGCCTTGAGCACGGCACTCAGCAGCAATTATTCGGATGTGCAGAAGTTCTTCACGTCAACTTCGCCCGCGGGCTGGGGTCAGACCGTAGGCACCCAATTGCTGCAGATGACCGATCCCACGGTGGGTCTGGTGGCGGCCGACATCAACGGTCTGAACCAGACGAACAATAGCCTGACCCAGCAAATCAGCGATTTCGAAGTGCGAATGACAGCGGTGCAGCAGCAGCTGACCACCCAATACAGCAACCTGAGTGAATTGTTGCAACAATACCCCGCGCAATTGCAACAGGTCGCGGCGCAGTTGGGGAGTTTGCCAACCACGTCCAACAGTAGCAGCGGCAGCTAGAGGCCTATGAAAACCATTGTCGATCCCAGGCAGATATATCAGGACAGCGCGGTGCGCGGCGCCACGCCCATCGAACTGGTAGTCCTCCTCTACGATGCCGCCATCGAGGACATGCGGCGCGCCTCGGCGGCGATGAGGCAGGGCGACATCGAGGCGCGATCGGCGCAGGTAGGACATGCGCTGATGGTGCTGCAGCAACTGCAAGGCACGCTGGACTTCGAGCACGGAGGAGCAGCTGCCAAGCAGTTTGAGCAGTTCTATAACCTGATCCGGGCCAAGCTTCTGGAGGCTCAGATACGGCATTCGCCCGACCTGATGCAGCAGCAGATTCGCTTTATGTCGGAGGTGCGTGACGGCTGGATACAGGCCGAGAGGCAGTGGCAGCTCAGACAAAATGCGGCGGCCCTGGCGCCTGCGGAAGTGGCCGGCGAGGACGGAGGTCCCAGCGAATGGAACGCGTAGACGATAACGCCAAACTGGAATTGCTGCGGCGGGCCAACGCCCGCTTCGGCCAGTTCTTCCAGCGCTTCTCCGGCGCGCCGGTCCTGGGGACCGAGGAAGAGGTGGATGCCCTCCGCCAAATGGAGCAAACCCTGAAATCGGTTGGCGCTTTGCTCGATGGACGCTTGCAGAGCAGCACCGATGGCGCAGTCCGCCAGGAACTTGCGCGCTATCGCGAGAATCTCATCCAGCTGCGCAACCAGCTCGCCAGCATGCAGGAGTCGGCGGAAGGCTGCCGAACCCGCCTATATTACCGCCAAAAGCACCTGCATGCTGCAAAAGCCTGGTGTGCTGCGTCGCGCGCGACCACCTGAACATATCTCCGGCGAGTCTTTTTGGCGGAATGAAGTGCTGATCTCGGAGCTTGTTTCCAACCAATAGCCAGATGTCGGGCGATATGTGCCCGTTCTCCTTAATGCTCTTCTGAGCCAAATGTGTCCGGTGGCGGACAACCGGTTCTGAATCCGGACGTTCGCTCCCCGGTCATCGTGCTGTAACACACCATAACCGATTTATCGGCAATGACTTGCAGCCAACCAGCTATGGCCATCGACGTGTACCTTCCAGATTCAACGTGGCTAGTGTGGATCGTCACAAAACCTCTAACGATCTACTTGCTTTCGCGTCTTAATGGGATATGAGGAGGCAGTATGGAGCGCAGATACCTGGTTGCGGCCCTGGCGATCATAGCGACCTTCGCGGTAGTTTCCCGCGGCTTCCGATCGCTGGAGCGTTTTTCGCTGCGCCATACGCAGCAACTGGATGCCATGGCGAAGCTGAAATATGAGGCTGGCGCAGCCCAAGCGCTGGCGAAGGTCCAGAACCACCTCCATTCCGGATATCCCAACGAAGCGCAGTTGCTCGCCGAAATGAACGTTCCTCTCGGCAGCGTGGAGGCGAGGTTAGCTGAGCAACTGGCCAGGCAGAAACTGGAGGCGGCCCAGTGCGCCCGCGCTACGGCTTTGTGGGAGGCGGATCGTGCCCGCCGGCAGGCGATGAAGATGCGCGAGAAAATGGCGCGTACTAATACCAGCATGTCCCTGGAACCGATTTCCTTCGAGGTGAACTTGTCCGACGATCTGCAGCAGCGGATCGAAGTCAATACCGCAGCCCTGGAGAGGCGTCTGGCGGCGCAGCAGATGCGCATGCAGAGGGTTGCGAACCGGTTGCAGGCTTCGCTGGGCAATATCGAGTCCGATGCAGTGAACGTCGATGTGGTCAGCGAATCAGATCAGGATTCCAGCGACGGCGGTGTCCGAGTCCATTGCAACACCCGGACTTCCGTACAGCACCACGCAGAGCGAGCGGCTCGTCAAGCCGCCCGCGATGCGATGCGACAGATGGAATAATCGTTCAGCTACAAATAAGAATCCATCCAGACGAGGCAAAACCAGAGCGGCAGGGCTGAGAAGTGTTGCCGCTCTGGTTTCTGTAAAGCACGTCCCCAGCGGCGATCAGCACAATTCGCTTTCATCGATCCTGGCGTTGATGCGAACCCATATAATATTGCACACCATGCGGATTCGTACGGTGGTTCCGATTACTCTGTTCTGGTTCCTTAACTGCCTGGCGGTTGGCCAGACCCTGCAGATCGGGGCAATCCCGACCCAGGGCGTCATCGTAGGACAGAGCTATACTCTGCCTCTGACGGCGACCGGTGGTACGGCGCCCTTCACGTGGCAGTTAGCTGGCGGCGAGCTTCCGCCGGGACTGAGGCTGCTCCCCCATACCGGCAGAATCTCCGGTTCGGCGACGACGGCTGGCGAATATCGCTTTACGATTGTGGTCAACGATTCCAGCATTCCGAAATTGCAGGCGCAGCGTGATTTCACCATCAACGTGATCGCGGGTCTGGCTATCGATTGGAAGGAAGCGCCCAAGGTGCACGGCAACACAATCGCCGGGTCGGCTGTGGTCACCAATGAGACCGGCCGCAAGTTCGATCTGACGGTGGTCATCGTTGCGGTAAATGAGATTGGCCGCGCGACCACGCTGGGATATCAGCATTTCACGCTGGCGGCTCAGAGTACCAGTCAGGTGATACCCTTCAGTTCAAGTCCCGGCCTGGGTACGTATTACGTTCGAGCCGACGCGGTGGCCCATCACACCGGCCATCAGCATATTTTTCGCGCCAGCAAGCAGACGCCGGCGACCATCAAGGTCGCTCAGCTCTAGATTTGCCTGACCTGTACCTGCGCGCATCGCGGTGAAAGAGCAATGGACTATCTATCCCGGCAGACGAAATTCCAACGAACGCTGATAGACGGTCGTCTCGATGGCTTTGTGGTGACACACCCGCCCAACCTTCACTATCTCTGCGGATACACCGGCAGCAATGGCCTGTTGTTGTTCTTGAACGGTCGCCGCACCTTCTTTACCGATGGACGTTACACGCAGCAGGCGCACGAAGAGGTCCAAGGCGCGCGGATTTTCATTGCCAGTGGTCCGCTGATGGAGGCAGCCGTTAAGCTGCTCGTCAATCGCGGTTCTGCCGCCATCGGCTTTGAATCCGACCACATGACCGTCGCGGCGGCTGCCGAGATGCGAAAGCTGGGAAGAAAAATCTCATGGAAGCCGACCTCGGGACTCGTTATGCGCCTGCGATTGACCAAAGACGCCGACGAGCTGCGGATTATTCGCGCGGCGGTAAAAATGGGAGCGGCTGTTTACCAGGAAGCGCTGAAGTCGATTCGTCCCGGCGCGAAGGAGTCCGAAGTCGCCGGCACACTGGAGTTAGTGGCGCGTCAAGCGGGAGCGGAGGGCATGTCGTTCGACACCATCGTCGCTGCCGGCAAGCGCTCGGCGCTGCCACACGGCCGCGCTTCCAGGCAGCCGATTCCGCGGCGCGGATTCGTGGTGGTGGATTCGGGCGTCGTGCTCGACGGCTATTGCTCCGACATGACGCGCACAGTGCATGTGGGACGGGCGAGCAGGGAAGAGCGGCGCTGGTACGACGCCGTTCTGGAAGCGCAGATGGCGGGTGTCGCAGCCGTAAGATCAGGAGCGACCGCGGCGGAGGTCGACCATGCCACGCGCGAAGTCCTGCGCAAAGCTAAGTTGGACCGCTTCTTCACGCATTCCACCGGACACGGAGTCGGATTGGAGATTCACGAGCCGCCGCGGCTTGGCAAAGGGCAGGAGGAACGATTGGAGCCGGGCATGGTCATCACCATCGAACCCGGAGTTTACCTGCCGGGCAAAGGCGGCATTCGCATCGAAGACATGGTCGTAGTGACAGCCAAGGGTTGCGAGGTACTTACGCCGGTGACGAAAGAGCTGATTGAGATCCAGTGATGCAACTTAGACCGCAGAGTACTAACTGCATGCGAACAAATCACCGCCCGAAGTCACTGAGAGGTTGATGCCGGTTGAATATTGAGGTGGGTGCCCAGTCCCGGTCGCCAGCCGTGGCGGCGAAGCCGCAAACCAGTCGCGCGATACTTCTTGCACTCCTCATCGTAATTGTCACGATCGCGGTGTATTCGCCGGTGAATCATTATGACTTCGCCGATGTCGATGACGCTGCCTACATCACCGACAATGTGCACATCAAGTACGGCCTGGACTGGGACGCGGTCAAGTGGGCGTTCACCACGTCCTACCAGGACTGGCATCCGCTGACCTGGCTGTCTCACGGTTTGGACTGTGAGCTGTTTCGCCTGAATCCCGGCCCGCATCACAACATGAACGTCCTGCTGCACGGGTTGAACGCCGTGCTGCTGTTTTGGCTGCTGTTGAGTGCCACGGGATACGTTGGCCGCAGTGCCATGGTCGCCGCGCTGTTCGCGCTTCATCCCATCAATGTCGAGTCGGTGGTCTGGATTGCCGAACGCAAGAACGTGCTCAGCATGTTCTTCTTTCTGCTCGCATTGGCTGCCTGGCAGTGGTACGCGATGAATCCTCGTATCAGCCGCTACCTCGTGGTGACGCTTTTCTTTGCGCTCGGACTTATGGCCAAGTCGCAGGTAATCACTCTGCCCTTTGTTCTGCTGCTGTGGGACTACTGGCCGTTGCACAGGATGTTTGCCGAAGTTCCAGAGAGTTCTTCAGGAATAATCGCAAGTGCCTCCTGCATTCCGCTGCGAAAGCTTTCCTGGCTCGTCCTGGAGAAGCTTCCGCTGCTTGCGCTTGGCGCTGGCAGCGCTATTCTCACGCTGCATGCGCAACGGGCCGGCGGCGCCATGAATCCTCTCAACACGTACCCCCTTGCCGTCCGCCTCGAGAACGCCCTGCTTTCTTATGTTCGCTACTTGTCTATGGCGGTTTGGCCGTCGCATCTGTCGGCTTTCTACCCGTATCCGCACGGATCGTTCGGCGTCGCGCCGGTGATTGCCTGTGGCATTTTCCTGCTTGGCGTGACCGCACTGGTGGTCGCAAACCGGCAGCGTCGCTACTTGGTTGTCGGCTGGTTCTGGTTCCTGGGGACGCTGGTGCCCATGATCGGACTGGTGCACGTCGGCGATCACAGCATGGCGGACCGCTATGGCTACTTGCCGTTTGTCGGGCTGTTTCTCATGCTCTGCTGGGGCGTTGCGGATTTTGTCTCCGAGAAGATCGGCGCAGGGACCGTATGGCTGGGCGCTCCGAGTTTGGCAATACTGCTTGCGCTGACCGCGCTGACGCATCGCCAAATTGGCTACTGGAAAGACAGCGTCACGCTGTGGTCGCACGCCGTCGCGGTCACCAAAGCGAACGACGTAGCCGAGACCTTTCTGGGGCAGGCTTTGCTGCGGCAATCAAAAGCTGATGCCGCAATACCGCATTTTCAGCGAGCCATCGCCATCTTTCCCGCGGGACCGAAGGCGTATATGTTTCTGGGTTACGCCGAGCAGCAGCGCGGAAACTTGCGGGCGGCGATCGAGCAGTATCAAAGAGCTCTGGACCTTGACCAGAAATATGGCGCCGCCGGTGCGCATATTCGTTCGGCTACGTTGGAGGGCATGGCCTATGCATATCGCGATCTGGGAGAGTACGGCCGTGCTACCCAGTATCTGGAGGCGGCACAAGAAGCGAGTCAGCCTTCCGCTTTGCAGCAGCCGTAGCCCGGCGGCGGAGCCGGAACGGCGCTTTCCAAATTCCGGCGCAGCGTTCATAATGACTGATTGTCTTGCGTGAGCGGGTCCGCATCGAGGGCGGGAAAAAGATTTCTGTCCAGCGAGACCTGGTAGTCGCCTGGGCAAATTGGCCTGCGAAGACTTTTACGGCACAAGCGATGAATCAAAAGGAAATCAAGGAACTCATCGAGCTCCTGGTGGAGAAGGACATCACCGAGTTCGAACTGGAGCGCGGTGACATGAAGGTGCATGTCAAGCGTGGCAGTTCAGCCGTTCCCGTGGTTCCGGCGGCAGTGCAGCCGCTTCCGGTAACCGCCGGGTCACCGGTGCCTTCAACGGCGGGAGCTGCGAACGCATCGGCTGCTCCGCCAACGCCAGTTGCTGCTGCTCCAGCCGAACAGGCAGCTCCGGATTCCGATCTTCACGTCGTCAAATCGCCAATTGTAGGAACGTACTACGAAGCCCCCTCGCCGGGTACGCCGCCATTTGTGAAGGTGGGTGATGCGGTGAAGGAAGGGCAAGTGCTCTGCATTATCGAAGCCATGAAGCTGATGAACGAGATCGAGGCGGAAGTGACAGGGGTGATCGCCAAGATTTTCGTTTCCAACGGAAGTCCGGTCGAGTACGGAATGCCGCTGTTCGGCATTCGCAAACAATAGCCACATGCCCCGAGACCGGTCACTGAAATCCAGACTGCATGTTTAACAAGATCCTAGTTGCGAACCGCGGGGAGATTGCCCTGCGCGTCATTTGCGCCTGCAAGGAACTTGGCATCAAGGTTGTCGCCATCTACAGCGAGGCCGACCGCCACTCGTTGCACGTGCGCTTCGCCGACGAAGCGATCTGCATCGGCCCTCCGCGGCTGAACGAGAGCTATCTCAATATTCCCGCCGTGATCAGTGCCGCGGAGATCGCGAATGTGGATGCCATACATCCGGGCTACGGACTGCTGAGCGAGAATGCCAACTTCGCCGAAGTTTGCCAGGCCTGCGGCATCAAGTTCATCGGGCCGCCGCCGGAGGTGACGCGGCTGATGGGCGAAAAAGAAAAAGCCCGCGCAACGATGAAGAAGGAAGGGGTGCCTATTCTGCCGGGCTCGGACGGGATCATTGCGTCGGCGGAAGAGGCGGCGGAGTGGGCGCGCAGCGTCGGTTTTCCCGTGATCGTGAAAGCCTCGGCCGGCGGCGGCGGACGCGGCATGCGCGTCATCCGCAGCGAAGAGGAGTTGCCCAACCTGTTTCACGCCGCGCAATCCGAGGCGGCGGCGGCGTTCGGCAACGGCGATCTCTACATGGAGAAGTTCATCGAGCGCCCGCGTCACATCGAGTTCCAGGTGCTGGCCGACGAGCACGGCAACGTGATCAGTCTGGGCGAGCGCGAATGCAGCATCCAGCGCCGCCATCAGAAGCTGCTGGAGGAATCGCCCTCGGTGATGGTGACGCCTGAGCTGCGCGAGCGCATCGGCGGCATCCTGGTCAAGACGCTCAGCCACATCGGCTACATGAACGCCGGCACCGTCGAGTTCCTGATGGACGAGGATGGCAGCCTGCATTTCATCGAGATGAATACGCGCATCCAGGTGGAGCATCCGGTTACGGAAATGACTACCGACGTGGACCTGGTGAAGTCGCAAATCATGATCGCGGCCGGCGAGAAGCTGAGCAGCATCCTGACTCAGCCGGTGACCTCGCGTGGGCACTCCATCGAGTGCCGCATCAATGCCGAGCATCCCGAGCGATTTACGCCGTCGGCGGGAAAGATTACGGTGTTCAACCTCCCGGGAGGGACCGGGGTCCGCGTCGACACCGCTGCTTACGCCGAAGGCGTCATTCCGCCCTACTACGACTCATTGATTGCGAAGTTGGTGGTCCGAGGACACGATCGAACCGAAGCTATTGCGCGCATGTCGCGTGCCCTGGAGATGTTCGTCATCGAAGGGATTTACACCACGATTCCCCTGCACCAGCGCATCATGCACGATCCCGATTTTCGCGCTGGCAACTTCGATACGAAATTCATGGAGCGCTTCCTGGCGCAGCACAGTGGGACGACGAAGTGAAGCGCGGCCACTTGCCTTTGTTCAACCCAAAACAGGAGAAGCCTCGACCGAAATGGCCCCTAGACACAGACATTCCTGCTCATTCGATCTAATGTTGTTGTGTCTTCGGAGTTGGAACAAGTTCATGGTGATGAAGGGCTACTGTTATGTATACCGAAGTGAAGTTGCCTCCGCTTTACGCCATTATTGATGTTGCCTGTTTCGCTCCGCCGCTTCGCACTACCGCTGCCATCGTGGAATATGCGCGCGATGTGGCAGCAGGCGGTGCGATCCTCATTCAATACCGCAACAAGGTCGGCACCACGCGCGAGATGTTGAGCCACGCACGAGAAATTCGCCGTGCGCTGGGCGACGATGTCAGGCTGATCATGAATGATCGAGCTGACATCTGTATCGCCGCGGGATACGATGGCGTTCACGTTGGCCAAGAGGACCTTTCGCCCGAGGGAGCGCGGCGCGTCATCGGACCGGATCGCATCCTCGGAGTGTCGACGCATAATCTAGATCAGCTCAAAGAAGCCGATGCCGGCCCGGCAGACTACATCGCCTTCGGTCCGGTGTTCGCGACCTCCTCCAAGCGCAATCCCGATCCCGTGGTTGGCCTGGAGGGGATCAAAGCGGCTCGCGCGGCCACCAACAAGCCGCTGGTCGCCATCGGCGGCATTACCCGTGTCAATGCCGGCTCTGTCCTCGAGGCTGGCGCCGACTCGGTTGCGGTAATTGCTGACCTGCTGAGTTCCCCCTCGAAAGTTGCCGCAGAATTTTTGCGCATCTTGGTGTAGATTCTTGCGAGCGACCGTCTAAGTTAACGAGGCTGCTTGGCCACCGAAGCAAAGACCGTATCCATCGTCTCCAACGAAAGCGAGTTCGTAAAAGGTCTGGGCTTGACCAGCGCTACCACGTTGGTCATGGGCTCCATGATCGGCTCCGGCATTTTCATTGTCTCGGCGGACATCGCGCGCCTGGGCGACTCGCCCGCGTTGCTGATCGGCGCCTGGGTGGTGACGGGATTTCTGACCATCACCGGTGCGCTGGCCTACGGCGAACTGGCGGCCATGATGCCACATGCTGGCGGCCAATACGTTTACCTGCGGGAATCGCTGGGCCAGCTGTGGGGATTTCTCTACGGCTGGACCATGTACATGGTGGTGCAGACCGGAACCATCGCGGCCGTCGGTATTGCATTCGGCAAGTTCCTCGGTGTTTTCTTTCCTTCCGTCTCCTCCACGCATTGGCTGATCCACGTGGCGCACGTGCCGCCTATCCCGATTGGGCCTATGGTGCTGGGCAACATGGACGTCGGCCTGAACACGCAAAACCTCGCAGCCATCCTGCTGGTGGTTTTCCTTTCGGTACTGAACATCTTTGGCGTGCGCACCGGAGCGGCGGTGCAGAACGTATTTACCATCGCGAAAACCGCGGCACTCCTGGGTCTGGTGCTGCTGGGAATCCTTGTCGGACGCAACGCGCAGGCAATTGCTGCCAACTTCGGAGCCAACTTCTGGCGTAATGCTGGCTGGCACGCACTTCATCCGGTGCAAGTCGGAGTCGGCGGTCCGATCGTTTTCGTGGGTACACTTACCATCCTTGCGGTGGCGCAGGTGGGTTCGCTGTTTTCCTCGGACGCCTGGAACAACATCACTTTCACTGCCGCCGAAGTCCGCAATCCGAAACGCAACCTGCCGCTGGCGCTCGCGCTCGGAACGGGAGCGGTAACCCTGCTCTATGTACTGGCGAACTTCGTCTACCTGAGTGTTCTGCCTTTGCACGGCGATCCGCACGGCGCCACGATTCTGGCCCGTGGCATTCAGCACGCGTCGGAAGATCGTGTTGCCACCGCCGTCATGCAGCAGATCTTCGGCACCGGCGGGGCGCAGATCATGGCCATCGCCATCCTGGTCTCTACCTTTGGCTGCAACAACGGTTTGATTCTCGCCGGCGCGCGCGTGTATTACGCCATGGCCAAAGATGGTCTGTTCTTTCGCGCCGCGGCTAAATTGCATCCCAAGTACCGAACGCCGGCGCACTCGCTGCTGATGCAATGCGTCTGGACTTGCATTCTGTGCATTTCGGGGAGCTATAACCAGTTGCTCGACTACATCATTTTCGCGGTGCTGGTGTTCTATATTCTGACCATCGCCGGACTGTTCGTGCTGCGCGTCAAGCGTCCCGACGAGCCGCGGCCTTATCGCGCCATCGGTTACCCGGTACTGCCCGCACTCTATATTTTGATAGCAACCTTTATTGATGTAGTCTTGTTGCGGTACAAGCCACAGTACACGTGGCCCGGCCTCATCATCGTTCTGCTCGGGATCCCGGTGTATTTCCTGTGGTCGAAGCGCAGCTCGCAGACAAATGCGCAAGCCTAGTTGTAGAGAAGAGGCGAATCCTAAATGTCCAATTTGTTGAAGTGCAAACCTCTCGACATGTTGATGCACGAGGCATCCGAGACGGGAGAACACAGTCTTAAGCGCGCTCTGGGTCCGGTCAACCTTATTACACTTGGAATTGGCGCAATTATCGGCGCGGGAATTTTCGTGCTCACTGGATCGGCAGCGGCGAAATATGCTGGGCCCGCCATCGTGCTTTCCTTTGTGCTTTCCGGCATTGCTTGTGTTTTTGCCGGACTGTGCTATGCGGAGTTCGCTTCTCTGATTCCCATTGCCGGGTCGGCCTACACCTACGGGTACGCGACTCTCGGAGAGTTGTTCGCTTGGATCATCGGCTGGGACCTGATTCTGGAGTATGCCTTCGGAGCCGCTACCGTGGCTTCCGGGTGGAGCGGCTACCTGCTAAGTTTTCTGGAAGATTTCGGAATTCGAATACCTCCCCGCTTGACGCTGGCACCGAGTGAGAAGCTTGTATTCTACGGCGGTCACTGGGAGCACTTCGAGCGGATCAAGGACAGTCTGGCCACTCAACATATCAATCCCAACACTCTGCCCCAGGAAACCGGCTTGTTTAATCTGGTAGCGTTTCTGGCTATCGTCGGCGTAACCCTCCTGCTGGTGATAGGCATTAAAGAATCGGCCAACTTCAATTCGGGTATCGTGATTGTGAAGGTGGCGATTGTACTGATGTTCATCGTGATTGGCGGCTTGTTTGCCCTGAAGCATCCCGCGCAGGTCTCGGCAAACTGGCATCCCTTCATTCCGCCGAACGACACCGGCGCCTTCGGGCACTATGGCTGGTCGGGGATCGCCCGCGCAGCTAGCGTCATATTCTTCGCCTACATCGGGTTTGACGCCGTCTCTACCGCCGCGCAAGAGGCCAACAATCCGCAGAAAGACATGCCGATTGGCATCCTGGGTTCGCTGGTCATATGCACTGTGCTGTACATCCTCGTCTCCGGCCTCTTGACCGGACTGGTGCCTTACGCCGATCTCAATGTTTCCGACCCAGTCGCGCTGGGCATCGATGCGACCGGCGTCGGTTGGGCAAGAATTCTGGTTAAGCTCGGCGCAATCTTCGGACTGGCCACCGTGATGCTGGTGATGTTGCTGGGGCAGTCGCGGGTGTTCTACTCGATGTCGCGCGACGGCCTGCTGCCGGAATGGGCGGGAGCGGTTCATCCCAGGTTCCGCACGCCGTGGATCTCCACCCTGCTGGTGGGAGGATTTGTCGCGATTTTTGCGTCGGTCATTCCCATCGAGATTCTGGGCGAGTTGGTGAGCATCGGCACGTTGCTGGCTTTTGTGATTGTGTGCTTTGGCGTATGGATCCTCCGTGTACGTCGTCCTCATCTGCATCGGCCATTCAAGACGCCCCTGGTTCCGTTGGTGCCGATTCTAGGCGTTCTGGTCTCGATCGGTCTGATGGCCAGCCTGCCATTGGGCACCTGGATTCGGCTGATCGTGTGGCTCATTATCGGCATGGTCATCTATTTCACCTACAGCCGTCATCACAGCCGGGTGCAAAGGTTGGTGCCGGATAAAGTGGAAGTTGCCGGCGACTGACCTGCACAGGGATTGCAGAGCGCCTTCCTAATGGAAGGCGTTTTTGTTACCTGCTCCTTCCTGCGGGCTGGATTTCAGAAAAGATTCCTTGCTTCATCGCCTGATGTTCACTATTTTGGGTCTCCTCAGGAGGCGCTCATGTTGCGCAAACTCCCGCCGGCAGGTTATCTGCTAGCTCTGATCTGTTTCCTCCTACCCTTCGTTGAGGTCTCGTGCAACGGACAGAAGGTGGTTTCTCTGACCGGCATGCAGCTACTGAGCGGACCGCAAGTGGGCAATGGTGGTGGAATGTTCGCCCCACCGAAGCAGCGGGCCAATCCGGAGACGTCAGTGGTGATTGCATTCGTCGCCGGAATCGCGGGGCTGGTGCTCTCCGTCCTGAAGCAACGCCGCACCGACATCATTGGAGGCGTGTGCGGCGTCGTTGCCGCGGGATCTTTGCTGGCCCTGCAACAGTCCATCTTGTCCGGTGCTCCGCCGCAGGCCCTGGGACTGATTCAAATTCAATATCAACCGGCCTACTTTCTCAGCCTCCTGATGTTCTTCGCCGGCGCCGCTCTCCTGTTCTACAGCGCTTTTGCGAAACAATCCGTCCCTGCCGTGACTGTTACCGCGGTGCCGGCGCCCTATCCCCCGCCTTCGCCGCCTGTCAGTCCGCCTAAATTGCAGGCGAATGTCTCGCAGGCGCCGAGCCATCCACCAACGGTAATCATGACTCCGCTACCGTCGGCCGCGACCTTGCACTTCTGCTCGCGTTGCGGGCAGCAACTGGCCGCGGATGCGCGCTTTTGCGCGAAGTGTGGATCCGCTCAATCGTAGCTTTCTCACCAATTCAATTCGCCCGTCGCCTGTGCGTGAGGGGCGTTTTGTTTTTCACCGCCCGCTCTGATTGAATGGTCGTGGCGATGAAGCCCTTTTTCAACCTGAAGATCGTCTTTGCGGCTCTGGTGGCGCTGATACTCATCGGCATGGCCGGATTCCACTTCCTTGAAGGCTGGTCATGGTTCGACGGCTTCTACATGGTGTTGACCACCATCACCACCATCGGCTACGGAGAAGTCCATCACCTCTCTCCCGCGGGTCGCATCTTCAACACCTTCATCATCGTCGCCGGAGTTGCACTCGTCCTGCTCTTCTTCGGAGGCGCGACCCAAGCCTTGCTGGAATTCGAGCTACAATCGGTCTTCGGCAGAAGACGCATGGACCGCGAGATCAGCCGGCTATCAGATCACTACATCTTGTGCGGCGCTGGACGGGTTGGCCGCAGCGCAGCGCGGGAGTTGGCGCGCAAGCCGTTGCCCTTCGTCATCGTCGACAGCGACGCCGACAAACTCGCGCGCTACTCCGCTGAAGGATGGCTCACGCTGGTCGGCGACGCGACCCAGGCTTCGGTGTTGCAGCAGGCGCAGGTCGAGCGGGCACGCGGCCTGGTTGCCGCCACGACCACCGATGCCACCAATATCTACATCATCCTCACCGCGCGCAGCCTGAATCCAAAGCTGAACATCATTGCCCGCGCCAGCGAGGAAGAAGCCGAGAAGCACCTGCTCACCGCAGGCGCCAATCACGTCGTCTCGCCCTACAACTTCGCCGGATATCGCATCGCGCAGACCTTCATGCGGCCGCACGTGGTCGACTTCTTCGACACCGCCATGAATCAGCACCTCCCGCTCGAAATCGAGGAAGTGCAGGTGCGATCCGGCTCGCGCTTCGCCGGCCAGACGCTGGAGGGCTCGCGTATCCGCCAGGAGATGGGCGTCATCGTGCTCGCCATCAAAGGAGAAGATTCTCATATGCGCTTCAATCCCCCGCCTGACGAAAT
>JBARGS010000249.1:0-12279 GCA_049798495.1 Candidatus Korobacteraceae bacterium | reverse complement strand
CGGAAAAGCTGTTGCCAATATCTCGGCAAGAATTCCATGATCTCTTGGAGCGAGCAGCGTCTACTCAGCCCGCTCGCAAACCCTCTCCAAAATCGAAGTAAAAATCAGATTCCCCATGTCCCTCCGGTTGTACCTGAACGAATATTCGTCAAGGTATGTTTGCAGGTAGTTCTTTCCCACACTGTGGTACACGCCACTAATACCGCGTTTTACCAGACTCCAGAATCCATCGATTGTTTGAGTGTGAACATCGCCCGTGACGTACACGCCCGCGCTGTGATTGATGCGGCGATGCTCGTACCCGCGAGCCTCCAATCCGTTGTACGAGTTTAGCTCGTCCGTGAATACGGTGGACTCAGGCAGAATGCGCTCAACGGCGATTCCATGAAGAGTCTCGCGGGTAGCATCATTGGCAACCAGTGCAATCACTCTTCCCTTGCGTTCTACGACTCCGACCACGCAAGTTTTCTTGCCATCGCCAGCGGGCGGGCGACCGCGATGCCCCTTGCGCTTGCCGCCCATGTACGTTTCATCCATCTCCACCGCTTCTCCCTCCAGTTGCATGTCACCTTCGGACAGCAATGAGCGAATTTGGCGAAACATCCGCCAAGCGGTTTTGTATGTGACTCCGGTTTCGCGCTGAATCTGTTTTGCGGAAATGCCGCAACGGGTAGAGGCCATCAAATACATGGCATAGAACCACAGACGCAACGACGTGCTGCTCTTCTCGAAGATCGTTCCTGCCATTGGAGAGATCATGCTTCCGCAGTAATCACAGGCGTAAGCGGGGCGACCCGTAACGCGGTGATGCTTCCGTTCCTTGTCGCACTTCTCGCAAAACGCCACGCCACCCGGGAAGCGCTTTTCCTTGAGAAACTCCAAGCAAGCGTCATCGTTCGGGTATTGGACGTTGAAATCATTGATCGTGTACCGTAAGTGCTTTGGAATCGTCTGTCTGCGGTTCATGTTGCGACCTCACAGACATTATGCCTTTTGTTCTACTTGATGTCAAGGGATAATTACCAAAATAAAAGGCTTCCAAGGGCGCTACTAAGGCCGGGACCCCTTCGTAACCGGCTCGCCTGGACTTTTTCCGCAGCCTGTGAAGCCGTGCTGAAATTGCGTCTTAAAAAGGTGGGCTGGATGCCTCGTGCAGGGCATCCAGCCTAAGTTTTTTTTCGCTCGGTCCAGGCTGACTAAGTCGGGCCCTGATACAAATGTAGGCAACCGAGTCGGGCCCTGGTCCAAAGCGGCCGCTCAAGGCAACCGCTCGAACATCCACTCCCACTCACGCCCGCTCGAAGGCGTGCTTGAGGTGTAGCTCTTCCAGTGCTCGGTCCTTCTCGGCGATAAACTCTGGACCGCGCGCCAGCAGGCCGTCGGTGGCGCGCGCGTAATCGTCGGCCAGTTCCACCATGCCGCGGGCAGCCAAATCCTTCGCCGCACTCAACAGCTTGTCCACCATGTTGGGATCGGCCGCGCCAAGGTATTGCGCATCACAAGGATCGGCAACCAGCACCGGATGACGGTCGCTGCCTTCACCCTCGCGAGCCAAAAGAGGGCTCGCCGGGGACCCCGCGCCGCTGCCCCAGAAAACCTTGCGTGCTACGAACTCCTCTACCTGTTCAGCTGTGGCGTTGGCGAAGCGGAAGTGCTTGTCGCGAATGCTATAGCAGCGGCTGGAAACCGGCACGGGTTGTCGCTTGCCGGTTTTCAGCAGCTCCAGTTGCTTGTCGTCGAGAGCCTTGCGCGCAGTGTTGATCGCAACCCAGAAGGCCAGATCGCTGTCCAGCGACGGCAGCACCTCCCGGATCGTCTGCGCCAGATTCAGCGCGATGTCAGCGTGCAGTGGGCCACCATCGGCGAGATACATGCGGCCATGCACTACATACCAGTCGCTGCCGCCGGCGGATTGATGGAACGGCCATTGCATCTCGATCCGCACGGGCATGCCGTGCAGGGTTACTCCGGTAAATACTTTTTCTGTCGCCATACAGTATCGAAGAGGCGCGGCGTAGCGCTTTCGGCACGCAGCCCGCTGCGCCAGATTTTATGACAACTTAATTATGCCGCAGGCCGGCTCACAATGGCGGCAAGACCGAGCTCTTTCGACCTTATCGAGATGGTGGAATGTGGCGCGCGAAGGGCTCAATTACGAAATTGAAGCCAGCGGTGTGCGCAAAAACCGTGGCGCCGCTCTGCGGCTCATTGAACTTTCCCACCTACCCGGGGGCTCACGCCCCCGTCTAACTTCATCTCGCCGCTGCGCGGCTATTTCATGCCGAGTCGGAGTGGTTCTCCCCTTGGTCAGAATTACTCGCAGGTATGACACAAAAACCTTATCGGCCTCCTTCCTTTTTTCGCAGCCTACCCAGCATTCTGCTCGCCGGTCTAGGCTATTTCGCGCCTACGGCGCTAGTCTCTCCAGCCGCTTACTGTGAAGTCACAAAGGAAAACTATTGGCAAGTGAGATTGAACTTGAGGTTGGAAGCTGACTGCATGCCGGGCTTGAAGATGGTGGCGCCGCCGTTGGTGGGCGCCTGCCTGGTCTGGCTGGTGATAATCCGCGACGTCTCCCACATTGTCTGAGAAGGATCATTGGGGCGGTGAATGCAGCTCACCTCCCACAGGCTGTCATCGCTCGCCTGCGGCGTGCTCCAGCTCTTACACACCGGACGCCAGCGTGTTCCGTTGCCTCCCGCAGCCACCCACGTGTAGAAGAGATAGGTTTCGCCGGTCGGCGCGTAGGCATCGCCGGAGATGTCAATCCGATATTGCCCGGGAGCGAGTGTGGTACATGAGGCGCTGCGGATATTAACCCTGGGACGCGATTGGTCCGCGGCCGGCTCGGGAGCAGCCTTGCCCGCGCCAGGGTTGTTTGCAGCGGGCGCAACGGGCGCGGCGGTATTGGCAGCGGTACGATTCGCCGCCTTGAGCGTCGCTTCGCGTTTCACCTCAGCTCTCTGGGCGGCCCATTTCTCATCCGCTGCCTTACCTGCATTCGCTTTCAACGCAGGAGCTGTCTGCTGAGGAACGTCGGATACCAGCAGGTCGACCTTGGTTCCGCTCTTCACCATCTCGCCGGGTAGTGGGAACTCCTGCAGGATGACGTTCCGCGCCACTCCCGCTCGAGGTTGCCGTTCCACGTCACCTACGGTGAGCTGATGGTCGACGAGCGCCTGCTGGGCCGATGCCAGCGACTTTCCCGCCAGCGCGGGAACTTCGACCAGCGCCGCCGGTTGAGCGATGACCAGGTCGATGGCAGTTCCGCGTTTCACCTGTTCGTCGGAGGGAGGGTATTGGCTCAGGACCACGCTCGCATCCTTAGTCGCATCCACGCGACTGGTTGTCTGCCCAAGCTTCAGATGCGCGCGCTCCAGATTGTTCGTGGCTTCCGACAACGTCTGGCCACGCACGTTGGGAACCGTCACCTGTCTTGGCCAGAAGAGAAACGCGACGATCGCCAGTACGACCGCACAGATCACGATCACGACCGGCAGCAGCCAGCTTGGCTTTTTTGTACCTTCGGTAGTCCTCACGGCTTCGGCTGGAGGCTGCTGGCGCTGCGCCGGCGGCTGCGATCCTTCAGCCGCGGCCGGGTTGTCCACATCGGTTGCGGCGCGAACCGCTCCGCTTTTGTACTCGCCTAGCTGGCGGCGCAGGGCCGTGATCAGTAAATGGAGATCGGAGCCCCATCGGGCATGAGTCAGCTCGACGGAGTTGCGATAGGACAAATCCTTCAGATCGTCGGGCAGATGCTCAGCGCGCGGCATCGCGGCCCCGCGCACCAGGACAGGAATTACCGGAATGTCGCGCTTCAATGCGGAGGCGGTCTCCAGGCGGACAAAATCCATGGGATCGTCGAGCCGGCGCCGGCCGCTGTCATCCTTGGATTCGAGCCAGTTCTTGCCGATGACCGCCAACAGAACGCCGCAGCTGGCGACGCTTTCGTCGATTGCCTTGCGAAAGTCGCGTCCCGCCTCGATAGCGGTGACGTCCATGAAAACCGAGTCTTCGCCAAACTCACGCACCAGGTCGTCGAAGAGTCGGCCGGTTTCGCCTTCCGAGTCGTTCCTTCGGTAGCTGATGAAGATCGCGCGCATTTCCAGTGTTGCCGCCTCGCCCCGTTGCTGGTTGTAGTGATTGGGACGAACGTATCCCGATTCGGTCATGAGGTCAAGGCGGATTCCGGTTCAACCGGGAGGACTGTGTTATTGACCGGGCTGAAACCCTGCGCTACGCTTGCTTGTCTAACTGGTTGGAGACCTGTATGCCTGCTGTATCCGATCGAAGATTGGAACTTCTGCGTTCCGCTCCCCTCGACAGCTGGATCGCTCTTTCCGAGGATGAGTCGCGGCTCGTGGCTGTCGGTGCGACCTATGAGGAAGCAGTGACCAACAGCGAGAAAGAAGGCGTGACAGATCCGCTGCTCATCAAAACTCCAAAATCCTGGACAGCGATTTCTGTGTGAACGTTCCCTACAAGAAGTATCCGAACTCAAAAGGTGGCTTCCTCTACATTGCCGCGCTACCCGTTTCGATTGCCGGGCTGCACAAGGGCGCTCCGCGGTCCAGGAGATTTGAAGCCATCATTGATTCGGGAGCCTCGAACTGTTTGTTCCAGGCCGCACTCGGCCGGGCGATTGGATTGGACGTAGCAGGAGGCGAACCGCTGGAGACGTTAGGAATCAGCGGTCCGAACCAGGTTTTCATGCACGACATCTCGCTGTACGTTCCGGGCGGGATTCTGTCCATTCGCGCCGGTTTCTCCGAGGCGCTGCCGGTGACGGGGTTGCTGGGAATGACTGGGTTCTTCGATCATTTCAAGATCACCTTCGATCCGGTGAGTGCGGCCTGTGTTCTTGATCGGCTGTTCACCGCATAACTCCTCGTCTCGACTAATGTTTTCTCCGCGCTCCAGCTTCCTCCGTGGTAAATCAAATTCTCGCTACAATCGACTGAATGTCTTTCCGTTTTGAGATTGAAGCTCGCGAGGGCAAGGCTCGCGCAGGCCGCTTCTTCACGCCGCACGGTGAAGTGCAGACTCCCGTCTTCATGCCGGTGGGAACCGTTGGCACCGTCAAGGGCGTTCCGCAGGACACGCTGGAAGAGCTTGGCGTCCAGATCCTGCTGAACAATACCTACCATCTCTATCTGCGGCCCGGCGTCGAGATGATTCGCCGGCTTGGCGGGGTGCAGAAGTTCATGAGCTGGGACCGGCCGATTCTCACCGACTCCGGCGGATTCCAGGTGTTCAGCCTGAGTGACCTGCGCAAGGTTACGGAAGAAGGAGTGGCGTTTCGCTCGCATCTCGACGGCTCCTCGCACTTCTTCAGCCCGGAGAGCGCCATGGCCGCGCAGATCGGTCTCGGCGCGGACATCATCATGGCTTTCGACGAGTGTACCGAGCATCCGGCAGAATATGCGCGGACCAAAGCCTCCATGGAGATGACGCTGCGCTGGGCGGGGCGCAGCAAGAAATATTTCGAAGAGCACAAGCAGGAAGTACCGTGGTTCGCGCGCGGACTGAAGTCCGCCGGAAATCTTAATAGACCACGGAACGGCACGGCTGAAGCCGTGCCCTTTCAAAGCAGCCGGCCTTTCCAAGACCCCGCGCCCTCGCAAGACGCCGTCGTACCCTTTCAAAACAAGCATCGAGCTCAAGGTGAAGGTGCGAGCGCAAGCCAAACTCCAGGCGAAGGCCAGACGCAGACGCTCTTCGGCATCGTGCAGGGCGGTATGTTTCCCGACCTACGGCGGGAATCAGCGCAGCGCACCGTCGAGCTGGATTTTCCGGGATACGCGATCGGCGGTCTCAGCGTCGGCGAGCCCCGTCCCATGACCTACGAGATGGTGGATGCGGCAATTCGATTCCTTCCACAGGACAAGCCGCGATATCTGATGGGAGTGGGAACGCCGGAAGAGATCGTGCACTACGTGGGACAAGGGGTGGACATGATGGATTGCGTTCTTCCCACGCGAGCCGCGCGTCACGGGCTGTTGTTCACTTCCGAAGGCCGTATCACCATCAAGAACGCGCGTTACGCCGGGGACGAAAGTCCGCTCGATCCCATTTGTGGCTGCAAGGTTTGTGGGCGCTATTCCCGCGCCTATCTGCGTCACCTCTACGCTTCGAACGAACTGCTGGCACAGGTACTGAACACCATTCACAATCTGGCGTATTACCTTGACACCATGCGACGTGTGCGCCACGCGATTTGTGCTGGAACGTTCGGTGAGTTCCTGGCGGGTGTCAAGGCGCCGCATGCGCAGACGAAATAAGGGAGTGGGGAAATTCGATCTGAGTTCCGTTGGAAAGACGGATGGTTGTCGCCAATAATGTTCTAAGGCATAGGCCCACCATTCCGGACGAAATCGCAGGCACTCTTAGCTGCAAAGTCGGCTTTGCCTTGGCCTGTAAGCGAGTAGCGAGCACGCGGATTACCCGTATCAGATACGGCAAATCTTTTCTCTTCAGGCCCAAGACCACGGCTGAGTTCCAGGAATAGCCACCAAGTGCGTCTGGAGTCTAAGGACTGCTGAACATGAGAGGCGTTTAGTGTCACCAGCGTAAGCTCGCTGCACAAGGGTTCAGTCTTAAACGCCCGCACGAACTCCGCCTCGAAGTTCGTGATGTCGATGCCGGGATCGATTGTGCATGCGGGTACGCCCTCGGCGGCTCTAGACTGACAATCGGCGACAGCCTGATTCAGGCTCCATTGCTCGTTGAGAACGACGACGGCATTCTTCCGCTGTTTACATCCGGATAGACAAACGATCAACGCAAGTAGCAGGGAACCGGCCATCGTAAATCGCATTTTGCGATTGTAGTAGCCGGCATCGGTCCGGTGTTGCGGGCTTCGGTAAGGGCGCTGTCAATGGCGAAGGACGAGAGCAGCCAAAAGAACCTTCTGGCAGGACTGCCACATTTTCGGAAAGCGCGATAGAATAGCAGATCAGGGAAAACCCTTCTGAGAAGGCGCCGGCATTCTGGCGACCCGCTCATTCTGCGCCGAACCGGGCGCGGCCCAGGGGCGGAGATCCTGGTGTAGTTGGAAGTCCCCGAACATCCCAGAGTGTCTCGGACGTAAGGGATGGAACTTGTCTGCGTGTCAGGCATTGCGTCTGGGCTCTCGCGGGCAACAGGCTGGTTTCCCCGGAATATTTCAGGTGAAGTTGTACGGCCCGGCACGGGCGCTTGCGAAAGTCTAAAGACCGATGGTTAGAGAAGCAGCGTTATTTGCGCAAGGAATCGGCGGTTCGGCCCCGATTCTGATGATGGTTGCGATCTTCGCAATCTTCTATTTTCTTTTGATCATGCCGCAGCAGCGCCGCCAGAAGAAGTGGCAGGCGATGCTGTCGCAAATCAAGCCCGGCGACAGAGTCGTCACTAGCGGCGGACTAACCGGCGCCATCATGTCGGTGAAGGACGACGCCGTAGTTTTGCGGGTTCCTCCCGACAACCTCAAGATTGAAGTTACGCGAGCCTCGATTGTCACCTTAACTACTCCGGAGGATCGCCCCAAGTCCTAACAGGGTTGCTGTTTCCATGAATAACAAGAATCTTCTAGCCAAAACAATTTTGATTATTGCGGTGCTGATCGCCTTTTTGTTCGGCATCTTCGGCATCCCCAGCAGCTTCAGCGGTCAGGGTCTGGTGGCCGCTCTGCAGCAGCGCATCCACCTCGGCCTCGACCTGAAGGGCGGCACTCACCTCATCCTGCAGGTGCAGGTGAATGACGCGGTCAGCGCCGACACCGACCGCACGGTGGAACGCCTGAAGGACGATCTGAAGGCGGCCAAGATCGCTTACGGCGAAATCAGCAAGCCTGATCCGCAGCAACATCCTGAGCTGATCGCGATCAAGGGCGTGCCGCCGGAGTCCGCCGGAGACCTGCGGCGCCTGGTCACCGAGAAGCTGCCTGAGTACGATCTGACGTCGGGCGCGCAGAATGCCTGGAGCTTGACCTTGAAGCCCACGATTGCCAATGACACCAGGAAGAAGGCGGTGCAGCAGGCGATCGAGACCATCCGCAACCGCATTGACCAGCTGGGCGTTTCCGAGCCGGTGATTCAGGAGCATGGCCTGGGCGATTACCAGATCCTGGTCCAGTTGCCGGGTGTCGACGATCCGGCGCGGGTCAAGGAGATCATGCAGTCCACCGCCATACTGGAGATCCGGCAGGCAGTCAGCGGCCCGTATCCCAGCGAAGATGCGGCGATGCAGGCCAACAACGGCGTGCTTCCTCCCGACACGGTGCTGATGAAGGGAGTCAACGGCTCGCATAATCCGGATGAGAAGGGTGAGGCGTACTGGCTGGTCAGCCGCACTTCCGCTGTCAGTGGCAGCGATTTACGCTCGGCCGACGCCGGCACAGACGAGAATGGCCGTCCGGATGTGAATTTCAGTTTGACCGGCGAGGGCGGACGACGGTTTGCCAGCTTTACCGGCGCGCACGTCGGCGACAAACTCGCGGTAGCTCTCGATAACCGCGTGTATTCGGTGGCGACCATCCAGGAGCAGATTCACGATCAGGGCCGTATCACCGGCTCCTTTACGCCGCAAGAGACGCAGGATCTGGCGCTCACGTTGCGGTCCGGCGCGTTGCCGGCGGGAATCAAGTATCTGCAGGAGGTGACTGTTGGTCCGTCACTCGGGGCTGACTCGATCCGCGCGGGCGTGAGGGCAGCCGTCATCGGCATGTTGGCCGTGATGATCTTCATGCTGTTCTATTACCATGCGGCGGGAATCAACGCCGACCTCGGACTCTTTCTAAACCTGGTGATCCTGCTGGGGTTCCTCGGTTTCAGCGGCGCAACACTTACCTTGCCGGGAATCGCGGGAGTAATCTTGACGGTTGGTATGGGCGTTGACTCCAACGTCCTGATCTTCGAGCGTATTCGCGAGGAATTGCGACACGGCAAGACGCCATCGTCGGCCGTCGACCAGGGCTTTGCTCACGCCTGGACGACGATTCTGGATACCCACGTCACGACGATCGTCTCCGCCATCATCCTGTTTTTGTTTGGAACCGGCCCAGTGAAAGGTTTTGCCGTGACCCTCAGCTTCGGTCTGGCAGCCAATCTTTTCACTGCGGTCTTCGTCTCGCGGGTTATTTTTGAAGCCGTTCTCAACCGCCATAAGCGTGGCGAAGCATTGAGCATTTAAGAAAGCAGTAACTAGTCATTAGTAACTAGCTACTACAGTTAGCAAGGGGCTTGCGGTGGAGTTATTTACCAACACCAATATCGATTTTCTGGGCAAGAAATGGTATTTCCTTGCCTTTTCGCTGATCTTTAGCGTCGCCGGAATTTGCTCCATGCTGTTCTGGCATCACATTCCGCTGGGCGTGGAGTTCCGCGGTGGCACACTGGTTTACGTCAAGTTCGCGCAGACGCCGGACCTCGACCAGATTCGCAAGGTGCTGGATCGGGCCGGGCTGCACGATCCGCGCATTCAGCGCTTCGGCCCGACCTCGGACAACGAAGTGCTGGTGGACCTCGGTCTTCAGGAGACCAGCGAGTCGGCGCTCGATCAGGGCAAGAACACGATCATCCGCGCACTGGAACCGCCAAACGCCTCGGGCAAGCAGGATCTGAACAACACCGGCGAATCCAGCCTGGAGCTGTACCTGATGCAGAAGGACCCGCTGCACCTGGGGACAGACGCGGCGCAGCGCTACTCGGCGATTGCCCACCAGATCGACGATTTCCGCAACAAACAGCGCGGCGGCATCCTGAACTCGATCGACGACCTGCGCGGGCTGGTTCCGGCGGAGGTACTGAGCACCCTTCAGCAGGACTTCTACACCTCGAACTTCGTGGTCAGAAACGTCGAGATTGTCGGTCCACAGGTGGGCTCGCAACTTCGCCACCAGGCCATCATGGCGACCTTGTACTCGCTGGGCGGAATGCTCGTGTACCTCTGGTTCCGCTTTGAGATGATCTATGGCATAGGCGCGGTGGTCGCCTGCCTGCACGACACGATCATCACCGTGGGTTTCTTCTCGCTGCTGAATAAGGAAATCAGCCTGACGGTGATTGCCGCCATTCTGACCCTGATCGGCTACTCGATGAACGACACTATCGTGGTTTTCGACCGCATCCGGGAAAACATCAAGCTGCTTCGCCGCGAGCCGCTGGCCAACATCGTCAACAAGAGCATCAACCAGACACTGAGCCGAACCATTCTGACCTCGGGGCTCACGTTCCTGACGGTGCTGTCGCTGTATGTCTTTGGCGGTGAGGTTCTGCGCAACTTCTCGCTGGCGCTGGTGATCGGAATTCTAATCGGCACCTACTCGTCGATCGCGATTGCCGCACCGATGCTGGTGGCCTATCAGGACTGGCGCGCCCGGAAAGCCGGTCAGGCGGTTGCACAGCGTATGGCTCCCACGCGGGATAAAGTCAAAGTAAAGGCTTAAGACGAACCAGAACGCCATTTTTCGCGAACGAGTCCCCCCGGCGACTGCCAAGTCCCTTGCCGGGGTGTATACTTCGGGTCGCTGTTTTTTCCAAGCAGCCGTCCGCGCTGCGGGTTGTTCTCGGGGCCACAAAAATATGCCGCGGCTGCTCTCGTTTTCCGGGCACAAATGCCGGGAAGCCGGTGTCTAAGTAATTCAGAGAGTTCTTCGGAGAACAGGTATGTTTGAAGACAGCCTCGTAGAATCGGGGGGCAGGCTCAAAACCAAGCGCGGGGCGACGACGCTTCTGTCGTTCGTGCTGGAGATCTTGTTCCTCGGCATATTGGTGTTGTTGCCATTGATTTTCACTGAGGCGCTGCCCACCAAGCAGCTCATGACTCTGATTACGGCGCCTCCACCGCCCCCACCGCCTCCACCGCCGGCTGCGGCCCCGGTCATCGTAAAGAAGATCCAAAGCGAGTTGGACAACGGGCAGCTGCGCACACCCACCGCCATCCCCAAGAAGATCCAGATGATCAAAGAGGACGAGCCTCCGCCGAGTACCGGTCCGGCCGGCGTGGTGGGCGGCGTACCGGGTGGCGTGCCTGGCGGCACCATGGGCGGCGTTTTGGGCAGCGTGATGAGTGGTATGCCCACGGCCGTGCCCAAAGTGGCTACTCCGCAGCGTGTGCGAGTGTCCCAGGGCGTTTCCCAGGGACTGTTGATCCATAGGGTGCAGCCGACGTATCCGCCGCTTGCCCGGCAAGCCCGTATTCAGGGAATGGTCGTGCTGCAGGCGCTGATCGGCAAAGACGGCGCGATCCAGAACCTGCACGTTGTCAGCGGACACCCGATGTTGACCAATTCGGCTCTGGAAGCGGTAAAGGAATGGCGCTACAAGCCTTACTACCTCAACGGCGAGCCGGTGGAGGTGGAAACCACCATCAATGTGAATTTCACATTGTCGGGTGAGTAGAGGGTTGCAGTTGGCGGTTCTTTGCATCTTATGTTGCAAGGCGGTCGTGCTGCTCAGGAGCTCGACCGTCGTAGTTTGAGTCTTTCAGGCCTGGAGTTTGGGCTCCGGGCGAAGGAAGTGGGCTCATAAAACCCGAATCCCGCAGTAACAATAAAGAGTTCTGCCGTAACCGAAAGTTCCGAGGAGGAAAATTTAACTCATGTTCCTAGCTAACTTTGCTACCTACGCCCTCAGCCACGTGCCCTCGGCTGCCGCCTGGATCTTCCAGGAAGCCCAGGTAGGCTGGGATCCCGTCTCCCTATGGAGACAGATGGGCATCTTGGCGAAGATCGTCGTCGTCATCCTGTTCATCATGTCTGGATGGTCGATCGGTGTAATGATCGATCGTGCCATGGCGTTCAGCGCCGCTCGCAAGCAGTCGCGCGCCTTTGCTCCGGCGGTTGCCGGCGCGCTGCGCGAAGGAAAGATCGACGAAGCCATCAAGGTCGCCGAGCGCAACAAGAAGAGCCACCTGGCCAAAGTCGTCACTGCCGGCCTGCAGGAGTTCAAGGCCCACGGCGATTCCGCCGACATTCCCGGCGAGCAGATCGAAGCCTCCAAGCGCGCCCTGGAGCGTGCCGAAGCCATCGTTCACGCCGAACTGAAGCGCGGCCTCGGCGGTCTGGCGACGATCGGCTCGACGGCTCCCTTCGTCGGACTGTTCGGAACCGTGGTCGGCATTCTGAACGCCTTCAAGGAAATTTCGACCCAGAAGGCCACCGGTCTGGGCGCGGTCGCCGGCGGTATTTCCGAAGCGCTGGTCACCACCGCTATCGGATTGTTCGTGGCGATTCCGGCCGTGATGATGTTCAACTACTTCACCAGCAAGGTGGAAGCTTTCGACGTGGAAATGGATAACAGC
>JBARGS010000248.1:0-6258 GCA_049798495.1 Candidatus Korobacteraceae bacterium | reverse complement strand
GCTATCAGCCATCCGGATGCCCGCCGCAGACGCTCCACCGCGGCCCGACGACGCTCGGGGCCGAAGAGCGACTCAAGCGCCTCTGTCGCCACATACCATCCAAGAAGCGCGAGCCCCGAGGCGAAGCCCAAATGCAGATTGACCCACGCCATCATGAGCAAGGGCAGCAGCCACAGGCGCGCCCGGCCAGTCTGATAGTTCTCCCACAGCAGCGAAAGAAACGCCGCGAAGAGGACGACGGTGAACATGTCCGCGCGGGGAGCGGTTCGCCAAGCGATGAGCGGCACCGCAAAGATGGCGATTGCGGCGGTGACGGCCGAGCCTCGGCGAAGCAACAACGCTACCGTGCCACAGCAGGCAGCGGCTCCCATCCAGGAAAGCAGGGCGAAGCCGCCCAGCAGATAGGCTCCGTAGAAAAGCAGGCCCGCGCCCACGGGATAAATCCAGTTGCCTTGCGCAATATAGGAGAAGGCTTCCACCGGGGGGGCATGATGATGTTGGACCACCCATCGCCCAGTGGCCAATTGCCAGCCGAGATCGTAGTCCTTGATGGTCCGCAGCCCGGACAGAAACGCATAGATCAGAGCGGCAGCCGCCAGAACGTAGAACAACTTTCGTTGCAGGGAAGAGCGATCAACCGTGGCCGGGCGCCACGTCGTCGTGGCAGGCACGACGGGCATCGAGTCTGCCGGCACAATAAAGGATGAGACAGAGGGCCGGAAAAAGGGCCGGAAACGCGGCGGCATACAGAAGAATATACTCCGGCGATAGTTCGCCAATCGCGGGCCCTCGGCGAAACCTCGTCCGCGGCAGTCTATCTCGCCGAGGCTGGCATCAGTACACTAACGGCGCCAACCTGATTTCTCTAACTCTTCTTGTTGTTGAAGCCGTTGCGCCGCTGTTTCTTGTAGCGCGCCAGCGCATCTTCAATCACCGGGAGCGCGTGCTCGGCCGCCTGGATCTCGTCTACCTCAACGGCTTTACCTTCCAATTGCTTGTAGTCGAGGAAGAAGCGCCGCAGCATGGCGAGGCGGTGCTCGGGCATCTCATCGGCCTCGCGATATTCGTTGAACTCGGGATCTTGCGTGGCCACGGAAATGATCTTATGGTCGCGCTTGCCGCTATCGATCATCGTCATCAGGCCTATGGTGCGAGCGTGGATGAGGGTCAGCGGCACCACCGCTTCCTGGCACAACACCAGCACGTCGAGCGGGTCACCGTCCTCGGCCAGGGTCTGCGGGATGAAACCGTAGTTTGCCGGATAGTAGACAGCCGAGTACAGCATTCGGTCCAGCTTGATCAGTCCGCTCGTTTTGTCCAACTCGTACTTGACACTGGAGCCGAAAGGAATTTCAACCACGGCGAAGAACTCCAGCGGCAGCGTGTCGCCGGGAGAGATGTCGTGCCAGGCATGGGTCATGGTTGGGCGCCTCGGGATCGAGGTTGGAGCCTCCATTGTAGTCGAGCGCCGCTTTCCTTCCGGAGCAAGAGCAAGAACGGCCACCAAGATTTCTCTCGATGGCCGCTATTCATCGCGATGATCGTCTAGCTACAGCGAGCGGAGGAAGTTCAGCAGGTCTTGCTGATCGGAAGCGGAAAGATGATTGTAGTTGTTGACTACGCTGTTGGCTTCCGAGCTTGGATAGGTGCGATTACCGCTGCTGAAATGGTCCTGGATCACCTGCACGAGGTCTTTGGTCCGGCCGTCGTGCAGGAAGAAGAAGATGCGCTGACCCAGACCCCACAGCGGCGCAATGCGAAACTCGTCTCCATGGGCGACGCCCTGGCTTACATAGTCGGCCAGAGTTGGCCCCATGTGGTGCAGCAGAAGGTCGGAATACAAATTGGCCTGAATGTTGCTGCGCGCAGCCACCGAGGACTGTCCGGTGGTAAACGACTGGGTGTGGCACAAGTTGCAGCCAATCTGGCTGAAGATCTGGCTGCCATGCTGGGTCGAGGGCGAGCCCTGGCCCGGCCGGGACATCGGGAGGTGTTGAATATCGCTTTGTCCCCGCATTTGTGCGAAACTCTGGCGGGCACGAACAAGGGGACGACCATGGCCGCCACAAAACCACAACTATCGGCACCGGGAGAGGAGCGCCTCAGCAAGGCGACGATTCTCGGCATGATCGCCATGGGCGTCGCCGTTCTGGTAGTGGCCAACGACTTCACCGCGCTTTCAGTTGCGCTGCCGGCCATCGAGCGCGACCTGCACACCAACGTCGCAACCGTGCAGTGGGTCATCAACGGCTATGCCATGGTGTTTGGCGTCCTCATCGTCACCGGCGGCCGGCTGGCCGACATGTTCGGCCGCAGGCGCATCTTCATCACGGGTGCAGCCATCTTCGCGGGCTTCTCGCTGATTGGAGGATTCGCGCCCAGCGCCTGGGTGCTGCTTGCCTGCCGCTTCCTCATGGGCATCGGCGGCGCCATGATGTGGCCCGCGATCCTGGGCATGACCTATGGCCTGTTGCCTCGCGCCAAAGCCGGACTCGCAGGCGGCGTGATTTTGGGCGCTGCCGGATTCGGCAACGCGGTTGGTCCGCTGCTGGGCGGCCTGCTGACCGACACTGTCGGATGGCGCTGGATCTTCTTCGTCAACCTGCCAGTCGCCGCGGCGGCGGTCCTCATCACGCTGCTTGTGGTGCAGCGTGACGCGCCACCTACGGACCACGGAGGAATCGATTACGCCGGCACCGCAGTGCTTTCCATCGGACTGCTGGCACTGCTGCTGGCGCTCGATTGGGCCCTCGACCTCGGCTGGACTGCTCCGCTGATCGTTTTTCTCTTCCTGCTGGCGGCAGTGGCGTTGGCCGCATTTCTATTTATCGAGCGCCGCGCCGGCGATAGCGCCCTGGTCCCCGAAACCGTTCTGCAAAACCGCGGCTTCGTTGCTGCCAGCATGGCCACGTTGCTGGCCTCGGCCATCTTCTTCGCCGCCCTGCTGTACCTGCCGCAGTTTATGTCCAAGGTACTCGGCTTCACCGCCATCGGCTCCGGCGCCGGGCTGCTGCCGATGATGGGTACCTTCATGGTGACCTCATTCATCGCGGGACGCCTCTACCAGCTTCTCGGGCCCAAGCTCATCGTCACCCTTGGTGCGTTGCTTCTGGGAGCCGGCATGATTCTTCTGTCCGCCATCCATGCCGGCACCACCTACGACCAACTCATCTTTGGCATGGTCATACTAGGCATCGGTGTCGGGCTGTTCTATTCCTCCATCACCACCGCGGCGATCACCGCTCTCGATCCCTCGCAGGCCAGCCTGGCGGGCGCCATCGTCTATATGTTCCAGATTGCGGGTGGATCCATCGGCGTCGGATTCAATACCGCCATCGTCGTCTCCGCCTCGTCGATGCCGGCGGGAATTCATACGGCATTTCTGGTCGATGGTCTGTTGGCCGTCGCCAGCGCAGCCGTGGCGATACTGTTTGTCGGCGGCGCCGTCGACATGGAACGCCTGCGAGAGCTGCGGCACCACCACCGCGCCCACGCGTGAACCTGTCTGGGGTTGCTCATAGGTAAGCAGCTCGTCTAAGTCAACGCTGCGCGCGGCTATCTCCGCGATAATCTTAACTACGGTCGGGACCTTACATGTATTTCGAGATTCAGGCTGAAGAGCCCACACGTGCTATCCATTTCTACTCTGCCATCTTCGGATGTTTGGTTGCTGCCATTGAACGAAATGTCGATGACGAAAGCGTGTTCTCTTAGCCAGAATGCGCATCATGGAAACAACCACTCAGGCTCCGATCGAGACGGGCAGAGGGAACGATTTCTCGGCCACGCGTTCAGCGAGCCACCCGAATGATTCCCCGGCCCACCCGCGAAGGTTATTTCGTCGATATGGAAGGGAATACCTTTGGAATTTTCGAGGCCGATCCGAAGGCTGGAACGTAACCATAGGCCGCCCGCGGCCAACTGGATCACCGCGTTGCCTATCCGGGCTGTGCTACCATCGCGGTTCTCATTCTCCTCCAGGAGTCCTCATGCGCAAAACTGTTCTATCACTTGCCGTCGTTATGTTCGCGGCGATATCGATCTGCAATCTACACGCCGCCAGTCTGGCGGGAGTAACGATGCCGGACACGGCACAAGTCGGGAACAACAAGCTGGTGCTCAATGGCCTGGGGCTGCGAACCGAGTTCATGGTCAAGGTCTACGTCGCGGGACTTTACCTTGAGCAGAAGTCGTCGGATCCCGGCGCCATCATCAAGGCCGACCAGCCCAACCGGATCGTCATGCAGTTCCTGCATGGCGCCAGCCAGAGCCAAATGGCGAATGCCTTTACGGAGTCGTTCAACGACAACACGCCGGAAGCCATGAAGACCATGAAGCCCGACATCGATCGGTTGCTGGGCGCGCTCGAGCCGGTCAAACCGGGCGACCAAATGATTTTCACTTACGTTCCGGGCACGGGCACAACCTTCGCCATCAACGGCAAAGACAAGCTGACCATTGCCGGCTCAGCATTGAATCCAGTGATCTTGTCGGTGTGGCTCGGGCCGAAGCCGCCCACTGCGAACGTGAAAAAGGGGATGCTGGGAAAGTAGGGCCCCAGATCGGCCGAATCGACCACAGTTACGTCGAGCATGCGAGTCCCACCCCAGCCGGGTGCCGGGTTCCCCATTCTTGTCATCCCAAGCGGAGCGAAGCGGAGTCGAGAGCCTGCCCTGAGCAAAGCCGAAGGGTAGACTTTTTCGTTCGCAGTTGAAAGATGTGGGTGCCCCATCCTAGGCCTGCCTTTGGCCTAGGGTGGGGATTTTCGTTTGAAATGGAAGGATGCGTTGTGTGCCAAGCTCGCACCGCCAACGCCCGAGTCTCGCTCGCGAGACGGAAGATGATAGCCCAGCGTTTCAACGCTGGGGTAGCGTGATCAAAACCAACCGAGCCCTTCAGGGCGGCACAAGCGACAGGCACGCTCTCGGCAGCAGGGTCGGAGGGATGCGGCGCCCTCGAAACGTATTGATTGCAACGCTTTAAAAGCCGGGCCATGCGCCGATGACTCTATTCTCCCAGGTCTCGAACACCGCGAGACCTAGGCCACCGGCCAAACCCAGCACACCCTGCCGAAAATCTTATTTTACTTACTTCCTACAGAAGTAAGTAAATCATACCGATGAGATCTCTCCCTTTACGACCCGCACTTCTTCCCGCAAACAGATCGTCATTCCTGGTCCTGTGCACAAGGCGGGTGCCCATCCAAGGCCTGCCTTTGGCCTCAGCGGGGATTTGGTCGGCAGTCGAAAGATGCCGTGCTCTCCGTTCAAGCTCGCACTGCCAACGCCCGAGTCTCGCTCGCGAGACGGAAGATGATAACCCAGCGTTTCAACGCTGGGTCGCATCATTAAACGTAATTGAGTCCCATAAGGACGGCACACGCGACCAGGGCGGGTGCCGGGTGCCCCATTCAAGGCCCGGTTTTGGCCTTGAGTGGGGATTTTGAGGACACAACCAAGAACACACCCGCTCAAGCTGCGCTTGAACGGGGCACCCAAACTACTTAACTGGGCCACCCGCCGAGGTCGAAGGGTGGAGATTTTCGGTCGTAGCACGACAATTTCGCAGGAACACACGATGAATTAAGTCTCGCGCAGCGAGACGGCATATCTTAGCCCAGCGTTTCAACGCTGGGTAGCGTGATTAAAAGGAGCCGAGTCCCTTCAGGGACGGCACACGCAGCCAGTGAAGCAGCCAACCCAAGGCACCGGAAACCAGACTGTAGATTCCAAGCGACGACAGTTACGAACTTAGGCGAAACCAATCGCCGACCCAGTCACATTCGGGTGCCCCGTTCAAGGCCCGGTTTTGGCCTTGAGTGGGGATTTTGAGGACACAACCAAGAACACACCCGCTCAAGCTGCGCTTGAACGGGGCACCCGAAATACTTACCTAGGCCACCCGCCACATGCGGGTGTCCTCGGAGGCACCCAACAGCCGCATAAATCTGCTTTACAACTCCCAATCCTGGTCCTATAGTATCCGCGTTGGTAGACTTCGAACCACGGTTTAGCCGCGCTCTTCGGCCCGCAGGGCCTGGCCGCCCTCGATTTCCTACCTGACCTGACTGCCTAGGAGGATTCGCTCCTATCCTTCTGCCAGTCCATGTGCAATACGGCGAGGCGGTTCGTTGCGCGACGTCCATCAGGACTTGGCGGGATAGTCCGGTCAAATTTCGAAGTGTCCCATACGACCAACATGCGCCTTCTCATTGTTCAGTTCAGTGACTTACACTTTCAGACCATATCTAACCCAATA
>JBARGS010000247.1:0-33420 GCA_049798495.1 Candidatus Korobacteraceae bacterium | reverse complement strand
GACGTAGCTCTCGATGCGCGCCGGGTGCTTGCCGGCCTTCGCAATCATCGGACCGAGGACATCCATCGTCTCAACCGCGTCGGGGTTGAAGGTCCAGCGTCGAGGCTGGAACAGGGCGTTCGCCTTGACGATCAGGGTAGTGGAACATTTTGCACCGATCTCGCGAATTGCCGCCTTGCCCTTGGCGACCGGCTCTGCTTTTTGTTCCGCCCCACGCGGTTCGTCGATGGGCCCGGTTTGGGCCGGGTCCTGATGCTGCTGCGTCTGCGGAGCAGCGAAGACGCTCGCCGTAACAAGGCCGGCCGTCAGTGCTGCGATTCGAGCAAATTGAGAGATCGAACAAATTCGCATGACCAGGAACATGAAGATCGCCCCGCTGGAATCGCAGCCGCAACAATGGCCGGCTGCGCCTGAGGTCAAGATTCTAACAAGCTATCTGCCTCTGCTGACATCCTTACTTTGGGTTTCGTAACTGCGGTAGTTGGCTGAGAAAATTCGAACTGCGATAATCGAGTCCCGCTTGCGGGACGGCGATAAGATAGCCCAGGACGCAGCCGCAGGCGGAGTCCTGGGTGGCGTCGGTTATTCAGTCTGAGGCCCTTCAGGGCGGCACATGGGGATCTCAACAGAGCCAAGTCATCTCATAACGCCTTCTATCAGGACACGTCTTTACAGGCTGCGGGAAAAGTCGATTTCATGCGCCTTTGAAGGGGCGCACCTTTAGGTGCGCCGTTGCAAGTCGTTTGTCTTGTCATCCCGAGGAGGCCTTCAGAGACTGTGTCGCGACTGGAATTGAGAAATTGTGATGGGAAAAGAAGATCCAAGGAATACGCAGGTCCGAGCCCGCAGGGCGAAAGTGATTAGCCCAGGGCGGTAAGCCCTGGGTGTGGTTTCAGGCCGACGAGGAGCCTGCCCTGAGCTCGCCGAAGGGATCTGCTTTTCGACTTTTTCCGCAGCCTGTTTTTAGAAGTTCCATAGCCGGACCGCCCACGTTCGTTCTTATCGCTCTGTTCGGCACGCCTTAGAAGCCTGTCGTGAACGCATCCGAAGGCTGATGCCCTGATACTACGCGGGTAATTCTTCGGACGAATTCTAGTTCCCAGCCTCACAGCCTCAGCTTGCAACGGCAGCGTAAAATCGCTCTCATCACCCGGGTACAACCTGGTTTGCAAAAGCGAGGGGCGTATGGCAAAGAACTCGAAGAAGAAGAACCGCAAGAAATCCGTCTTCGCAATGGACGACGATCCTACAACACCAACTTCGCCGCCAGAGTTCACCAAGAAGGAATACGAGCGCGAACTGGCCAAACTCCAGATCGAACTGGTGAAGCTGCAAGATTGGGTCAAGGCGACCGGCGCACGCATCGTCATCCTCTTCGAAGGCCGCGACGCTGCCGGCAAGGGCGGTATCATCCGTCGCATCACCGAGCGGGTGAGCCCGCGCGTCTTCCGCGTGGTCGCGCTGCCCGCCCCCACCGATCGGCAAAAGACGCAGATCTACTGGCAACGCTACATCGAACATCTGCCGTCGGGCGGAGAGGTCGTCATCTTCGATCGCAGCTGGTACAACCGAGCCGGAGTGGAGCACGTGATGGGCTTCTGCAAGAAGGAGCAATACCAGAGATTCCTGCAAGGCTGCCCGCAGGTGGAAGCCAGCCTGATCTCCGATGGAATTACCCTGCTGAAGTATTGGCTGGAAGTTAGCGAGAAGGAACAGCACCGGCGCTTCCAGCAGCGCATCAAAGATCCGACCAAGCGCTGGAAGCTGAGCCCGATGGACCTGGAGTCCCATCGCCGCTGGTATGACTACTCGCGGGCGCGCGATGCCATGCTGGCGGCAACCGACACGGCAATGGCGCCGTGGTACATCGTCCCCTCCGACGACAAGAAGCGCGCACGTTTAAACTGCATTGCCGACCTGCTGAGCCGCATTCCCTACGAGGAGACGCCGTACACGCCGCCCAAACTGCCACCGCGCCAGAAGCCCAAAGGCTACGAAGAGCCGAGACTGCAGCATCAGCATGTCGCGCAGCGGTGGTAATAAAACAGTGGATAGTGAGTAGTGAATGGTGGATAGTTTGGAGTCATTGTCGTTGCACAGCGACACTTCAATAGGTGGTTGAAGACCGTCGGACAATTCCCGCAACCACAATCAGGCGTTGATCAATGTACAGGTCGTAAAGGATGCGATAGCTGCCGACACGCCGTCGCCAAGCCGTGGGCTGTCCTCGGAGGCGCTTGATATCGCCTCGAAAGGGATCCTCCCGCATGGCTAGGAGCGCGCTCTGAAGGAGCGTCCTATCTCTTAGTGGCAACCTTCGAAGGTCTTTTTGTGCGGGACCGGCGAGCTGGAGATTCCACGCCATGGAGGAATTCGTCTAACGATACGGTATCGCCCCGGCGAAAGGCAGCGCGTCCGCGCCGAAGGGCGGCGAGTTCGGCCTTGGTTGGCTGAGCCACAGGGTACCGGCTTTCAAAATAAGCGCGAAGCGCCTCGCGAACCAGCTCGGAACGTGTGCGCGATTCTGCCTTGCGGACCGCCTCAAACTCGCGCAAAAGCGCAGGCGGAAGGGAAACGGTCATGGTCTGGGTAGTTCTCATAATCTTGAGTGTTACTGAGTAAGACTTGTTGTTATGTTATCTGCCGGGCGCTGTGTCGTCAAAGACAGGATGAAGAGGCGAAGAACCGCAGATCCCTCCGCTCGGACTAAAGTCCTCGGTCGGGATGACAGTTTGGAAAGGTCCAAATGGAGCGAACATCATACAAAACGAAACCGGCCGCTGTCGCGACCGGTCCTTACTATCCACTAACCACTATTCACTATCCACTAGCTAATCCCCGTACACCGCTTCCCGCTCTTCCACCGCAGGCTGCGCCGGCTGAATCCCACCGATGCTGCCGAGCGGAATGAATCCGTCCTGGCTGACCGGCTTCTCGCCCAGCACGTGCTCTTTGTACAGGGCCATCATGCGAGCCTTCTCCGCTTCGGCTTTCACCCGCTCGTCGCGCGCCTTGAACTTCTCCTGACGCGCATTCTTGGCGATACCCAGTTTGTCGAGCGTGTCGTTGGCCTTGGCCTGCACGTGCTCATCGACCAGCTTGAGCGTGTGCTCGGTGGTCTCGAGGCCGACCTTCTTTCCACCAGCAAAGATCTCATGGCGTCCGTGCTCCTCATACCACTTGGTCAGAGTCGCCGTCATGTGCATCTTCTCCACGATGTTGCGCCAGCCCACGCCGGTGTTGTAGGCGCAGAAGCTGATCTCGCCTTCCTGCGTGGCGTAGGGAATGATGCACTGCTCGGTGCGGCGGAAATCGTAGTTGAACAGGTCCTGGAACCACATGCCGGCCACAAACAGGAAGTTCCAACGATCGCGCCTACGACGTTGAATATCCGTCTCGGTGCGCTCGCCCGTAACCTTGCCGTAGTCCTTGCCGGTCGCGCCGAAGGTCTTGTCGAACTTCTTCAGCAGGTCGGTGAATTTGAAGTGCGTCGGCGACTTGAAGGGATCGTAGTTCTTGAGCAGCGCCAGGGTCATGCCGGCAATCGACATCCACTTGCCGCGCGCCGCGTCGTTCACCTTCGCAATGTCTTTCGCGATAGTGTCGCCGTTCAGAAAGGCCGTTACCGGAACCGCTTCCTTGGTTTCCTTGTCGATCATCACGGCCATACCCACGCCGCAGTTCGGGTGGCAGCCGCAGCTCAGCGATCCCCAATCCTTGTCGGGCCCGTGAACCAGATCGGCCCAATCGGAGAAGGTGCTCATGAACGAGATGGGGAACCAGTCGCGCGTGGGCTCGCCCAAGCCGGTCTGGTTCTTCACATCGTGCGCCAGATGCGACAGGGTGTAGCGCTGCGCCTGACGACGTTCGTCGGTGATGGCCTCGTCGCGTCCGGTGAACGACACCGGCTGGAACGACAGGAACGAGATGCGCTTGGGATTGTCGAGCGCGAACTGGATGATGCGGCCAACCTGCTCGTTGTTCAGGTCGTTGACGATGGTGACGACGGGCACGATCTCGACGCCCGCCTTGTGCAGATTCTCGATCGCTTGCAACTTCACATCGAACAGATTGCCGACCAGGCGATGCGAGTTAGCCGCATTGCCGATCCCGTCGAACTGGAGATAGGCGTAGCGCAGACCCGCTTCAAACGCTTGCTTGGCGAACTCTGGACTCTTGGCAAACTCGATGCCGTTGGTCGCCGCCTGCACGCTGTTGTAGCCGACCTTGCGCGAGTAAGCCACCGCGTCAAGGAAGTAGGGCGACAACGTGGGCTCGCCGCCGGAGAACTGCACCGACATCTGGCGCCGCGGCTTGATGGTGATGGCGTTGTCGAGCATGGTCTTGATCTCGTCCCACGTCAGTTCATGCACGAAGCCAACCTGGTTGGCGTCCATGAAGCAGGGATCGCACATCATGTTGCAGCGGTTGGTCAGGTCGATGGTGAGCACCGATCCGCGGCCGTGCAGCACGGTGCTGCTGCCGTGGTGATGCAGCTTCTCATCGTTGTGGGCGCGAATGTCGCGGCCGGGGAAGACATCTTCCAGATGCTTGAAGAAGGCGGTGTCCATGGCCATCACGTCTTCAAAGTGGCCGTGGAGGGGGCAGTCCTTCACCATCAGGATCTTGCCGTCGCGCTCGATGATCTGCGCCTTGATCTCGCCGGCCTTCTCGTTCATCAACACTTCGACGGGCAGCTTGCCGTCGAGAATCTGCTGGCGAATTTCCGGAACGCACTTAGGGCACAGCGAGTCAGTAGCGCGCGGCCAGCCGAGCGGCGGCTTGGACTTCTGATAGGACTTCAGCAGCGGCTTATCGGACCACTTGGGCGTAAACGAAGGATTAGGTTTGATACTGTTCAGTTTGTCGAAGACGACCCACGCGCCTCGCGCGGCGACGGTGACAGCCTTTTCAACATACTTAACTGGTTTATGCATTTACGCCTCTGAAGTTAGAATGATGGTGACCCACCCCACGCGGGCCGAACCCGATACTTGTCTACATTTATAAGGTAATGACCCGAAGTCGAAAGGGCCAAGCGGGATGGGCTAAATGGGCGGATTTAGCGGCTCAGCGGGACTAGGACACATTGAATGGTGACCGCCATCACGGGGCTATGTTATTGAAAAGCAAAGCGCTGACACCGAAATCGTTAAGAATGCGGGTGCCCCATCCTAGGCCTTCTTTTGGCCTAGGGTGGGAGCTAACGTCACTCCGCCTTCCACTGATATGCGCCCGTCTGCGGCAATCCCACATGTGCCAGGACGCGATTGACGAACTCGCGCGCAATGTCGTCGGTCGAAGTGGGATGGAAATAAAAGGCGGGCACCACCGGGAAGATCGTCGCGCCGGCCTCGGCTGCCAGCGTCATGTTGCGCAGATGAATGCGATTGAACGGCGTCTCGCGCACGCAGAGAATGAGCGGCCGACGCTCTTTCAGGCAAACGTCGGCGGCGCGCTCGATCAGGTGAATCGCCATGCCATTGGCGATTCGTGCCAGCGTCCCCACACTACACGGCAGAACAATCATGGCGTCGGTGGCGTAAGAACCGCTGGCCACGTTAGCCCCTATGTCGCTATTGTTCTGCTGCTGGATTTTTGCAGGCGTGCGTCCCAGCAGCTTAGGCAAAATCTCGTTGCGGCCGGAGATGCCCAGTTCTTCCGCCATTACCCGCAGCCCGCTGTCGGAGATGATGACGTTGATGGTCCCAACACGGTCGTCACCTTCAAGCGCGTCCAGCAAATGCCTGGGAAGGATCGAGCCACTGGCGCCAGTGATGGCCACCGTCAGGGTGTGGGAAGATGTGTTAGTCTGCGCGAGCATCTAAGGTCTGTGAATCGATACGGGGCCGAGCCTTTTCATCGTACCACCGCGTTGGGTTCTGCCTGACAGTGAACACGAGTCAGCACCTACGCTTCGTATCAGGGCACGGCGTTCAGCCGTGCCGCACCGGGCTAATCAGTGACCGGGCTTCAGCCCCTGCCAACAGTTGGCGGGAATAACTCGAACCATCTAGACAATGAACTCCGACGCCCTCAAGAAGCTGTTCAATGATGTAAAGCGCGGCAAACTCTCGCCCGACGAGGCGGTGCAGCACTTGCGGCATCTCCCCTTCGAAGACCTGGGCTTTGCCAATGTGGATCACCATCGCGCGCTGCGCGCCGGCATGCCGGAGGTGATCTTCGGCCCGGGGAAAACTCCAGAGCATCTGGCGGAAATTTTCGCGCGCCTCGCAAAGCACGGCCGCAATGTGTTGGCGACCCGAGTCTCGCCGGAGCAGGTTCGAGCCGTAAAGCGCCAGTTCCGCAAGGCGGAATCACACGAGCTGGCGCGGGCCATCACCTTGACTCGCGATGAAGCCGTCTACGGCAAAGGCAAGATCGTGGTTGTCTCCGCGGGTACCAGTGATATCCCGGTTGCCGAAGAGGCCGTGGTAACAGCGCAGGTCATGGGCAATGAGGTGCAGCATCTCTACGACGTTGGGGTCGCCGGCATCCATCGATTGCTCGCCCGCCGAGATGCGCTAACCGGGGCGCGCGTCATCGTCGTCTGCGCGGGCATGGAAGGCGCATTGCCGAGCGTCGTCGGAGGTCTGGTAGGAGTGCCAGTAATCGCTGTGCCGACCAGCATTGGCTACGGAGCGTCGTACCACGGCATCGCCGCGTTGTTAGGTATGCTGAACTCGTGCGCGTCGAATGTGACAGTAGTCAACATCGACAACGGCTTCGGCGCGGGATACGTGGCGTCGATCATCAACCGCCTGGAATAGAAAGCAGTTGTCAGTTATCAGTTGTCGGTTGTAAGTCGAGAATGGACGTCGTCCCTGATTGCGTTGTCATCCCGACCGTAGCGAAGCGGAGCGGAGGGATCTGCGGTTCCGTGTTCCCGGTACGATTACGATGTCTTGCTTTTTTGGGTTTCATCCCCGAACACCCTCCGAAAGATCTTATCCACATTCCGCAGCGGCCGCTGCAAGTCAAACGCATGCTCCAGCGTCTCGCCTTTCACCTTCGAGGTGATCTCCGGATCGCTCATAATCAGCTCGCGGAAATTCAGATCGTCCTTCCAGGCGCGCATGGCGTTGGATTGCACCAGGCGGTAGGCGTCTTCGCGCAACATGCCCGCTTCGACCAGATCGAGCAAGAGCTGTCCGCTGAACACCAGTCCCCCAGTCGATTCCAGGTTCTTCAACATGCGCTTGGGATAAACCATCAGCGTGTCGATGAGGTTGGTGGTCTTGTGTAGTAGATAATCCGCAAGAATAGTTGAGTCGGGCAAAATGACGCGTTCCACCGACGAGTGCGAGATGTCCCGCTCATGCCAAAGCGCAACGTTTTCCAGCGCGGCCTGGGCGTTCGACCGCACCACGCGCGCCAGGCCGCTGATCTGTTCGCATGTGACCGGGTTGCGCTTGTGCGGCATTGCCGACGAGCCCTTCTGCTTCTCGCTGAAATACTCCTCCGCCTCGCGAACTTCCGTACGTTGCAGATGGCGAATCTCAGTAGCAATTTTGTCCAGCGTGGAGGCGATGACCGCCAGCGTGGCCACGTAGAAGGCGTGCCGGTCGCGCTGGATTACCTGCGACGAAACCGCTGCGACATTAAGTCCCAGGCGCTTACAAATCGCTTCTTCGTACTCCGGCTCCAGGTGCGCTGCATTGCCGACGGCTCCCGACAACTTGCCGACGCGCATCTGCTCCGAGGCCATTTCGAAGCGCTCGATATTGCGCTCGACCTCGGAGTACCAGTTCGCCAGCTTCAGCCCGAAGGTAATCGGCTCGGCGTGGATGCCGTGGGTGCGGCCGATGGCAGGGGTGTCCTTGAACTCCCACGCGCGGCGCTTCAGCACCTCGCGCAGTTTCTGCAGATCGTCGCGAATGATGACCGAGGCCTGCTTCACCAGCAGCGCCTGCGCGGTATCGACCACATCGTTCGAGGTCAGACCGTAATGCAGCCATCGCGACTCGGGCCCCACCTTCTCGGCGACGGCGGTAGTGAACGCGATGACGTCGTGCTTCACCTCAGCTTCGATCTCGTTGATGCGAGCGACCTCGAAGCCACCTTTCTCACGGATGGCTTTGGCTGCGGTTTGCGGCACGATGCCGGCTTCGGCCAGAGTTTCCGTGGCGGCCAGTTCAACCTCGAGCCAGGTACGGAATTTGTTTTCGTCACTCCAGATGCGGCCCATCTCCGGGCGGGTATAGCGAGCGATCAACGCAAGGCTCCTGGATTAGCGATGACTTCTATTTAACGACGACTTCGACGACTGTGAAACTGTTTATTGTACAGGGCCGGAGATCCGCTCTTCGCTCCTGGCGCTTAACCCCTTGGCCTTGAGCAACCCCGGTGAGAGCAGAGCAACGGGCGAGGAAGCGGAGAGCTCTGTAGCTGATTGAAGGTCAGATTAATATCGTAATACGATATAATCGTGACAGATGGTTTCCACCCCCACGGAGGAGGCCATTTCAGCTAGGAGCCGGTTTCGCTAAGAGCTAAAAGCGAAAGGCGTATTGCGAACGATCATGACCAATTCTAACCACGTCAAACTTTCCGACTACCAGGCCCTCGCCGAGTTTCGCTACCAGATTCGCCGCTTTGTCCGATCCAGCGAGGAAGCCGCCCGTGCAGCCGGCGTCGAGCCGCAACACCATCAACTGATGCTCGCCATCAAAGGCAAGTCCGAAGGAGACGAGCCGCGCATTGCCTACCTGGCCGAGCGGCTGCAAATCCAGCACCACAGCGCCGTCGAGCTGGTCGACCGGCTGGTGAAGAAGGGCTTGATCACGCGCGCCCGCGCCGATGAAGATCGCCGCGAGGTACACGTGCAACTCACGGACCGTGGCGAGCGCATGCTGCAACAGCTGACGCTGCACACCCGTGCGGAATTACGTTCGGCGGCTCCGGCGCTGGTGGCGACGCTGCGCAAGCTGACAACTTCTGGCAAAGCAAGCGGCATCTCAAAGCGGCGACGGCCCAGAGCGGCGACAGCATGGAGGTCAAGCTAGTGGCCGACCACACCGAGACGTTGGGGGTCGACGGACTGAATCCGCTGCGACCCGATCAGGCCGCGGTGGACACGGCGATCGCGCAAGAGGCGAGGTTTCGCACCGGGATGATGTCGCTGCTGGCCGCGCTCATCGGCATACTGGCCGGCCTGATCGCCTACCTGCTATACAACCTGATCGGGCTGTTCACCAATATTGCTTTTTATCACCGTCTCTCGTTCGCCTTTGTCAGCCCACGCAACAATCATCTCGGGCTGCTGGTGATTGTCACGCCGGTGATCGGCGGCATCATCGTCGGCATTATGGCGCATTACGGATCGGACAAGATCCGTGGCCACGGCATTCCCGAAGCAATGGAAGCTGTGCTGATCAACCGCAGCCGCATCGAGCCCAAGGTTGCGATCCTGAAGCCAATCTCTGCGGCAATCGCCATCGGCACCGGCGGGCCGTTTGGCGCGGAAGGTCCCATCATTCAGACGGGCGGCGCAGTCGGCTCGCTGGTTGGGCAGTTGATGCACATGACCGCAGCCGAGCGCAAAGTGCTGCTGGCTTGCGGAGCCGCGGCGGGCATGGCGGCGACATTCAGCACGCCGATTGCGGGTGTCATCCTCGCCATCGAATTGCTGCTCTTCGAGTTCAAGTCGCGATCGTTCATCCCACTAGTGATTGCCAGCACCCTGGCCACCAGCGTTCACTTCCGTCTGATGGGGCCGGGGCCAATGTTCAAAGTGGGCGCGCTCGACTTCGGCCTGCCGCACGCGTTGCCGTTTTACCTTGTGCTTGGATTGTTATGTGGCGTTGCGGCGATCGGCTTCAGCAAGTTGCTGTACTGGGTGGAAGACCAGTTTGAGAAGCTGCCCATTCACGACATGTGGTGGCCGGCCATCGGTGCGCTGGGTCTCGGCATCATCGGCTACTTTGTGCCGCGCGTGCTGGGTGTAGGCTACGACACCATCTCCGACATTCTGAACGCCAGGATGTTGCTGGGCGGCCTGCTCGCGGTGATGGTCTTCAAGTCCGCGGCGCTGGTCATCTCGTTGGGCTCGGGAACTTCCGGCGGCCTTCTGGCGCCAATGTTCATGGCTTCGGCGGCAATGGGCTCGGTCTTTGCCATGATCGTCGACAAGATCTGGCCGGCGGCGAATCTCTCGCCCGGAGCCTTCGCGCTGGTCGCTATGGGCGCGGTCTTTGGGGCGGCTTCGCGCGCGGCGTTTACCTTCATCATCTTCGCCTTCGAGATCACGCGCGACTACAACTCCGTGCTGCCGCTGATGCTGGTGACGGTGATCGCCGACGCGATTGCCGTGCGCTATGCCAAGAACTCCATCATGACCGAAAAGCTGGCGCGGCGCGGCCTGCACATTCACACTGATTACGAGCCCGATGTCCTGCAGCAGGTCACCGTAGGCGAGACCATGTCAAAAGACTTCGACGTAGTTCCCGCGACGATGCGGGTTGCCGAGCTGGCTGAGCGCATCACCAAGCGCGATCCGACGGTGACGCACCACCAGGGCGTTTTTATCGTCGACGCGAATGGAAGACTCGCGGGGATTATTACCCGCGCCGACATCGTGCGTGCGCTCGAGAAAGATTCGTCGGGCAACATGACGGTGTTGGAGGCGGGTTCGCCCAATCCAGTTGTGACCTATCCCAACGAAGTCCTGTACGACGCGGCGGCGAAAATGCTGCGCTCCAATGTGGGGCGGTTGCCGGTGGCGAGCTGGGAAGAGCCGGGACGCCCGGTAGGATATCTGGGGCGATCGCAAATAATGGCGGCTCGGCTGCGTCGGCTGGAAGAAGAGTACGTGCGCGAGCCGGGATGGATGCCGGCGAGAAAGCGAGTGTAGAAGCGGGTTCGGGTAGTGCTAGCCTTCAGAGACTGTGTCGCAAGCCAGTGTCGCCGCTCCGCGGCTCTCTGTTTATCCCACTTGCCCGCGGGCTTACGCCCGCGGCTAACACAAATGTCGCCGCTGCGCGGCTGGTTGCCTTGCGATTCATACCGTTGGTCCCACTAAAAAATCCATGTTTCGGTTGCGACACAGTCTCTTCAGGCCAGCGTTCCAGTCGGATATTGTTGTCATCACGAGCCGACTTTAGTCGGCGAGCGATCTGTTTTTCTCGAAGCGGACTGCCGCCCGCTGAAGCTGGCTCTGATTGGGAAGAAGGCCTGAGACACCGGCCCTTCGACTTCGTTCAGGGCGGCCTCTGAAGGCCAGCCCGTTCACCCTACCCTTCGTCAACGAGCCCCAATAACGCAGACATTTCTTCATACAGAAAGCCTTCGCCGGGTCGGTAAGGCTGGACCCACCGGCCGTCGATGACGAACTGCGGGATGGCGCGCTTGCCGGTGTGGCGGATGACCTCTTCGGCGGCGCCGGGCGTGCGTTCAATATCAATCTCCGTATAGGGAACGTGATTCTTGTCGAGGAAGCGCTTGGCAGTGCGGCAGTCGGGGCACCAGGCAGCGGAATAAACGAGCAACTCCATAACAATTATATTAACCAAAAGCGAACCCGATGCTTTTGACAGGCGGTACAGTTTTCAGTTAGGATTTTAGATCTCCTTCCTGCTTAGTCGGCAGCGGGGCTATGGCTAACGCGAGAAAACGTCGACACGAGGCTTGTGGCAGGCGGGAGAAAACTGTCGACGAAACCATCTATCTGTCCGGCAGGCGTCGCGGGGCGATCCTGAAGCAAGAGGTTTGGTCCGAGGCAGGTGAGGTGGTGAAGTACAGCCTGGCTTATATGGACTTGAGGTTCACCGGTGTTGACAATGGCCGTGTGCTTGGGTATGACAGCAGTCACGGTCACCATCATCGGCATTTTAGGGGTGAGGTCGAGGAAGTCGATTATGCTGGTTACGAGGCCGTGCTGCTCCGTTTCCGTCAAGAAGTAGAAGAACTGTGGAGACAGGAAGATGAAACGCGCTAAGGTGAAGATTGGCGTTGATACCGTGGATGGGTTTTTTGCCCGGGCCCGCGAGCGAGCACGCAAGCTGGATCGGGGAGAGAAACTAGCACCTGCCATCGTCATCTCTTTTGAAGATCCCAGCGACATGATGCGCGTGCTCTCGGCCGAGCGTATCCGCCTTCTGCGTCTCGCCAGGCAAAAACCAATGGCCGTGTCGGAGCTGGCGGGCGGATTGAAACGCGACGCGCGGGCAGTGAGCCGGGACGTGGATTTGCTGGAAGAATTCGGGCTTTTACGAAGCCGATATGAGGTGAATCCCGGACACGGGAGACGGCGAATCGTTCAGTCCCGTGCGAGCAGGTATCAGTTGGAAGCTGCAATCTAGAACTTACACGGGCATCCAACATCACAATTGCGGAGATTCATGTTTTATATCGGACTTGCTCGCGGGCCGACTGAAAATTTAGGATATTGGGATAGGAAAAGGGGAGTGGCAGCGCTCCCCTTTTTCGTATTTCTCTAGTTGCTGTACAGCAGTACGCCTTCCGTCTTCTCCTCGCCCACAGGCCGATAGAAGAGCTGATCGTTGTCAAGGTAGACCTCGATGAACGCCGGCCGCTGCTGGAAGGTGCCTTGGATGAGCGCCTCAGACAGCGGGTCCTCGATGTACTTCTGCAGCGCGCGCCGCAGTGGACGAGCGCCATAGGTGCGATCGACGACGGTTTTGTCGAGGATCCACTTGCGGGCTTCTTCCGTTACCGTGACGGTGATCGAACGCTGTGCCAGGTTGGTGTTTAATTGCTGCACCATCAGCTCCACAATCTGGATCAGGTCGACCTCGGTCAGCGCGTTGAAGATGATGACCTCGTCGAGACGGTTGAGGAACTCGGGATTGAAGGTCCGCTTCACCTCGTTCCGCACCATGTCCTCGACCTTGGTTGAGGTCGCCTCATCAAGCTCCGACTGGAAGCCCATGCCGGTGCGCTTCTGCAGATGGCGCGCGCCGATGTTCGAGGTCATGATGATGATGGCATTCTTGAAGTCCACCGTGTTGCCTAGTCCGTCGGTGAGCTGTCCGTCTTCAAACACCTGCAACAGGATGTTGAACAGGTCAGGATGCGCCTTCTCCACTTCGTCAAGCAGCACGACGGAATATGGCGCGCGCTTCACACGTTCCGTGAGTTGGCCGCCCTCTTCGTAGCCGACATAGCCCGGAGGCGAACCGATCAGTTTCGAGACCGAGTGCTTCTCCATGAACTCCGACATGTCGAAGCGCACCAGCGATTTCTCGCTGCCGAACATGAACTGCGCCAAGGTCCTTGCCACTTCGGTTTTGCCGACGCCGGTGGGGCCGAGGAAGAGGAACGAGCCGATGGGCCGGTTGGGACTCTTCAGGCCGGCGCGCGAGCGGCGAATCGCCCGAGCTAGCGCCGAGATAGCGCGTTCCTGCGAGATCACCCGTCTGTGCAGCTCTTCTTCGATGCGCAGCAGCTTCTGGCTCTCTTCTTCCTTGATGGACGCGATGGGCACGCCGGTCCAGCGCGAGACCACGTCTTCAATGTCCTCGCGGCCGACAACGCCGGCGGAGGACTCGTCAAGGTGATACTTCTCGCGCAGCGCCCGCAGGTTTTCGCGCTCTTTGCGCTCCTCGTCGGAGTAGAAGCGGGCCTTCTCGAATTCGTGGTTCGCGATGGCGTTTTCCATGCGATGCACGATGAACTTGATCCGCTTCTGCACCTCGGTGATGTCCTCGGGCAGAGAGGTCTGGCGAAGCTTCACGCGCGCGCCGGCTTCGTCCACCAGATCGATCGCCTTGTCGGGCAGAAAGCGGTCGGGCAGATAGCGATTGGAGTGCGAGACGGAGAAGGTGATTGCGTCGTCGGTGTAACTGACGGCGTGGAACTTTTCGTAGCGCTCCTTGATGCCAAACAGGATCTTCACCGCGTCGGCTTCATTCGGAGGCGGAACCTTTACCGCTTGGAAGCGGCGTTCCAGCGAGCGGTCCTTCTCGATGGACTTGCGGTATTCGCCCGGCGTAGTTGCGCCGATGCACTGAATTTCGCCGCGCGACAGCGCCGGCTTCAGAATGTTGGCGGCGTCGAGCGAGCCTTCCGCCGATCCCGCGCCGACCAGGGTATGCAGCTCGTCAATAAATATGATGGCGTTCTGCGACTCCATCAGCTCTTTCATGATGGTCTTGAGCCGCTCTTCGAACTGGCCGCGGTACTTGGTGCCAGCGACGATCAATGACAAGTCGAGGGCGAGAATGCGCTTGTCCGCCAGGAATGACGGTACTTCGCCGTCGGCGATGCGTTGCGCCAGACCTTCGACGATGGCGGTCTTGCCGACGCCAGGCTCGCCAATCAGCACCGGATTGTTTTTGGTGCGGCGGCAAAGAATCTGGATCACGCGCTCCAGTTCGCCGTCCCGCCCCACGAGAGGATCGAGCTGGTTGTCCATCGCGGCCTGGGTCAGGTCGCGGGAAAACTCGGACAGCAGTGACGACTCGCGCGAACGCTGCGACGGCTGCGCCTTTTCCTGCGATGTTCGCGCCAACTCTTCGCGGATCGTAGACAAACGCAGGCCGCGTTCGTGCAGAATTTCGGCGGCGAAGCATTTCTCTTCGCGCAACAGCCCCAGCAACAAATGCTCGGTGCCGATGTGCTTGTGCGAAAGCCGCTCCGCCTCCTCGGCGGCATAGGCCAGCACACGCTTGCACTCGTTGCTCAGGGGCAGGTCCACGGAAGTGGAGACCTTCTCCCGAATGGTAGTGTGTCCCTCAATCTGTTTCCGGATCGACTCAACCGAAGCATGGGACCGAAGGAACCGATTGGTGAGCGCTTTATCCTCGCGCAGAAGGCCAAGCAGCAGATGCTCCGTCTCAATGTACGGAGAACCGAACTGGCTGGCCTCATAGCGCGCAAAGAAGATTACGCGCCGGGCCTTTTCCGTATACCGTTCGAACATGGAACCTCTCCAGGAACTCTACGGGAATTTTTTCTCCCAGACGAGTCCCAATCCTGACTCTCCCCCGCCGCCGGTCCTCAGATCAAGCTGCCGGGACCGATTGAACTGCTCAGCCCTACTACTACAAACCCACTACTAGCAAGTACGTTGCCTAAGCCGACAACGATTGCGGAGACACCTCGACCACCCTGCCACGTTCCAGGCGCAGAACGCGGTCGCACTGACGTGCAAACCCAAGATTGTGAGTAACGATGAGCGAGGTCAGACGATAGTCGCGATGTAAGCGTGCGATCAAAGTAAAAACCGCTTCCGCTGTCCGGTTGTCCAAATCTCCCGTCGGCTCGTCAGCCATCAGGATCCTGGGCTTGGTGATCAGCGCCCGCGCCAGCGCTACCCGCTGCTGCTCTCCACCAGACAACTCGCCGGACCGGTGACTGGCACGGTCCGCCAAACCAACCTCCTGCAACCACTGCAGGCCCTGCTGCTCAGCCTCACCTTTCGCCATGCCTCGCATCAGCAACGGCATAGCCACGTTCTCCACGGCGGTAAACTCCGGCAGCAAATAATGAAACTGCCACACGAACCCAAGCTCGCGGCTGCGGAATTCGGCTGCACCTTCCTCAGAGAGACTCCCCAACTGCAATTGGGCGAAGTATACGTCACCTTCGGAAGCCCTATCAAGCGCCCCGAGTATATGGAGCAGGGTACTCTTTCCGGTACCTGACTCCCCGACAATCGCCAGCATCTCTCCGGTCTCAACCTGCAGTGACAAATTCTCAAAGAGCACTAAATCCGAATTACCGGAGCGAAAGACTTTCTTCAGATTGACCGCGCGCAGCAACACGTTCTGAACAGTTTGATGCAGGTCCGCTCCGGCGCGACACAAATTCCGGCCAAAGTGTTGGAACCAAGCCCGTTCTGGGAGCAAGACGCCGGCACTCGCCTAAAAGAATTAGAACATGTTCGGGGCGGGAAGTCAGCGACTTTGCGACGGAAGCGGTAGGAAAAACGTTGCACATCTTGCATCGACCATATCGGGAAGCGGTTCCAGACCTCGATGCCTTCACACTAGCTCTGGAACCGCGTTGAATGGCTCGCTACCAGATGCGCACGCGATCGGCAGGCGCCAGGTACAGCGTCTCTCCCGGCTTCACGTCGAACGCCCCGTACCAGGCGTCGCTATTTCGAACCGTGTCGGCGCGGTACTCTGCCGGCGAATGCGAGTCGACCGTCACCTGCTGGCGAAGTGCAGCATCGCGGGTCTTCGACGCATAGTTCTGGCCGAAGGCGATGAAGAACTGCTGATCGCCGGAGAAGCCGTCCTGCTCGGGAGCGGTCTTGCCGTTCAGAGAGGCGCGATAGCCGTCGTAGGAAGCTGCAATTCCCGCAACGTCTGCGATGTTTTCGGCCAGCGTCTGCTTGCCGTTGAGGTGAAGGTCGGGGAACGGAGCGTACGCGTCATACTGTGCAGCTAGCTTCGCTGCGGCCGCTTCGAAGTGCTCCAGGTCGGAGGGCGTCCACCAGTTGCGCACCGCCCCTTTGGAGTCGAAGGCGCTGCCTTCGGTGTCGAAGGTATGGCTGATCTCGTGGCCAATCACCGATCCAATCGCACCGTAGTTGTGCGCGGCGGGAGCCTGCGGATCAAAGAACGGCGGCTGCAGAATCGCAGCAGGGAAGTTGAGTGCATTTTGCAGCGGCAGATTCACGGCGTTCACCGTCTGCGGCGTCATCGACCATTCGTGTTTATCGACCGGCTTGCCCAGGCGCCCGACGTCGTAGTTGTACTGAAAGAGGCTGCCGCGCCAGACATTGCCGAAGATATCGTCGGCCTTCACCTCGTAAGCCGAATAGTTCATCCAGGTTTCCGGATAGCCGATGCCGACATATAAGGTGGTCAGTTTGGCCTGCGCTTCGGCTTTGGTCTTAGGATCCATCCAGGAGAGCGCGTCAATGCGCTTGCGAAACGCCGCGATGATGTTGGCGACCATCGCCTGCGCCGCAGCTTTCGCCTCTGGTGGAAAGTACTTCTGCGCGTAGATCTGCCCGACATCGTCGCCGAGATAGCGATTGACGATGACCACGCTGCGTTGCCAGCGTGGACGCTGCTGCGGCGTGCCCTGGAGCGTTTCGCCAAAGAAGGCGAAGCGTTCGTCGGCCACGGCCTTCGGCAGAAATGCGCCGTATTCTTCGATCAGGTGATATGCAAGCCAGTCCTTCCAAGTTTCCAGCGGAGTGGAAGCCACCAGCGCCGATTCGCCGGCGAACGCCGTGGGCTGCCACACGATGAAACTGGCCTGCTTGCTCAGACCGGCGCCGCGGAAATACTCCGCCCAGTCCAGTCCCGGGGCCTTCGCACTAAAGTCAGATTGCTTCCAGGTGTTGTTGGCCTTGTGAATGTCGTCGTTCTCCGCCAGCGACAGATGCTTCTCCGCGATGGCGTGCTCCAGCGCGACGATCCGCTCGGCGCGAGCGTCGGTGTCGTTGAAGCCCGCGAGCTTCAGCATGGTCGAGATGTGCGCCTGGTACTTGGTGCGGAGTTCCTTCATGTGCTCGTTGTCGGAAACGTAGTACTCGCGATCCGGAAGCTGCACACCACCCTGCAAGAGGTACGCAGCATAGTGATCGGAGTCGTTGAAGCCAGGCGCGACCCACAATCCAAACAGGTGCGAAGTGTGGAAGTTGGTATTGTTGAGGGCGTCGACATCGGCGCGCAAGGTCTGGCCCATCGCGTAAGCCAACTCCTTCTTGTTGCTGATGGCGGCAATGGCCTTGAGATGCGGCTGTATAGGTTCCAGGCCCTTGGCTTCGATGGTGGCTTCATCCATATAGGAGTTGTACAGATCGGCGATCTTGCGCGAACTGGAACCCGGTGCTGCGTTGCTCTTGGCCATCTCTTCGATCAGGTCGGCGGTGCGCTTGTTGCTCAGATTATCCAGCAGAGTGAAGACGCCGATGCCGCCACGATCGGGCGGAATCTCCGTGCGCTTGATCCAGTCGCCATTGCAGTAAAGGAAGAAGTTGTCGCCCGGTTTCACCGCGCGATCCATGTTGGCGGCGTTTACGCCGTGAGCCTGTGGTTCGGGCTCGGATGATTGCGATTGTGGCGGCTGCTGCGCGGAGGCGCTAAACAGAGCAGAGGTGAGCACAAAAGCTCCAAGATACTTAAGGAGTGAACTTAGGGATTGCGGTAGCAAGGTCATTTGAGATGAGCTCCAGGAATTCAGGACAGCAGATACAGCACCTGATCTAGACGATAGGCAAACAAACTAGGTTAGCACGGTGGGAGCAGGGAATCTGTGGCTAAAGAAGCGGTTCGTCCCATGTGTCCGGGGGTGGACAGCATAGGGAACTACAACGGCGCAAGTCTCAAGCCAGGGAAGGCTGCGGAATAAAGCTTTGTATCGAAGGTCAGTAACAGGTAACCCGAGATGAATGCGTGAGCCCCGATGACAAAATCTGCAAGAATCCGGCGTGGACCCAGATCACCTTGTTTTCTGCGCCGTGAGGCGTAAGTTCGGAAGGCCTCTCCCGCCGCTCGCCATACCGCCTCATCTAACATCCAATCGATAGCAATACCGGTATCGGCAAAGAATGATTCCAGAAACTTCTCGTTTCGGCCGGGGGCGGCCATTAACTCAGCAAAAACCGGTGCAGCGACTACCAGCGATCCGCTGTCCAGTGCCAGGTCGAGAGCTGCCTGGGCCCGAGTTCTTACGGAAATCTCGCGATCCCAGAGAGCGATGATCACATTGGTATCAATCGCAGTCGTCATGTCCGCGCAGTTCTCGCAGCCACCGGATGATGCCCTCCTCGCCGGAGGGAATTCCCGGATTCCCAATACCCGCGTATTTTGCGAATGGACTTTCCCGTCTGACGGATTTGATCTGCATGTTCTTTCCGTCGCCTTCGAACAGCACGCGGTCTCCGGCCCGCACGCCCAGGGCGCGGCGAACGTCCCGTGGCAAAGTGATCTGGCCTTTGCTGGTGACCCTTGCTTGTTTTTGTATCGTGGGTTTCACATTCCTTACTTTATTCTTTCGTTCCTTACTTTTCAACTGTCCCGAAAGGCTAGAGGCGCGAGATCTATTCGTACCGCAGCGCCTCTGCCGGCAGCACGCTGGCAGCCGACCAGGACGGATACAGCGTCGCAATGAACGACACCCCGATCGCGACCAGCGCAACCAGTAGACCGTCGAATGGCCGCGGCGCGAAGGGGACATAGTCGATGGAGTACACCTCGGCGGAAAGCGAGATCAGGTGATAGTGTCCACCCGCCCAGGAGAGAGCGAATCCCAGAATCAATCCCAGCACGGTTCCGATCACGCCAATCAGCAGCCCCTGGTAGATAAAGATGCGGCGAATCTGCCGCCGCTTGGCTCCCATCGAGACCAGCACGGCGATGTCGCGTGTCTTCTCCATGACCATCATGATCAACGAGATCAGGATATTCAGCGCGGCGACGAAGACGATGAGCCCGATGGTGATGAACGTCACCACCCGCTCCAGCCGCAAGGCGTGAAACAGCGCGCGGTTCTGCTCCATCCAGTTGGTTGACATGAAACCCTTGCCGGCTGCGGCTTCCAGTTGCTCGCCGATCTCGCCCGCCTTGTAGATGTCGTCGACCTTGAACTCAAGTACAGAGACAACATCGGTGAGATCGAAGAGGCGTTGCGCGTCGGACAGGCGAATGAACGCCCAGGAGTTGTCGTAGTCGTAGAAGCCGGACGAGAAAATGCCCGCAACCTTGAAGCGCTTGTATTTCGGAACGATCCCGAAGGGCGTGAGCTCACCTTGCGGGCTGGTGATGGTGACTAGCGAGCCAATGCTTGCACCGAGTTGGTCGGCGAGATCCTTGCCGAGAAGGATCGGGGGCAGGGAAGTGGGTTCAGCGCCGCCGTTGGTCGGCGAAGCGGAAGTCTGGTCGAGTGCCGCGGCATCGCCTTGCTTGATGGAGTCGAGTATCGAGCTGACCTTGCGCTCATCCTCGGGAACGATCCCCTTCAGCACCGCACCTTGCGCGCGCGCGCCGCGCGATATCAGAACTTGTTCGTAGATAGCCGGCGCTCCGGCGACCACGTGCGGCTGCTTTTCCAGCCGTGCCAGCAGTTGCTCCCAGTCGCGAATGCCATCGCTCTGGACCCGCAGCAGGTTGATGTGCGAGATCGAGCCCAGCAGGCGGTCCTGTAGATCCTGGCGGAAGCCGTTATTGATGGCCAGCGCGATGACGAGCGAGGCGACGCCCGCCGCGACTCCGACGATGGAGATCACCGTGATCACGCCGATGACGGCCTGTCGCCGCTTGGCCCGCAAATAACGCACCGCTACAAACAGTTCAAATTGCATGCAGAAGGACTCAGCGAAAGCTCATTGTAGCGAAGCAGGACGGATCCCTCATCGTTGCGGTACCCCGGTAGGCATATTTCCTCCCAGGCGAAAATCTCTGGGTTCTCTTGACTGCGCCTGTTACCATATTTGTAAGTGCCCGCATCCGCAGGTGAGCGGGACACGGAGAGGAACCCTCGAGCAATGCGATGGATGCTACGTTCCAAGATTCACAAAGCCACAGTTACTGAAGCCGATCTGAAGTATGTAGGCAGCATCACGATCGACGAAGAATTGATGGATATGGTTGGACTGCTATCAGGCGAGCGGGTGCTGGTCGTCAGCAACACCAGCGGCGCGCGTCTCGAAACCTATACCATCCCCGGCCCACGCGGCTCCGGCGCGGTTTGCATGAACGGAGCGGCGGCCCACCTCATCAAGAAGGGCGACGAGATCATCATCATGGGCTTCGAACTTACGGAGCGGCCCATTGAGTCCAAGCAGATCGTCCTGGGCGAGCACAATGAGTTCGTGCGCTGGCTGGCCAAAGAAACTCCTGACACCTGTTTGGAAGACATCGGGCAGGTGCTGGTGGGCGCGTAGACTGGCCGCCGCGTAAAAGTCTGTGCGAGACCTGCGAGCGGGGAAGTCCGCGCTCTTCCTCAGGCAATCATCTCCACTTGGTACCGAGCCAGGAGTATTGCCACGCCACGGAAATGGCCTGATAGTCCCCGCCAAATCGGATATAGGCGCCACTGGCGTAGCTGACCTTGAGCGATTGATGTTTGCTGATCGGTACGGACGCCGTCGCCCCAATGCGTGAGTTCTTCTGCAGCGTGGCGGGATTCTGTACGCCGTTCAGGCTGGTCTTGCCTCCGAACCAGAAGTTGCCGTCCAGCGAGACCCACAGCCGCGGTTTGATGTCGCGGCTTAGGTGTCCTTCGAAAGTGCCGATCGGCTCCTGCGACTGTTCCCGGGCACCCGGGAAAAAATTGTTGTGCGAGAAAAACTCGGGATTGTTGGTGAAGAACCATACCGCGCCGTAGGCGTCCAGCACCCATTTACCCCAGCGCTCGGAATAGCCGAACTCCGGTTTGAACGCCCATTTGTTGTCGCCAATATTGATGAGCTTGGTTGGGTCGTACTGTCCACTGGGAAACTGCACCAGCAGGCTGACGCCCAGCAGCGTCTTCTGCTTCCACTTCAGAAACTGCGGCACCTTCATCGCCGGGCCGCCCTTCAGGTTCACGGAAAAGCGAACGATGCCGTCCCCCAGGCCGGAGCGATAAAGCTGTTCTTCGTGATCGACCACCAATCCCTTGAAGTTCCCCACCGCGTACGGCAATCCCACGGTCACATTGGCCGAGCGTCCAAAGAAACTCAGCGCATGGTAGTAGGTGGGAACGATCAGGTTGATCGTTCCGCTGGCGCCGGTAATTGGAATGGTGCTGTTGAACTCAATGCCGCCGCTGTAGAAGTTGTCGGTGATCGTGACGGCGTTGGAATCAATCGGCGTGACGACGTAGGCGCGGGGAGCCAGCGTCTGAGCACGAACCAATGGCGCCAGCAACAACACGAGCGCGGCCGCCGACGCGAACCTGATTCCGGCGCGCATGGAAGAATTTTCAGCGCTGACTTGGCGCTGTGTCACTCATGACTTTGCGGCTCGTTCCCGTTCAGGCGGTATACCATCGCCGTTTTGGTTACGCCCAGCGCCAGCCAATTTTCCACGTCTCGTTGCAACGTCACGTAGAACTGGGCCGCCAGCTTCTTCTGTTTTTCGGCGAGGGATTCGCGGTTGGCAAACTGGACTTGAAAGGCGAACTCGCCGACCAGAGGTTTGTGCTCACCGCGGGTGCGCCACAAGCCGATGTCACACTTGCCGACCAGCCCTTTGCCGAAGTCAAGCTGACCCAGGGGCAGCAGTATTTCTTCAACGATTCCGCCATTGACCAGCTGTATTTTTTCGCCCTCGTCCGTCTTGAGTGAGGCCAAGGCCGGAAAGACGCGGGTCAGCGTGGCCATCGAGGCGCGATCGCCCTCGTGCATCTGGGTCAATCCGAACTGGCAATTGTGGGAGTACAGGATGCGATAACCGCCGACGGAGTCCTTCAGCGGCAAGGCTTCAGCTTTGAACTTGATTCGGTATTTGCCGGCGATCTTGGGCCGCACATCAACCGCCGTAGCTGCCGCTTCATCGGGGTGCCGGAACTTGAAGACGAGTTCGGGATCGCCCACTGGGAATCCGTCGACATACGAAATCCGCCGCCGCAGGATGAAAGCATTGTTGTACAGACGGAAGTCGGGCGTGTCACCGAAGACGATTTCCCGCACCTGCGGACGCAGGCCGGCCTCGCGATCCGCAACGAATCCAACCCCGACTTTCTTTGCCGTGCGCGCGACTATCTTGCCAAAGTCGCGGAAGCTCTCCACCGAGGTGAAGCGGTCCGGCTTCAGAATGAGCTTGGCTTCCAGATACGTGACCCGATCCAGTGGTGCGCCGTCTGCGTAAGAGCTTGCCGGTGCAGCTGGCGCTGCTACTGCGGCCTTTCCGTTCTTCTTCACTTTGTCTTTCTGTTTGACTTTGACTTTGTCTTTGACTTTGCCCTTGTGGTCCTTCTTACCTTTTCCGTTCTTTGCCACGATTAGCCTCCGCGATCATCGATATTGTCAGCCATCCCGGTTGGAGCCAGGCGCCCGTCTTCACCTTGATTGGGATCAGAGGCGCCAGGCTCCGCTCAATGCAAAGTCAACTTACACGATGAGCGGCTGATTGCCGCTACGTTCCCGCAATGCCCTTGTTCTGCAGAATCCGCACCACCACGCGACGATTCTGCGCCTGCCCTTCCGCGGTTTTGTCGTTGCCCACCTGCCGGCTCTCGCCCATGGCGCCGGGCGCAAGCATGTTGGTCAGGGGAATGTGCCCCTGCTGAATCAGGAGGGTGGTTACGTTGTTGGCACGATCTTCGCTCAGCTTCTGGTTCAGCGCAACGCTGCCCACCGACGAAGCATAGCCCTTCACCTGAACCATGTAGCCGTTGATGGTTTTGGCCTTCTCCGCCAAAGCCACAAGCTGTGGGTTGTATTTCGGATCGACCTTGATTGACCCGTTGGCGAAGTACACCGTCACTTCGTCGAGGATGTAGTAGTCGTCCAGTTGGCCGAAGCGCGCCACGGCCGCTGCGATGGCTGCCTTGTTGGCGGCAATCTTCTGCTGTTGTTCGGTCAGCGCTGCCTGTTGCTGTTGCAGAGCTTCGTTCTGGGCTTTCAGCGCGGCATTTTGCGCTGCCAGTTCTTCCTGGTTCTTCTGGGTTTCCACCTTGGTTTCGTGCAGGCCAGCCTGGATCGACTGCGCCTGTTCCAGATCGTTGCCCTTGAACGCGACGGACTTCGCCACCAGCTGATTCTGGTCGTTATAGGTTCCCTCTACCTGAACCGCCAGCCCGGGAATCAGAGCTGCCATCGACATCTGCTTCCTGCGCGCCTTGAGAACGCCTTGCACCTGACCGACCTTGGTATCGTCGGTCAACAGGACAACCAGGCTGGGCGAATCCGCAGTCTGCAGCGTCATGGTGGCGCCGCTGCGGCTCTTGATCAGACCCTGGACCTTCATGTTCTGGGCGAAAACCACGCTGGCGAACAATGACAAGACGATGAGCAACAGAATAGAGCTACGAACTAATGCAAACGCTTTGCGTTGAGTCATGACGTTCTTTCCTCTCGACCTCGATTTCGGATCCCGCTCGAACAACGGCTGCCTGAGGACGCGCTGCCGCAGCGGGTGATTTCATGGTGCTGCACGTAAGTTGGGTAACACGCCCTGCAACTGGGAGCAGTCACAGTTCAACCCGACGGAGTCTCGTCACACGCTGCAGGTGTCTCTCACAACTCCTGTTCGCCGCCAAGACCCGCTCTTACCCGGGATAATTGTCTTTGTTGCTGCTCCTTATCTAACGCGAGCTTGAGACAGGACGCCACTGGAGAAATTACTAGGTTGCAAGAAAAAGTTTGGCACTCCTATATCAAGGTCAGCTTCCAAAGCGGTCGATCAGCAGCCCGTGCCGCAAACCGCGGTCGCTCACTCGCAGCGTGTCTTTGCCGAGCTTGTCCATCACCGTCTTGACGATGCACGCCCCTGCCAGGATCACGTCCGCACGCTTCGGTTGCAGTCCGACGATGGTGCGGCGATCTTCCAGGGTGTGCGTGCGATAAAGCCCAATCTGCCGTTCCACCTCGGCGCGCTCGATCTGCGAACCTTGAATGATGTCGGGATCGTACTTGGCCAGCGAGTGCTTTACGGCGGCCATATTGGTGATCGCGCCTCCCATACCGACGAGCGTATCCGGGGTGGGCCGCTTGTCGATGCGAGTGAACTCGCCGGCGATCGCGTCCAGCGCAGCGCGAAGCTGCTCCGGCGACACGACACCGCCCAGACCAAACTGCTCTGTAAACCGGACTGCGCCGACATTCAGGCTGAAGCGCTCTTCCACCGTCGATCCGCGGCCGAAAGTAAATTGTGTGCTTCCTCCGCCCGTATCGAAGATCGCCAGCGAGCCTTCCGCCAGACCAAGGCCGGACTTGACGGCAATGTAGGCGAGTCGTCCTTCTTCTTCACCGGGAATAACCTCAATCCGGACTCCACAGCGCTGCTCGACCGCATCGATGAACTGCTGACTGTTGCGCGCGGTCCGCATTCCCATGGTGCCGACTGCCACCAGCGCTTTCACACTCTGCTCGCGGGCTTCCGCAGCCATCGCCGCAATTGCCGAGACGGTACGCTCCATGGCGTCGCTGCTGATCTCCGCAGTCTTCTCCAAGCCCTCTCCCAGCCGCGTGATTTCGGCGCGATCGACGAGGGTGTGCCACGTGCCATCATCGCGCCGCTCGCTGATATTGAACTTCACCGAGTTCGTGCCTACGTCGATCACCGCATAGCGTGGCATGGCAAACTCCTCAGCTCTTCATCCCGGCCAGCTGCTTCAGGCCTTGCAGGTAGTTGATGTTCTTGAAGCGATCGAGCCCAAGCTTGCGAACGGTGGCGATCACGCGGGCTGCGTCTTCCAGCTCCAGAGCAACGGTGCGGATCTTCTTGCCGTCCGCCACCACCTCGGCCACCTCCGCCATGCAGCCGTCGATGGTGTAGCGGCTTCGCCTCTTGTGCACATCCACCGCACGCAAGCGCGGCTCGGGTTTAACCAGATCCTCAATGAACTGCTCCATGGTGTACGCGGGCCGGGTCACGGTCGGAGCGGCGACGCCGAGAGCGACGAAGACCTTCGTCACATCCGCCACCGTAAGCGGAAAGCCGGCTTTCATTACAGGCCTCCACTGCTCCAGACCATCGGCGTTTACCTCTTGGAGTGTCTTGATGTCCATCAGTTGATCACGCACTTTGACATTCTCATTAGCGACGGAAGAGAGAAAGTAGAGCTCTTGGCTGTCCTGGACATCCTTCGGCACGAGCGCGGCAAACTTGTCGTCAGCTTCGCCGAAACTCTGGCCAAAAGTCCTCCATTCCCAGCGCGGGATGATTTTTTCCATAGCTCCTATCTACCCTCAACCAGCAAGAATTGCTACTAGATAAATTGGTAGGCGCCAGGACGGTCCGATCGGCAGCATTCGCGCGGCCGTGAAGAGAGCGTAATAGCAAAAATGATCGGCCGCTGGAGGTCCGGGCCCGTTACACTTTCGCGGGTGCTTCCGCCCACTCTCTCCGCTTTTCGGCTTCGGACTTGGTGAACACGCCCGGGATACGTGTGCCGCAATTCGAGCAGCATCCGTTCTTCAGCCGGTTCGACATTACCGAGTGCCACGAGCGCGTGATCACCACCTGCTTGCAACCCGGACAGATTGTGTTTGCGCCATCGGAGTAGATGTTGCCTTCGTACACATACTTCAACCCCATCTCGATGGCAATACGCCGCGCCCGATGCAGCGTCTCCGGTGGAGTCGGTGGCTTGTCCTGCAGCTTGAAGTCAGGATGAAACGCGGTGAAATGCAGCGGAACATCGTCGCCCAGATTCTCCAGAATCCAGTTGCACAGCTCCTTGAACTCCGAGTCGCCGTCGTTGAGCGTGGGGATGATGAGGTTGGTGATCTCGAACCAGACGCCGGTCTCTTGCCGCAGCCACTTCAGCGTGTCCAGCACAGGCTGCAAATGCGTGAGCGTGATCTTGCCGTAGAAATCTTCGGTGAAGGCTTTCAGGTCGATGTTGGCGGCGTCGATGTAGCGATAGATATCGAAGAATGCCTCGCGCGTGATGTAGCCGTTCGAAACCATCACGTTGTTCAGCCCGGCGGCATGCGCCTCGCGCGCAATGTCGATAACGTACTCGCCCCAGATGGTCGGCTCGTTGTAGGTGAAGGCGAGATGCGGCGCTCGATGCTCCAGCGCGACTTCGACCACGTCCTCCGGACTCAGATTGGCTGCGTTCACTTGGTCGGACTTGGCCTTGGAGATGTCCCAGTTCTGGCAGAAGGAGCAGCCCATGTTGCAGCCCGCCGTGCCCATCGACAGGATCTTCGTTCCGGGGAAGAAATGATTCAGCGGCTTCTTCTCAACCGGATCCATCGCCAGCGCGGCCGGGCGTCCGTAGCCGAGCTGCAGCAGTCGTCCACCTTCGTTCTTGCGGATAAAGCAGAAGCCGTGCTGGCCTTCTCCGATGTGACAATGCCGGGGGCAAAGATAGCAGTGGAGACGCCCGTCCGCCATCGTCTCCCACCAGCGCGCTTCATGAACCTGCGGCTGCAAGGCTGTTAACTGCATGGTTACTACCTGATCCCAATTGTACTGCTGAAAGCGGCTGTCAGCTATCAGCTTTCAGCCGTCAGCTCGTGAGCGCGCTATTTGTGATGATTTGTTGCCCCCATAGACATAGATAGGTGTCATCCTGAGCGGAGCCTGCAGCAGCGGGCGGAGTCGAAGGACCCCTATCCCCGATTAACCTTCCGCCCCGCGCGGTACGCTTCGGTCGGAAGAAATGCCCCTCGCGAAGCACTTGATTATCGGAGCTTCCCCAGGTACCCAGTCACCTGCACCCGTGACATTTTCACTACCGCTGCAGCCGGCAACCCGTTACATTTCTTGCATGACGCCAATGCGGAGACAATTCATGTTCTCTCCACGCTCTTTTCGTCGATTGTTTCTCATGTTCTCGATCCTGATTGCTGCATCGTCAGCCTACGCTGCCCAACCGCCTACCATGCGGCTGGACTACTACCACACCGGCAATACCACGACAGAAACCTTCAGCTTCGACCGCGTGGTGATTGAGCCCCTTCCTTGGCCGGGTGACATGTCGAAGACCATCGACGATACGAACCTGGGGAACTACTTGTTTGAAGTGCGCGATCGGGCGACCGGAAAGCTGCTTTACTCTCGCGGTTTCGGTTCCATCTTCAGCGAGTGGTCGGACACGGACGAGGCGAAGAAGCTCACCCGCACCTTCTCGGAGTCGCTGCGCTTTCCCGCTCCCAGCGCGCCGGTGAAGATCGTGCTCAAGGAGCGTCGCGAGGGCAAAGACGTTGATTTCCACGAGGTCTGGACGACCAACATCGATCCCAAGGACAAGTTCGTTGATCGCGCGAAGCCGCCGTCTCCCGGTCCGCTTCTAACCATCCAGAAGATGGGCGAGCCGGAGACCAAAGTCGATCTGCTGATCCTCGGTGACGGATACACCGCTGCCGAGCGCGGCAAGTTCGAGCAGGATGCCAGGCGCGCCACCGAGATTTTATTTTCGCGCTCACCATTTAAGGAGCATCGCAAAGACTTCAACGTGTGGGCACTCTGTCCGCCCGCCGCAGAGTCCGGCATCTCTCGCCCCTCGACCGGTGTGTATCGCCACTCGCCGCTCGGCACCTCTTACGACACCTTCGACAGCGAGCGCTACATCATGACCACGGACAATCATGCTCTTCGCGATGTAGCGTCCTATGCTCCCTACGAGTTCATCGAGATACTGGCGAACGCCAAGACCTATGGCGGAGGCGGAATTTTTAACCTGTATGCGACCGTCGCGATCGACAGCGAGTGGGCGCCTTACGTCTTCGTTCACGAGTTCGGTCACCACATCGCCGGATTGGCCGACGAGTACTACACCTCCGACGTGGCTTACGAAGCGTCAACCCAGCGCATCGAGCCGTGGGAGCCCAACGTCACCGCGCTGCTCGATCCCGCGATGCTGAAGTGGAAAGATTTGGTGGTGCAGGGAACTCCGGTGCCTACGCCTTGGCGCAAGGCCGAGTTCGAGGCTTACGAGCACGAGATCCAGGCGGAGCGCCGTCAGATTCGCAAGGAGAACCGTCCCGAGTCGGAGATGAACGCACTCTTCGAAAAAGAGAAGAAGCACGAGGACGAACTGCTGGCCACCGACAAGTATTCGGACCGCGTCGGCGCCTTCGAGGGCGCGAACTACGAGGCGCGCGGATATTACCGGCCGCAGGAGAACTGCATCATGTTCACGCGATATGAGAAGTTCTGCGCGGTCTGTCGCCGCGCCATCGAACGGATTATCAGTATGTACGCGACGGAGTAGAGCTGTCGAAACGTTGCGATTGATGGAAATTCGCGACCGTTTTCGCTGGCCACTGACAACTACTGAATAAGGGCGGTGGGCGCCTGTTTACTACCGTTGGGGTTGTGGCGCCCACCTTGGATTTGGGTTACTGGTATAGACGTACACCGGCGGAAAAAGTTCGCATCTGGGGAAGGTTTAACATTTCTTCACAAAGGCGGCGTTTCGTCCCAACGGCTGTCGCCGCTCCGCGGCTCGGATCTCTGGCCGCGAGCCGGCCGCGGGCTTACGCCCACGGCTGACACAAATCTCGCCGCTAGCGCGGCTTCGGTGTGTGCCAACGCTCGAGCCGCGACTTGTCCACTGCTGATTCGCGTTGCCGGCCAATTGCAAATCGCTAATTGCTAGTTGCTAAGGAAACTCTGATCAAGTCAAAGCGAGGTCCCGCAGCGGCTAAAGCCGCACGATTTTGCGGGTACTTAACGGACGGCCTGAAGGCCGTCCCCTTCAAAACAAGACTTAATCAGAGCTCCCCTAATTGTGGTCCTACGGCAGAATAATCTTCTCCAGATACTCGATTGGCAACGGTCCCTGGTCTAACGCCCGATCGTGGAATTCTTCCAGTGTGAACTTGTCTCCCTTGGCCGCCTGATACTTCTTGCGCAGTGCCCACCACTGGCGCGTACCGAGAAAATACGTCGGTAGCTGCGTCGAGCTCAGCTTCGCGCGTACCAGCTTGCCATCGGCCTCGGCCTGCGTCTGGAAGCACTCGTTCGTCATGAGATCGAGTGCCTGCTGATCGGTCATGTTCATGGTCTGCAGACGGATGTCGAGGATGGTGTTGGCCATTGCGCGCAGCGATATCTTCTCCCGCACCAGCCGGAACTTGGGACTGAAGTCGAGATAGCCTTCCTGCGTCATCACATCGGCCCCGTACTCAGCCCAGCCTTCGACATACGGCCCGTTGCCGAACAAGTTGCGCAGCACGCGCCGTGTCGGCGGTTGAACGTCGTCGGCGTGCTCAGCCTGAACGTAATGGCCGGGCAGCGCTTCATGAATCGTGAGCCACTTCAGCGCGTAGTTGTTATATTCACGTAGCTTGCTCTCAGCTTTGGCCTCTGGCATCTTGGGATCGATGGGCGTCACCCAATACTGCGCCTCCGCCGTCGGCTCCAGCGGCGGCGCCCCATGAAATCCCGCGACCGAGTAGATGCCGCGCTCGAACTCGGGCGTCGGAATGACTTTCAGGTTGTCGCGGCTGCTGAGTGTGACGATCTTCTTCTCGCGAATGAACTGCTTAATGCCTTCCAGGTCGGCTTCCACCGCTGCCATCAACTGGTCGCGCTGCGGGTGTTCGTCGCTGATCTTGTTCAGCACCGCGCTGATGATCTTGTTCTCGCGCTCCTCCGGCGGCAAGTCGCTATAGTCGGACTGACCGGGATACATCTGCTTATAGAGCGGCAGCGCGATCTGCAGCATCTCGGCGCGAGTTTTCTTCAGCTCGGCTTCTGCGTCAGCCAGCAACTGATCGGGCTGGATGGATGTCTCCATCACGTAATGAAACTTTGGCGCATACCACTCCGCGCCAAGCCTCCACGTGCGGCCGTTGGTCGGCCGTTTGGCGAGATCGCTCGTCATCCAGGTATTGAAATCGTTCAGCGCCTTCTTCGCCGCAGGCGCCACGTTGTCGTACTGCGCCTTCAGGGGAGAGCCGGCAGGAATCTCGGCTGCCACGCTGTCAACCAGGTTGAGGTTGCCCTGGTTCTCGCCGATTGCGGTTGAGATGAAGATGGGATCGGCATCCGTCAGCTCCGATTTGGCCTGATCGAGGAAGCGCGGAATCTGCCCGATGCGCGAGATCACATCACCAACTCGAACCTCCTTCGATGCGTACTCCTGCGTGAGCGGTAGGAACAGGCCATTGCCGAGCAGTTCAACGTAGACGGTCGGATTGTGTTTGTAGTTCTGAATCTTTTCGAACTCCAGCAGATTGAGAGCAATCTGATCGTCGATCAGGCGATAGTCCGCCGAGTCCTGCGCGTTCAGGAGTTTGATCGGCGTCTCCGTCTGGAAGCGCTGCCTCCACTCGCGATAGAAGTTCTGCTGCGCCGCCATTCCTTGCGGGCTGACATCATCCAGTTGCGCATCGAGGTCGACGGTCTTGCCGGTCTTGGGATCGACGTGCTGGTGATAGCCAGCCTGCGAGGCGTTGACCGGCGACAGCGCCAGCGACTCCTTGACGAACTGGTCGGTCATCTGCGAGAACTTCTGATTAACTTGAGCGGCGGTGGGAGTGGAACTATTGGTTTGCGGCATGTTCTGGGTTGCGCCTGTCATGGATGCGAAAGTGAGAAAGGAAAGCAGAATCGACAGAGATTTCATCGCGCCTCGGAGGAGAAATACCTGAGCGCGCCAGTATAAACCTTGGCAAGGTTTGCAGTTGCCGATGGACGCGACCCGGACATCTCCAGTTAGACCGGATCAGATGTGAGCTTTGAGAGGCCGTCGCTATCCGGGCTATGTGCCGGCGTGAAAGCGCCAAACAAATATGGATCGTCGAGCCTTCCTTGCGGGACTGGCAGTCGCGCTGGCCAGCGGCTGCATGCCGAAACACGAGCTCACCGTCGGCTCGAAGAATTTCACCGAACAACTCATTCTGGGCGAGCTGCTCAAGCAATATCTGGAGAGCGTTTGCCGCACGCCAGTGGATGGCCGCTTCTATCTTGCGGGCACCTATATCTGCCAGCAGGCGTTGCTGGCCGGTCGCATCGACACCTACGTCGAGTACACCGGCACCGCACTGGCCGCGATCTTGAAGCAACATGCTGCGGGCGACTCCGCGGCTGTCTACCACCAGGTGAAAAACGAGTACCAGCAACGATTCGGTCTCGACGTGATGCCGCCGCTCGGGTTCAACAACAGCTTCGCCATGGTGATGCGGGGAGATGAAGCGCGACGGTTGAACATCAAAGATCTGTCGGAGCTCGCGCCTTATGCTCCTAAATTGCGCTTAGGAGTCGGCTATGAGTTTCTCGAGCGCGCCGACGGATACAAGGGACTGATCCAGACCTACGGCTTGCGCTTCGCCGATTCGCCGCGCGTGATGGACTTGGGCCTGCTCTATCGCGCGCTGCAGAACAAGTCGGTGGACATCGTCGCCGGCAATAACACCGATGGACTGATCGCGGCGTTGGGTTTCGTCGTTCTCGAAGACGACAAGCACTACTTCCCGCCATACGACGCCGTGCCCATTGTTCTGCCGGCGTTATTCACCGAATGCCCCCAGGCGCAAGCGGCATTCCAGCGTCTGGCCGGTCAAATCACCGCCGACGAAATGCGCGCCATGAACTATGCAGTCGATGGCGAGAAGAAAGACGCAGCGGTGGTGGCGAGAAGCTTTCTTGTGAACCACTATCTCATCACCTGAGGTCACTGCCTTCACATATCGAATCGCGTGATTCCCGTTAAAGTCGAGCCTATGGCCGCTCAGAGTTGGAGCTGGTGTTCTAGAATGTGGTCAGCTCATAACCCAAACGTATGGATTTTGTACTCCTCCAGCTCTCGGCTGTGTTGTTGTTGTGCGTTGTCATTTGGTCGTTCTGGATACGCAAGGGCTTCTCGACTATCCAAAACACGGCTTTCTGGGGAATGGTGCTCGTCTCCGCGTCGGCGTTGCTCGCCCTCGCCGTCTGGATTATCGGAACCGAGACTCACGGATTCGATCACTTAGCTCACCATGTTGCGGACCGACTGGTATCCGTAGGCTTTTTCACCGCCCTGGTAGGAACAATCCTAGGCATCATCAAGAATCGACACACCGGAAAGACTTGGTTTGTGCCGGTGCCAGTCGGAATAGCGATGTTCCTCTTTTGGACAGCAACTTCGGGCATTTGAGCCGACGCAGACTCGCGGGCCGTCTGATCTCAAGGACCTCTGCGCCGCGGTGGAAAATCCCGCCTCCAAAACAAAAACGACCGCTCCGGAGAGCGGTCACCGAATTCTTTGGCTGAGTGCTGAGAGCTGACGGCTGAGAGCTGCCCTATCCCGCCACCTCTTCCAGTTGCTTCTGATCGATGTCGAAGTTCGAGTACACGTGCTCGACATCGTCCTGATCTTCCAGCGCTTCCAGCAACCGGATCATCGTGCTCGCCTGGTGGCCCTCAAGCTTGGTGTAGTTCTGCGGGACCATGCCGATCTCCGCCACTTCAGGCGTGATGCCGGCCTTCTTCACCGCATCCAGCACCGTTTCGTAAATGGACGGGTCGCACAGGATCTCCCAATTGTCGCCATCGTCTTTCAGATCGTCGGCGCCGGCCTCCAGCACGAGGTTCATCAGGTCGTCTTCCTTGGCCGCCGACTTGGCAATCACGATGTCGCCCTTCTTGTGGAACATCCACGCCACCGAGCCGGCCTCGCCCATGTTCCCGCCGTTCTTGGAAAAGGCGTGCCGCATTTCGCTGACAGTACGGTTGCGGTTGTCGGTCGACACTTCCACCAGGATGGCGACGCCCCCGGGACCGTAGCCCTCAAAGGTGATCTCTTCGTACGAGACGCCGGGCAGCTCGCCGGTGCCGCGCTGGATCGCGCGCTTGATATTGTCGGCCGGCATGTTCTCCGCCTTGGCCGCCGCTACCGCGCCGCGCAGACGAGGATTCTTCTCAGGATCGCCACCGCTTTTGGCTGCGATGGTGATTTCCTTTATTA
>JBARGS010000246.1:0-3461 GCA_049798495.1 Candidatus Korobacteraceae bacterium | reverse complement strand
GCGCAGTACTGCGGCACACAGCACGCCAAGATGCTGTTAAGCGTGATGGTGGATTCGCCGCAGGACTTCCAGCGCTGGGTGCAGCAACAAAAGAGTCCTGCGGTTGTATCGGACCAGGTTGCCGACGGACGGCGTGTCTTCGAGGCGAATGCTTGCGTCAACTGCCACACCATCGCGGGCACGATCGCCAATGGCAAGTTCGGACCCGACCTGACGCACTTGATGAGCCGCACCACGATTGCCGCTGGCGCCGCACCCAACACCGAAGCGAATTTGAAGCTGTGGGTGCAGGAGCCGGATGCCATCAAGCCCGGCTGTCTGATGCCGGCGATGCAGCTGGATGAGCCGGACGTGAACAAGCTGGTCGCGTACCTGATGAGTTTGAAGTAGGAGCAGAAGAATCCGATGTCTCATGCTGAACCGATGCCGCGGCCCTTCGCAATCTCGACGGAGCACGCGCCTTCGCGTCCGCTGGTGCAGGTCCTGCACGACTGGATCGTCACCGTCGATCACAAGCGGCTCGGCCTGATGTATTTCAGCTACGGCATCATCTTTCTAGTGATCGGCGGCATTGAAGCCTCGATCATGCGCGCGCAGTTGGCGGTTGCGAACAATCATCTGGTCTCACCCGAGACGTTCAACCAAATGTTCACCATGCATGGCACCACCATGATTTTCTTTGCTGCCATGCCCATCGTTTTCGGCTTCGCCAACTACCTGGTGCCGCTGATGGTAGGCGCGCGCGACATGGCGTTTCCCCGGCTCAACGCCTGGAGCTTCTGGATGAGCGCGCTGGGCGGCCTCATCCTGTACTTCAGCTTCGTCGGCGGCAGTGGCCTGTACGGTGCCGGCACCGCGCCCGACGTGGGCTGGTTTGCCTACGCGCCGCTCACCTCGCCGGCGTTTTCCGTGGGGCACAGCACCGACTACTGGATCATCGGAATTCTGGTCAGTGGTTTCGGTAGCATCGGCACGGCTCTGAATCTGCTGACCACGATTCTCTGCATGCGCTGTCCGGGCATGACCCTGAGCCGCATGCCAATGCTGGTCTGGATGAACGGCGTCACCGCGTTCCTGGTGCTGCTTGCCATCGGTCCGCTGACCGCAGCCCAGATCATGCTGCTGCTCGACCGCTATCTGGGCGCGCACTTCTTCGACACCCAAGCCGGAGGCTCGGCCGTCATCTGGATGCACTTCTTCTGGATCTTTGGCCACCCCGAGGTTTACATCCTGGTGCTGCCGGCATTCGCCATCGTCACCGAGGTGATCCCGGTCTTCTCGCGCAAGCCGATCTTTGGCTACTCCATCATGGTGGCCGCCACGGTCGCGATTGGATTCATCAGCCTGAGCGTGTGGGCGCACCACATGTTCACCATCGGCATGACCTCCTATGCGAATGCGTTTTTCGTAGCGTCCACCGCCGCCATCGCAGTCCCCACGGGAATAAAAATCTTCAACTGGATAGGCACCATGTGGGGCGGGCAGATCCGCTACCGGGTCGCAATGCTGTTCTGCGTCGCCTTCCTCTGCCAGTTCCTGATCGCCGGACTGACCGGCATCATGCTATCGGCCGCACCTTTCGACTGGCAGCTGGGCAACTCCTACTTTGTGGTAGCCCACTTCCACTACGTGATTCTGGGCGGCATTGTGATGGCCGTCTTTTCTGGCACGTACTACTGGTACCCGAAGATTACCGGCAGGTTGCTGAACGAAACTCTTGGCAAGTGGCATTTCTGGCTCTTTGTAATCGGCTTTCACTTGACCTTCGATTTCATGCACGTTCCCGGTCTGCTAGGCATGCCGCGCCGCATTTATACCTACGACGCCAGCCGCGGCTGGGAGATCTGGAACCTCATCGTCTCCGTCGGCGTGATCTTCCAGGCTGCCGGCATATTGATTTGGGTTGTGAATGTGCTGTGGTCAAAATACAGGGGCAAGGTTTCAGGCAACGACCCCTGGGATGCGTGGACGCTGGAGTGGCTGACGACTTCGCCGCCACCCGATTACAACTACGCGACGCTCCCGGTAGTGCGCAGCCGCCGTCCGCTGTGGGATTTGAAGCATCCGGAAGATCCGGACTGGAAATACGAATAGCCGTCGAAGGAGAGCACAGGTTTGGCAGCAGCGACGATCACCGTTCCGCCCAGCGAAATGCCGCTTTCCGCACAATCGCGCGGCAAAGTCGGCATGTGGTGCCTGATTATCGCCGAGTCGGCGATCTTCAGCATCTTCGTCGTTGCTTATCTTTACTACGCCGGCAAGAGCGTTAGCGGGCCGACTCCAGCGCAGGTGCTCGACGTTCCTTACCTCACGTCGATCTGCCTGTTCTCCAGCAGCCTGACCATCATTCTGGCAGAGAAAGCCATTCATCGCGGCAACATGAAGCGCTTCGGCATCTTCTGGCTGCTGACCATCGTGCTGGGCGTTATTTTTCTGGCCGGCACCGCTCGCGAGTGGCACGGGCTGATCTATGACAAGGGCCTCACCATCAGCACCAATCTATTCGGCACGACGTTTTATTCGCTGGTCGGACTGCACGCCTTTCACGTGACCGTGGGCGCGATTGGACTGACGATTGTCATGATCTTCACCGCCATGGGAGCGGTAAGGCAGGAGCATGCGGCGCGCGTCAGCGTGTTTGCCATGTACTGGCATTTTGTCGATGCCATCTGGGTGGTGGTGCTGTCGGTGGTGTATTTCATTACGCGATGACGAACGAAACACAACCAAACGGCAACCCCGACGGCAAGTTCGTCGAGATGCCCCGTCCGACGGCATGGCCCTTCGCCATGGCGATGGGATCGGCGCTGACCTTTGCCGGACTGCTCACGAACGCCTCGGTCAGCGTGTTGGGGGGAATTCTGACCATCTGCGGCGCCGTCGGCTGGTTTCGCCAGGTGCTGCCGCACGAGCAACACGAAGAGTTGCCAGTCCGTCCCGAAGAGCTTGCGGCCGAGCATCCCAAGCGCGTGGTCAAGCGCCTGGCCGTGGCCGTGCAGGTGCAGCGCGCATGGCTGCCGGTTAGGACTTACCCTCTCTCGGCGGGCGTGAAGGGCGGACTCGCGGGCGGCGTCGCCATGGCGATTCTCGCTGGGATTTACGGCATCGCCATGTACCACAGTGTGTGGTATCCCATCAACCTGCTTGCAGGAACGTTGTACGCGCCCTCGGCAACGCCGTCGGTGGAAGCCATGATGCACTTCCGGCCCGACTGGTTTTTCTTCGCGCTGGCCATGCACATCACCATGTGCCTGCTTGTGGGACTTCTCTATGGCGCGATGTTGCCGCTGCTGCCCACGCGACCAGTCCTACTGGGTGGGATCATAGGCCCCCTGCTGTGGACGGGCCTGCTCTACCACATTCTGGGATTCATTAATCCTCTGCTGGACCAGCGTATTAACTGGTGGTGGTTCGCGGTATCGCAGGTCGGCTTTGGAGTCGTCGCCGGGCTGGTAGTGGCG
>JBARGS010000245.1:0-4695 GCA_049798495.1 Candidatus Korobacteraceae bacterium | reverse complement strand
GTGTAGAAGAACTCCCACTGGTATTGAAGGATGACGGCGTCATAGTCAGGCAGGAGCTGGCGGAGTCTTAGGATTTTCGAGCCCCCGCGCAGGTCCCAGGGGTAGTCGACATCTCCGGCGCCGTCGGGCGAGACGATGGCAACCGTGTGTCCCTGGGCGCGCAGTTGCGCTACGCTTTGCGCGGCGTAGGCGGCGATGCCGCAGTGCGCGGGGGGATAGGTTGTGACCATCAAGTAACGCAAAGGGACTCCATGCCGGCTAAACGGTCCGGGAAAACACAGGAAAGCACATTCCTCGCGGGCTGAAGCCCGCTTGGAATGACAAAATAGACGACTTATCGGCACGACTGAAGTCGTGCCCTGACACCAAGCGTCTGAAACCCGAGTCTTCAGCAGCCTGTGAAGTCGGCTCGAGATGACAAAACAAAGGAACCTGCGTCGGCACAGCTGAAGCTGTGCCCTTTCAAAGCCGCTCGACTTCGACCCTCTCAGCCGTCAGCAGCGAGCGCACCGCCTCCAGATCCTCAGGTTGCAGCATACCGTTTCCGGTGTCGACAGCGGCCCACCATTCGGGATCCTGGGCGCGTAATTCCTGCAATAGTTTTGCAACGGGCGGCCTCACGTTGGCGGACTGCAATCCGCGGACGAAATGGCGCCAGAAACCCGGCGTATGGCGGTAATGACCCTCGCTGCGCAACAGCTTAATGTATTTGTCGGGATGCCGTTCGAGCAGCAGGGGATCGACGCGAAACATCTTAGCCCGCTCGGCCTGTGACTCGCGCTCGACCGTCGCGGGATGAGGCGGATGGAAGACGACTACATCGCGCGCGTGCGGAATCTCGCCGAACTCCATGATGCGCCAGGCGAGGTCGGTGTCTTCACGGAAATCGTGGAAGCGCTCGTCGAAGCCATCGACGCGGCCCAGCAGATCGCGACGATAGAACATGTTGGCGGTCATGAAGCCGATGCCTTCGAAGTTCAGGTTGGAGACGGTGCGATAGTTGGGATCGCCGATTTTCTCGCTGCGAATGCGGCCCTCCAGGCCGGCGATGGGACGCTGGTCAAAGTGGCGTGCCGCTTTCTCCAGCCAATCGGGCTCAGGAATGCAGTCGTCGTCGGTGAAGGCGACGATGTGACCCGAGGCCTCGCGAATTCCCTTATTGCGAGCCAGGGCGGGGCCGCGCTCTTCGGAGTACACATAACGAATCGTTAGCTTATTTTTGTACCGGGCAGGAATGTCGATGGGGGGATCGCTTTGATCGACGACGACCACATCGAAGTCAGGGAAGGTCTGGCGGGTTAACGCGTCGAGAGCGCGCAGCACGTGGTCCCTGCGGTTGAAGGTGGGAATCACGACCGAGAAGAAGGGCGGAGTCATGCGGCGGCGGTAATGCAGGCGACGATTGAGCCCCTGCGCGGCGCGATCGAGAGCGGAAGACCAGTCGTAGTTTTGCTCGGCCTCCTGTCGCGCCAACCGGCCGAGACGATCGCGAAGAGGCGCATCATCGAGGAGTCGCTGTAGCTTCTCGGCGAATTGAGCACGTTCGGCGACCAGGCAGATCTCTGGCCCGCGCTCAATGCCGCGCACTCCCGCCTTGGTGGAGACGATGGGCAAGCCTGCCGCCATGGATTGCACGAGCTTCAAGTTAGTGCCGGAGCCTATTTCAACGGGATTCAATGCGACATCGGCAGCCTGCAACATCGAGCGGAGCTGCTGATCGCTGAGCACGCCGAGCAACTGGACATTGGGAAAGCGCGATGCAGGGTCGACGTGGGTGCGCAGGTAGTCTTCTTTCACGGTGCCGGCGATGGCAAAGATACCTTGGGGGAACTTGGGCGCGAGCTCATGGATGATGAAGGTCGCTGCTTCCGTGTTGGGGCGATAGCCGCTGGCGACGAACACGGCGACGGCGCGGCCCTGCCAGCCGAAGGCGGACTTGGCAGAAGCTTTCTGATCCTCGTCGGCGGGCATTAGCGACCAGACATCAGCGCAGTTCGGCACCAGCTCGAAGCGCTCGCGCGGCAAGCCGTAGGCTTGCGCCATGGCGTCGGCGTCTTCCCACGAGCACACCCAGATGACTTCGCTGCGGCGCGCGAGTTCGCCTTCCGCGTACTTCACGCCATCGGCGAGGCGGCGACCGATCCAGGTGGAGGAGAGCAGGCGCTCGCGGAGGCCGTACTCAAAATTCTGTGAGTCGTAGACGACCAGCTTGCCGTCAAGCAGATCGCGCGCGAGCAGATAAATCCATGGCTGGGCGAAGACGACTACGTCCGCGGCGGCAACGGAGCGGCGGACTTCGGCAAGGAATTGCGGCGAGAGCCGCGCCATCCAGGGGAGTGCGACATCGATGACCGAGCCACCGGGGACATGACGCTGCAAGCGCGCGGCCAGCTTGTAATGGAGCGAAGTGAAGGTGAGCACGCGGCAATGCCAGGTGGGCAGAGGCCAATCGTCGGTGGGCGGAGGACCTGCCCAGTCGTAGGCGCCGAGGTATTCGGTAGGGAAGTGCGCCGCCAGCCCTTTGCAGATGTTCTTGACGCGCACGCGACCGCCGCCGATGGCCGGCTCCAGCACCTGATTACAGGCGACCAGCACACGCACGGGATCGCGAGCGATCTGTGTCATGGAAGGGAGAGGCTTTTTTTCTGCGCAGGGAGCAGGCGCAATTTTCGCCGGCTCAGCGGCAGCTTGCAGCAGGCGATCGACTACCTCGTCCCACGATTGCGAGGGCGCGCTGCGGGAGGCGAACTCGCCCATATCGCGCGCAAGCTGAGGGTTGGACGCGAAGATGCTCATCGCGCGCGCAACCGACGCGGGCTCCGGTTGAACGACGAATCCGGAATGATCGTTGCGCACCAGCAGAGTTGGCTCGCCTGAATCGCGGCAGATGATGACCGGCTTGTGGCTGAGCATGGCTTCGACCGTGATGTAGCCGAAGTCTTCGTCCTTGGGAAGGAACAGAACGGCGAGAGCATCGGCGTAGAGATCGAGCATCTGCGCGTCGCCAACAAAGCCCAGGAACTGTATTCGCGGATTGCCGGCGGCCCGCGAACGAAGGCGGTCTTCGTCCGGTCCTGAACCGGCGATTAGCAGCGGAATATCGCCGGGCACGTGCTGCATGGCGCGGATGGCAAGATCCACGCGCTTCCACGGATGGAGGCGGCCGGGAAGAAGAAAATATTCCAGCGAGCCGCGGTAGTGACCTTGCGCGAGGACGGGAGGATAGAGCACTTCGGCGTCGAAGCCGTTGTAATGACGCAGGCGGCGCGCGGTCTCGTGGCCGTTGGTGAAGATTTTCCTGATGCCGCGGAAGGCCATGCCGTCGAGCACGTGTATGGCTTCGCGCTGGCGCCGCTTTTCAATCAGCGCGGCTTCGGGCAGGTCGCCGTACTCGTCATCGAAGCGATCGTAGAAGACACGGACCTGATGCAGCAGCCAGCAGATGTGATTGCGATGCTGCACGAGAAAGGTGGGAACCTTGGTGGAGATTACTACATCGTATTGCGATAGATCGAGATCGAAGCAATCGAGGTAGCCCTGAAGCAGCGATTCCCAGCGCACCTCGCTGATGGGGACCTGTATCCAGTCCGCGTCGACGCGGCGCCTGAAGGCTTCGGCCATCCCGAGGAAGTGCCGCTCGGCGCCGAAGAGGCGCTTCGGATCGGCGATGGCGGGAGTGATGACGGCAACCTTCATGAATCAGCAGAAGCGGGGCGCGGCCTTATCTAGCGATGGGCGATCGCCCAGAGTGTTTCCCCTTCGTAGTCCAGTTGATGCGAACTGTAGCCTGCATGCTTCAGGTAGGAGGCGATTTCGTCGGGTGTGTGAAAAAACTCGGGATAGTCGTTATTGACGATGGCCTCGAAGTGGCCCCAGCCGGCTTCGGAGCAGAGATTCAAGACTCCGAAGAAAAGGACGCCGTTCGGCTTTAAGGCGCGGCGAATGCCACGCAGGTAACGGTAGAAGCCTTTCTTGTCGGCGTGCTGGAAGCAGGAAATCGCGTAGGCCAGGTCGAAGTGGTCGGCCGGAAGAAAGTTGAGATCTTCATCGGTGATGAGCTGCACCTGGAAGTTCGTCAGTCCGGCGAGCGTCTCGCGGGTGCGCAGAACCATCTCGGGTGAGATGTCGAGGGCCAGAATCGATTGGCACTGGCGCGACATGGGAATCGAGATGCGCCCCATCCCAGGGCCAATCTCGAGCGCAACGGGATTGGGCGGAGAGTAGGACATGATCTTGTCGGCCACGTACTCGCCGACTTTGACCCAATTTTGCAGATACTGCTCGCCGGATTCGCCAGCTTCCGGGGTGACGGTCTCGCGGAGGGCATCGGTTTCGGCGGCGCGATCCCAATAGGAGACAATCTTCTTGTTTTCGCGAAGCATATGCGGAGCAGATGGCTGACCGTCGGCGGAACTTGTCAATCGATCGGCGGAGTTGAACAGGGCGTTCGCCATCGTCATCAGAGCGAAGCGCTGCGTGGCCAGTTGCTCGGTGACGCGGGAGTTGTGCCGGTCAAGGTCCTGCGCGAGCGTTTGCAGGCTTGCGTCATGCGCTTGCAAGCTGCCGGAGATTCGCTGCAAGGCGCGGACGACGGCCCCTTGGAACATGTGCATGGGCCGCGTGTACCAGGTGAGCGAGCGGCGCATTACCTTCTTGCCGAACTGGATAGCGTCGTTGTGAAGTCCGGGGTGGCGA
>JBARGS010000244.1:0-2929 GCA_049798495.1 Candidatus Korobacteraceae bacterium | reverse complement strand
GCAATGTCGGCATCGGCAATCTCTTCCATCACGCGATCGTAGTCGGCGAGATGAACCACCTCGACCTGCGGAAACTCCCGCCGCAACCGGTCAGCGAACCACGGCGGCGCCTGCCAGAGTTCGAAACGGTGATGGAGAGCTATTAGGAGCTTCACGGATTGTTTCTACCACAGAGGCACCGAGACACAGAGCAAACCACTTGGAGAAGCTTTGATTAAGTCTTGTTTTGAAGGGGACGGCCTTCAGGCCGTCCGTTAAGTACCCGCAAAATCATGCGGCTTTAGCCGCTGCGGGACCTCGCTTTGACTTGATCAGAGTTTCCTTAGGAGTTGAAAGCCTACGGAACTTGAAGAAGATGGCACATACCCAGTCATCTTTCTCTGTGCCTCGGTGTCTCTGTGGTGAACTACTTCTTCGCCTCGGCCGACACCCGGAGGTCTTTTCCCGTCATCTCCTTCGGCTGCGGCAGGCCCAGAATTCCTAGCATCGTCGGCGCAATGTCTTGCAAGGCGCCATCAGGACGCAAGGTGAAGCGGCGCGGGTTGCCTTTGAAGTTTGCCGGCGTCACAGAGTCTTCTGCCGCAACAATGAACGGTACGGGATTGGTAGTGTGTGCCGTCTGCGGGCCGCCGGTTGCGGGATCGATCATCTGCTCGGCATTGCCGTGATCGGCAGTGACGATCATCGCTCCGCCGCGCTGGCGCAGCGCAGTGTAGATCTGCCCGAGGCAACCATCGACCGTCTCGACGGCCGTGATTGTCGGCGGAATCTTGCCGGAGTGTCCCACCATGTCGGCGTTGGCGAAGTTCACCACCATCACATCGAAGGTGTTGTCGGCGATCGCCTTCATGACCGCGTCGGCAACGCCTTGCGCCGACATCTCCGGCTTCAGATCGTAGGTTGCGACCTTGGGCGACTGCACCAGCACGCGTTCTTCGCCGGGGAAGGGCTTCTCCACGCCGCCGTTGAAGAAGTAGGTTACGTGCGCGTACTTCTCGGTCTCCGCTATGCGCAGATTGCGCAGGCTGCGATCGGCCATCACGTTGGCCAGAATGTTGGTCATAGATTCGGGCGGCGAGACGACGGGCAAGGTGAAGTGCTTGTCATATTGCGTCATGCAGACGTAGGTCAGGTCTTTGGGCACGCGATTGCGCGGGATGACGTGGTCGAGGTCGTCCGCGCCTTCCAGTTCGCGGCCATCCTGCGGGGTGAAGTGGCTGTTGCGCGCCAGACAGCGCGTGATCTGGCGGGCGCGGTCGGCGCGGAAGTTGAAGTTGATGCAGACATCGCCATCGCGAATGTTTGCGAGGGGCTCGCCGCGATCGTCGGTGAGCACGAACGGCACGATGAACTCGTCGGTGACTCCGCGGTTGTAGGAGTCCTTCACGCCCTGCACCGCGTCCGCGTAGCGGCCTCCCTCGGCGTCGCCGAAGACCATTGCGTCGAAGGCCTTCTTCTCGCGCTCCCAACGGCGGTCGCGATCCATGGCGTAATAACGCCCGCTGACGGTGGCGATCTTGCCGATGCCATACTCGCGCATCTTCTGCTGCAACTGCTCGATGTAGCCGGCGCCGTTGTTGGGCAGCGTGTCGCGGCCATCCATGAAGCAGTGCACGAAGACGCGCTCCACGCCGTTCTGCTTGGCCATGCGCAGCAGCGCGTAGAGATGATTCTGGTGCGAATGTACGCCGCCATCCGACAGCAATCCGAAGAAGTGCAGGCGCCGGTCACCGGTGCGGGCTGTGTTCATCGCGGCCAGCAATGCGGGATTCCGGAAGAACTCGCCATTCTCGAGCATGAGATCGATCTTGGTGATGTCCATGTAGACCACGCGCCCGGCGCCGATGTTGAGGTGGCCGACCTCGCTGTTGCCCATTTGCCCCGTAGGCAGCCCGACGTAGCGCCCGCTGGTATGGATCAGCGTGTTGGGATATTCGGCAAGGAGGCGGTCGTAGTTGGGCTTGCGCGCCAGCGAAATAGCGTTGGCCGCGGACGGCGGAGCATAGCCCCATCCATCGAGGATGATGAGGACGAGGGGACGAGGTGGCATTTACTCCTCTGCTACCGCAGGAACGTACGCTCGTCTCAAAGGCAGACGCGCCTTGAACTCCGGATCGAGCCTGTCATAAACGTCTCCCAACAACTGGATAAACGCGCGGGCTTCAAGAGGTTTCATTAGGCGGTCTCGATGTCCACGCCAGAAATGCTGGGCGTCTGCGGTGATTCCACCTGTTGAAACCATAAGCCCGTGCTCATTCGATTTGAGTGTGCCAATTAGCTGTTGGAGCTCTGGCTGGCCCACGGCTCCCGCCTGGTGCTTCACCTGCACGATGATCTTTTCACCCGCTCCAAGAGAGTCTCTCGAAATAATCAGATCAATTCCGCCATCCCTTCCTTTTCGAGCGCTGTTGAACAGAACGACAAAGCCTGCTGCCTTTAATACAGCACCCACAAAGTCCTGGAATTCGTGACAGTTCATCGCTGCTAGTCGCGTTCTAACCGCCTCCTCTGCGCGATCATATAGATTCTCTTGGCCTTCTAATTTGATGTTGGGTTGAGAACCTTCATCTAGTCTTGGATTTTGTTGACGCCGCACCGTGTTTTCTGAGAGGTGAATGATTTCAGACAGGTCCTGATTCGGGCGGTATATAGTTCTCAAACCAAAGAAAGATCTGCGCTGCTCTTCGGCAATCAGATCCCAGTCGATGGGCTCCTTCCAGTCTACGGTTCGGGTCCTCAGATAGTGAGGATTAAAAGACGGATCATACCTATACTCACCGGTAAGGACGCCGACCAACACTCTTCGTGCTGCCGTATCCGGCACGATTACGGTGTCTCCTACTTTCAATTCATGTATGAAGGCCCAGAGTTGCCCTGCCGCGGCGCCCAATTGTTGTGGCGAGTAGTCCATAGCAAGCTTGTGTATTTC
>JBARGS010000243.1:0-33449 GCA_049798495.1 Candidatus Korobacteraceae bacterium | reverse complement strand
GGTTAGTAGTGCGGAATACTGTCGACCGGAGACAGTTGCCGTTGAGCCGTTGCCGTATCGAATCTCAGTTCCCGTTGGAACTGAACCCGCGTACGTAAACTCGGCTCTTTTTGCCCACGTTTGCAGAAGCATGGTTATCTACAACTCAAGGCGAAAGTCAACGGCGAAGCCCCTCAGTGGCTAAAGCCACAACCATGCGGTACTTACGGACGGCCTGAAGGCCGTCCCCTTCAAAACCAAGCTTGATTAGAGTCTTTCTAACCCAACTGACAACCGGCAACTGGCCACTGCTTTTTACGTCCCCGGAATGATGGCCGTCTTGATGTCCCCGTTGCGATTCAGCATGTGGCGCAGCACCTGCTGAAGCCGTGAGAGTGGCGCTTCCCCGGTGATGTAGTCGGTGCCTTTGATCTTCTTTTCGCAGATCAGCGAAAACGCTTTGCGCACCGTTTCCGGCGTGTGATGGAAGGTGGCCTTCAGCGTCAGCTCGTTGTAGTGCAGGCGCTGGGTATCGAGCGCAACCGTCGTGCCGCTGGCGCAGCCCCCGAAGAAGTTAACCGTGCCGCCCTTGCGCACCATGTCGATGGTCCACTCCCACGCCTGGGGACGGCCCACCGCCTCGATGACAACGTCGCAGCCGCGTCCTTCGGGAGTAAGCTTGCGCACCGCTTTCACCGGATCATCGACCGCGGTGATCTGCACCGCCAGGTCCGCACCTACGCGGCGCGCCGCTGCGACCTGCGAGTCGCGCTTCACCACGGAAATCACGTTACAGCCGGTCAGCTTCGCCACCTGGATAAACATCAACCCGATGGGTCCGGCGCCGATCACGGCGACCGAGTCGCCAATCTCCATCTTGGTTTCGTGCAATCCGCGCAGGACGCAAGCCAGAGGCTCGACCATCGCGGCCTCCTCGAAGCTGACGTGCTTCGGGATGGCCAGCATGTTGGTCTCGACGATGCGCCGCGGAATGCGAATGTATTCGGCGTAGGCTCCGTTGTTGAACAGCAGGTCCTCGCAGAGGTTCTCCTGGTGTTTGGAGCAGTAGAAACACATGCCGCAGGGCGCGGAGTTCAGCGCCACCACGCGCATTCCCTTCTTGAATCCCTTGACGTTGGGCCCGACCTCTTCGATCACGCCAGCCAGTTCATGGCCGAACAGCGCCGGAGGCACAATCATGCGGGCGTGATAGCCCCGCTGATAGACCTTCAGATCGGTACCGCAGGTCAGGGCCACCTGCACCTTGACCAGCACCTCCCCTTCGTCCAGCGTGGGGATAGGCACGCGCTCGATTTTGACGTCCTCCTTACCATAGAGGACCGCCGCCGTCATTTGTCCGTTCACTCTACTGGTCCTTCCATTCGCTGCCCGGCTGAATTACGACCTTCATCGAGTCCGGTTTGGGATGGGCAGCCAGCCGCAATGCCTCAGTCGCGTCGGTCAACGGAAACCGGTGGCTGATAAGCCGCTCCAGTTCCATTTCCCGACTAAGTACAAAGCGTGCCGACTCTTCCTGCAAGTCCACGGAAGCGCTATAAGAACCCAAAAGACTCTTCTCATCGACACAAACCGCGGCGGGGTCAATCGTGGCCTCGCCGTGCTGGGTTTGCGCAAACAGCAGCACCCGGCCGCCAGGTCGCGTCGCATCCATCGCTGGACGGATCAAGCTGGTGCCAGCTACCGCAAGAATGACTGCATCTGCCCCTCGGCCCTCCGTGAGTTCTTTGATGGTCTGCACGGTATCGGAGGCGGAGGCATCGATGCTCTCGTTTAGGCCGAACGTCTTAGCTATTGTATGCCTCTGCGGAAGCAAATCGGAAGTGATTACCCGCGCACCGCTCCGCCGCGCCAGGACGGCAAGGATAATTCCGATCGGCCCCTGGCCCATCACCAGCACCGTCTCGCCTGGCACAAGCCTCAGCGTCTCAATACCTTTCATGCAAGTATTTACGGGTTCAATGAAGGATGCCTGCTCGAAAGAGACGTCATCGGGGATGCGGACCACACCCTTGCGGACGATCCAGTCCATCACCCGGACATACTCGGCAAAGCCCCCGCCGCTGGCCTCGTAACCGGCGGTTGCGCCTACTTTCTTGTAGGTGGGGCACTGGGCAAAGACTTTGTGTTGGCAGTAATAACAATCGCCGCAGGGGATGTGGTGAAACACAACAACTCGGTCACCCAATCGGAATTCGCTGACGTTGTCACCAACCGCCGCCACGACCCCGGCAGTTTCGTGTCCAAAAATTCGCGGCGCGGAGTGGGAACCGGTAGCAATCTTTTTAAGATCCGTGCCGCAGATGCCGCAGGTATGCACCCGGATCAGGATCTCGCCCGGACTAATCTGCGGGACAGTAACGGTTTCCAAGCGAACGTCATCGACGCCTCGGTAGACCGCGGCGTGCATGGTCGAGGGGATGGCCTGCTGTTTCGTAAGTGTGCCGAGTTGGGTTGCGAGCGACATGTTGATTCAGTGGATAGTGGCTAGGGGATGGTGGATAGTTCGTTTCTTCTATTCACTATCCACTAGCCACTGTTTTCTATTAGATGTCTCACTGCTTCGCACAGGTTCGCAGTGGCTATCTCGCTATTCTTCTTGATCCTGCCCAGAGTACCCCACCACCTCGGGTGTAAGGCGATGTATACCAGAAAGCGCCGGGTATCGAATTTGCCGTCCTCGATGAAGCGGTTCAGCGGAGGCATTACGAAAGCTGCCTCATCGGAGATCGCCTTTATGGCCGCAAAGTCGAGACCACGCTCTTTGGCTACCTGCGCCTCCGCCGCGCCTTCCATGTCCACTACGTCGGCGCCATACTTCGCGCGCAGACTCTGCTTCTCGGCTGCGTCGCTTACGTCCTGTGAGGTCACTAGCACCCAGTCGCCGCCGGCAGTCGAATAGCGCTCACCCGTGGCGACATCTACAACTTCCCTGACGCGCCCGACGTCGCCTACCTTCAAACCGGGTGAGATCGCACCCGCGATTCCCGCCGAAAGCAGCAACTTCGGCTGCGCCTGCTCAATCACCACTTCGGCCGCATGGCGCGCGTGCTTTTCGCCAATGCCGCCAATCGCGACTAGCGCCCGCGGCAGTTCGAACAGATCGACGCCATCCACCTGCCGCGATTGCGTCTTGCCCAGCAGTGGCGCCAGTTCCACTGGCATCGCCGCGACAATCGCGATCGGCTTACGCGACATAGCCCTTCGCGCGAAACCATTCCACGGCGCGGCGTAAGGCTTCGTCGACTGGACGCGGATTCCATCCCAGCTCGCGTTCGGCCTTGGCGCTGGTGACGAACATCTTCTTGCGTCCCATGCGCACCGCGTCGATTGTGACGCGAGGTTCGCGCTTCATGATCTTGCCGACAACTAAGGTGTCGACGACGCCGGTAGCCAGTGCGACTGCATACGGCAGCTTCACCTTGGGCGACGGCAATCCCGTGATCGCTCCCAACTTGTCGAGGATCTGCTTCAATGTCAGGTTCTCGCCGCCGAGAATATAGCGCTCGCCGGGTTGCGCTTTCTCCATCGCTAGCAGGTGTCCGTCGGCACAATCGATTACGTCCACCAGGTTCAAGCCGGTATCGACATAGGCCGGGAACTTGCGCCGCAGAAAATCGAGAATGATCTGCCCGCTCGGCGTCGGCTTGATGTCGCGCTCGCCCACCGGCGTCGTGGGATTGACCATCACAACGTTCTGCCCGGCTCGGCCCGCATCCATCACTAACTGCTCGGCCAGGAACTTGCTGCGCTTGTAGTCGCCGATCATGTTCGAAAGCGTTACCGGCGACTTCTCATCCGTGAGGCGGCCGTTGTTGCCGAACCCCATGGTCGCGACACTACTCGTGTAGATAACCCGGCGCACGCCGGAATCTCTCGCCGCCTCCAGGACATTCCGGGTACCTTCCACGTTGGAATCGTAGAGTTCCTGGCGGTTTAGGGCCCACAGGCGATAATCCGCAGCAACGTGGAAGACGAACTCACATCCCGCCATGCCCTTCCTTAGCGAATCTGGATCGCGAAGATCGCCGATGACGCGCTCTGCGGGAATGTCATCGATGTTGTCGGTGCGACTGGTCGGCCGCAGCAGAAGACGAAGATCGGCACCGCGAGACAGAAGTTGCCGGGCAACATGACTTCCCAGGAATCCGGTGGCGCCTGTGACGAAACATTTCATCGCTTAGCTACGCTACTGGACCATCCAAGGATTAACGACCGGGACCCCACACATTCTGAAATCCCGCACGTTGCGGGTAACAATCGCCAGCTCATGGTGCCTCGCTGTCGCCGCAAGAAATCCATCGATGATACCGATCGTGTTGCCTTGAAGCTGTGCTTCGCCGGCCATCACGCCCCATATCTCTGCAATGTCGGCATTGATGGGCAAGAGTCGATCCGCGAATTGGGCTGGCAGTTCGATCTCTAGCCATCGCTCCAATTGAGCGCGTCGCCGACTGGCAGGCAACAGCGTCGGGCCTTTGCGAATTTCCCCTAAAGTGAGAACGCTGAGATGTAGCAGCTTCTCATTGGCGGCGCGCATCCACACCATGACATGCGCGTCGGGTTCGATACGGACAAGTTCGGAAATGCAATTGGTATCGAGCAGGTAACCACTCATAGCTCGATGTCTCGGCCCGTATCCTTGTCTCGTTCCAAATTGAGTTCCACTCCAACCAGTGGCGATTCTCGTAAGAAATCCACCAAGCTCTTCTTCGGGGTCGCCTTTTCCGTGGGCCGGGCCGCCTCTTCAAGAAGCGCAGCGGCATAGGCCGATACATCCATCCCACGGGCAGCGGCTTGGGCGGCCAGCTCGGCTTCGACCTCAGGCTTAATCTCGATTGTGATTGTCATCGGCGCAGCCTCCATCAGTAAGCGTGTCACTATTCTACGAGCATATCTGGATGCTCATGAGAATCGTGGCCACTGGCTACTGCTTCCTCACGATGCGCATTCGCTCTTCTTCCGGCACCACCGTTGCTTTGCCATACGTGGTGAGCGCGAGTAGCGGGAAATACTGGCGGTACATGTAGTACATCAGGTAGAACACCCGCGGAAAACCGGTTCCGGTGTACAACGATTCGTCCCACGACCCATCGCGCCGCTGCGTCTTCAACAGGTAGGCAACGCCCCGCTGCAAGGAATCGCTGCGCGTATCGTTGGCGGCGAGCAAGCCCATCACCGCCCATGCGGTTTGCGATGCCGTGCTCGGACCTACTCCCTTCGTGACCGGATCGTCATAGGAGCCGCAGCTTTCGCCCCAGCCACCGTCGGGATTCTGCATCATGCGCAGCCACTCCACCGCCTGCTGTACGCAAGGCTCGTGGTAATCCACACCCACCGCTTCCAGGCCGCGCAGCACCAGCATCGTCCCGTAGATGTAGTTGACTCCCCAGCGCCCGAACCATGATCCGTCGGGCTCCTGCTCACGCTTGACGAACTCCACGGCGCGGCGCACCGGCGCATCTTTCAGCGAGTAACCATACGTCGCCAGGCACTCCAGCACTCGACCCGTGATATCGACCGTCGGGGGATCGAGCATGGCGTTGTGATCGGCAAAAGGAATTTGCTGGAAGACCATGCGGTCGTTGTCTTTGTCGAACGAGGCCCAACCGCCGTTCTTGCACTGCATGGACAGAATCCACTCCAGCGCGCGTTCCACCGATTTGGTCTGATACGCTTCGTTGCTGGTCTTGACCCGGCTGAGCGCCAGCAGCACCTGCGCGCTGTCGTCCACGTCAGGGTAGAACTCGTTGTTGAACTCGAAGTACCACCCCGCCGGTGCGACTCTGCGATTCTTCACGCACCAGTCGCCGCGACGCGTCACCTGCTTTTTCAGCATCCACTCGCAAGGCGCCACCAGGCGTGGATCGGTGGCCGGAATTCCACTCTCCGCCAGCGCAAATACCGCGTAGGCCGTGTCCCACACCGGCGACATGCAGGGCTGCATGCGGAAGGTAGTCTCATCCTCGATGCCCAGCTTTTCGAACTCGTCCATGGCGCGGATCACCTGCGGGTCGTCCAGCGAATAACCCAGACAACGCAGGGCGATAATCGAGTTCATGATGCCGGGATAGATCGCGCCCAAGCCGTCGCTCATCTCCAGGCGCTCCAGCATCCATTTTTCGGCGACCTTCAAGGCGCGCGAGCGCAGTGGACGAACGTGAACCCGCTCGAAGAAGTGAATCAGCCGGTCGAGCAGCAAAAAGAAGTTGCGCCAACTTATCAGCGAGTCGGCCCAGCGCAAACGCAACTGGCTTTTAGTTCGGCCACCGACGAAGAGCTCCTCGATCCCCTGCTCCTCCGGAATCTTTTTGAACGGCTTCTTCGCGTAAGCGATGGAGAGCGGCACCAGAATGGCGCGCGACCACGACGAAATTTCGTAGATATTGAACCAGAACCATTTCGGAAACAGCACGATCTCCGGCGGAATCGCAGGCACGGCATCGTAATCGTACTGACCAAGGAAGCAGAGATAGATCTTGGTAAAGGTATTGACCTCGGTCACGCCACCCAGCGCGAGGATGCGTTCGCGGGCCTTCGTCAGTTGCGGATGATCGGGGCTGTACCCCGCCATCTTCAGCGCGAAGTAAGCCTTCACGGAGGCGCTGACGTTGGAAGGGCCGTCGTTGTAGATCGGCCAGCCGCCGTCCGGATTCTGGCGGTTGAGGATTTCGACGGCACACTTCTGGGTGCGCGCCTCATCTTCGGTGCCCAGCAGGCGATGCAGCAGAATGTAGTCGGAGACCAGCGTGGTGTCGGCGCCTAGCTCGCCGCACCAATAGCCGTCTTCGCGCTCCTGGATACCGAACAGGTAACGCCGCGACGCGTCGATGGCGGCAGCTACCCGGCTTTTGATGTCATCGATCTTGCCGAAACGCATTTCGGCCGGACTGTAAGGATCTGCCATTGCTCTTTATTACTCAGCCAACGCGGGCGCAGCGCCAATTGCCTCTACGATCTCGGGCGGTAATCCAAAGCGCACATGCTCGGGCATCACTTCCACCTCGCGCATGTTGGTAAAACCCTGTTCCTCGAGGAAAGTCACTGCTTCCTGCACCAGGATCTCGGGGGCAGAAGCCCCGGCGGTCAGGCCTACGGTGTTTACGTTCTGCAACCACTCCGGCTCGATGGAGCGGTAGTTCTCAATCAGGTGCGAGTTCGTCCCCAGATTGCGCGCCACCTCGACCAGCCGATTCGAGTTCGAGCTGTTGTCGGAGCCGACCACCAGCAGCAAGTCGCATTCGGCGGCCACGTCTTTCACCGCAGTCTGGCGATTTTCCGTGGCATAGCAAATGTCCTGCGCGTGCGGGCCTTTGATATTGGGAAAGCGCTGCCGTAACGCCTCGATCACGTGACGGGTTTCATCGAGGCTCAACGTGGTCTGGGTCAGATAGGCGACGCGATCGGGGTCGGGAACGTGCAGCTTGTCGACGTCGTCCGGCGAATCGACAACCTGGGTCACCGCCGGCGCTTCGCCCAGAGTGCCGATGACCTCGTCGTGATCGCGATGCCCGATAAGAATCAGCGAATAGCCTTCGCGGGCGAACTTCACAGCTTCGACGTGAACCTTGGTCACCAGCGGACAAGTGGCGTCGATCACGCGCAACTCACGCAGCTTGCTGGCGTCGCGAACTTCCGGAGCAACGCCGTGAGCGCTGTAGATGACCCGCTCGCCGGCCGGCACCTCGTCGACGCTATCGACAAAGATGGCGCCCTTGGCGGTCAGCTCGTCCACCACGTAACGGTTGTGGACAATCTCTTTGCGAACGTAAATGGGAGCGCCGAAGGTCTCTAAGGCGATGCGGACAATATCGATAGCGCGCACTACTCCGGCGCAGAAGCCCCGCGGCTTCAATAAAAGTAAGGTCTTCGCGTCAGCTTGAGTCATGCCGTCCTATGTTGACTTAGTATACGGATTCGAACCCGAGTTTCCCCACGATTACTTTATTGTAACAGCGCGGTAACCACCAACGTAACGGCGCGAAAGTGCGTGAATCCGCAGTCTGAGGCGCAATTTTCGCAGCCAATGGAAACCGCCAAATGTCTATGGATTGGATGTTCGAGACTTCTGGAATGTGGCATGAATTCCAACAAGCTCCCGTGACCATTCCCTGGGACATCGCAAGTACCCGCTTGTACAATCGCTTACGAGTCCCATGAAAGGGAGTGCGAACCATGACCGGCGCCGATTTGGTGAAGATGTTCGACTTCAGCTTTGCAGCCATCCATCGCAATCTGGAAGACGTGAGCGAAGCGGAGAGCCTGGTGAAGCCGCCCGACGGCGGAAATTGCTACTGGGTATTGGGCCACATTGTGATAGCTCGCGGAGGAATTCTCACCCTGGTCGGCGAGACGCCGGTTTGTCCTGATGCCCAGGCCGCTCCCTACCGGCGCGGCATCTCGCCATCGGAGACCGACAGTTTGCTCGATCTGGCGACGCTGCGCGGATACCTTTCTGACTCGCAATTGCGGCTGCTTCCGGCGCTGGCGGCGATGTCGGAAGCAAAGCTGGCGGGGCCCGTGCCCGAGCCGATGAACCGTCCTCCGCTGACAGGATCGATCGGCGACGCCCTCATTCGCCTGCAGTATCACGAGGGATATCACAACGGGCAGCTGGGATTGCTGCGGAGAATTGCGGGGAAGGATGGGGCGATACCATAACAACTAAGGGGTGGGATTTCTATAAATCAACTCACCTTCTAAGCATCGCTGAGACCGAAGTCGAGGGCCAGGCCCCACGCTGGTTCATTTCGGGAATTTCCCGTTTACGGTAAGAAAAAAGAGCACCGCATGTGACATTTGGGGGTAAGGTGTGGGTAGCAAGGACGACGACGTGGAAAGCCCGACGTAATCCAGTCAGCTTTTCGGGGTGGTGGTTATGGGCGTCCTTAGTTCTTGTCTCTTCCTTTGCCACGTTCATGCCGCGCAGCTTGCCTTCTGCATATCCGTCAGTTACGGAACTGGGCCGCTGGTACTCGCTGGCTCGGTATTAGTTCTACTCGCGTTCCTCTTCTTCCTGATGCTTAAGTACTCGAATCGGGTAGCCCAAACTGGTCCTATGGGCGAACAGGTAAGGGCGGCGCTGTCAACCGTACGACAGCAGCAGATTCTGAAATCGCTTTCCGAGAAGTGGGAAGCGGGTGGCTATCATCAAGAGGTGGTGAGTGAGAAGACTTGGTTAACAGAGAACCCAATACCTCCTGCAAACACCCACGTGTTAGAAAATAACCCCGACATTCGGTCAGTAAGATCACGAGCGGTCGCCACTGGTCGTGTTGGCACTTTTCTTCCCGCTTTCGGCCATGAAGACCCGTCGATTCAGAGTGAACGTAGTGATTACCAGGCGGAACTCCGCCGTTGGGGGGATACGGTAAACGACACAGCTTTTCAGCGGTACAGAGAGGAACAGCAGCAAGAGCTTCTAAAAGCTGGAGCTGAAACCGGCAACAAAATCTTCGATTCCTTCGATTTCGGGAGTCTTTGGGGGCAGGGACCTGAGTTCATTCTGCAATTTACGACCGTGGTGACCATCATATTCGCCGTATTTGCTCTCAGTGTTCTTGACCAATAGGCAAAGAACAGGCTGGGACGATTCTCGCTGCAATCGCCGGGTACGTACTTGGACATGCAACGGCTCGCAGGACTCGCACAGACACGAATACGGAACAGCCAGCCGCCCCGACAGGAAAACTCGATCAGTCAGGGGATAGCAGATCCGGCAAGCCCATGCCCGAAACACGCTCGACTGGAGTTGCGGCAGCGAAATGAAACCTCGCCAATAGAGTTCCGCCTGCTGGCCACTAACCGATTCATCGATTCATCTTCAGCATCTGCTCCGCATGCTTCAGAGATGTGTCTGTCAGCTTCGCCCCGCTCATCATGCGGGCGATCTCGCGGGTGCGTTCGAGGGCGTCGAGGGCACGAACCGACGTCTTCGTTCTGCCGGCGGCTTCGCGCTTCTCGATTAGGTAGTGGTGATCGGCGAAGGATGCGATCTGCGGCAGATGCGTGATGCAGAGGACTTGCTTGGTGCGCGAAAGCTGCTTCAGCTTTTTGCCGACAGCTTCGGCCGCGCGCCCACCGATGCCGCTGTCGATCTCGTCGAAGACCAGCGTTCGTTGAGAACCCACCCTCTCTGAACCCACCCTGTCGCCAAAGGAAGGCGACGAGGATGGGGCACCCGCGGACGAGGATGGGGCACCCGCATCCCGACCCGATCCGTTACGACCACCGCGCTTCGTTTGTCCGGTCTCGACGACTGTTTTCAGCGCCAGCATCACGCGCGAGAGTTCGCCGCCGGAAGCAATCTCATCCACCGGACCGAGCGGCTCGCCGGGGTTGGCTGAGATCAAGTACTGAACCTGATCGAAGCCGCGGCTGGTCCAGTTCCCTTCCTCATCGGAGCCGCTGACCTCGACCTTGAAGTGCGCTTTCATTGCCAGCTCGTTGATTTCGCTTTCGACCAGCTTCTCCAGCTTGCGCGCCGCGTCGTAACGCTGCCGCGACAAGGCACGAGCTCCTTCCAGATAGCGTTCCGCCGCGGCGGCCAGCTCGAGACGCAGCTTGCGCAGGACCTCGTCCTTGTTCTCCATCTCGTTCAGCTTGCGTTCGAGCTCCGCGCCCAAGGCGATCACGTCTTCCAGCTTCGGCCCATACTTGCGCTTCAGGCGATCGAGCGCCGCCAGCCGATCTTCCACTTCGGCCAGCCGCTCGGGCGAGGCGTCGATGTCTTCCGCGTAGTCGCGCAGGCGCTGGCCAATGTCTTCGATGGTGATGCGCGCCGACTCCAACTCGGGCACAGTGTCGCGAAATCGGTCGTCGAAGCGCGATAGCTCGTCGATCTGACGAGTCGCGATGCGAATCGAAGCTGCCGCCGAGGCATTGCTGTCATAGAGCGCGTCGTAGGCTGCCATCGCCGCATTACGTACGCGCTCGGCATTGGCGAGCACGCGCTTCTCAGCTTCGAGTTTCGTATCTTCCTCGGGCTCGAGGTGCGCGTCGGCAATCTCCTTGCGTTGGAAGCTCCAGAGATCTAGCAGGCGGAGGCGGTCGTGCTCGTCGCGCTCGAGATCGGCGATGCGGGTGCGCACCTGAGTCCAGTCGTGAAATGTATTCGCAGCAGCAGAGTCGCCGATGGCCGCATAGCTGTCGAGCAGCGACAAGCGCGAGCCGCCATCGAATGCCAGCACGGCTTCGTTTTGCGCATGAATCACAGCAAGATGCAAAGCCAGTTGCTTCAGTACGCCGACCGTCGCGGGCTGATTGTTGATGAAGACGCGGCCCTTGCCGCCCGCAGCAATTTCGCGGCGCAGGATGAGCTGGCCTTCTTCGCTGTCAATCCCGTTAGCTTCGAGAACCGCGGCGACGGCCGGCGATTCGACCTCGAAGACTGCCGAGACGGTCGCTTTCTCGGTGCCATGACGAACGGCGTCGCTGGAAGCTTTGTCCCCGAGCAAAAGCGCGAGCGCGTCGATGAGGATGGATTTGCCGGCGCCGGTCTCGCCGGTCAGCAGGTTGAGGCCGGGGGCGAACTCCACGGCGACGTTGTCGATGACCGCGTAGTTTTCGACTTGCAGTTCCAGCAGCACGGCGGTTCCGGGTGATGAGGTTACGTGCGCAGTGTAGCAGAATTGAGCTGTCAGCTCTCAGCTGTCAGCCGTCAGCTACGCGTGACATCCGCTGTGATCTTGCGCATCCGAATCATGTGGGAGTTTAGTTGCATTTCGTGGGATTATCTGGGAGTGGCCTGTTTTCAATTTCACGTTGCCTTTCGGCTCAGCCTTAGCATCGTGCCATTGAGGTGCATACCATGAGGCGATGGCTGGACCGGACGGCTAAAGCGCTGGATATTGCATGGCTGGTCTGGACCGGCGCAATTCTGTTATTGGGGCTTCTGATGCTAATAGCGCGGGCACTGTACCTCGCTTGGAAATGAACGCCCTAAAATTCCAAACAACCCATTACCGATAGTCTGGAAGTAGTAAACAGCAGGAGCGATAACGTGAAATACCGAATTGCGATGTGGGCAAGTGTGGGCTTTCTGATTGCCGGCTGCTGGGCAGTGATTCTCTTGTTTATCCCGATCACCTCTACCGATTCGTTTCTGGGAACTCTCACCCGATTGACTCAACCCGTCGTCTATCTCCATCTCCATCTTCCTCTTCGTTTCTATTGGGTGGTTCTTGCGAATGCGGCTACGTATGCGTTGCTCGGGTTGTTCGTGGAAGGATTGCGGCAGATTGCCTGCGGGAAACACCTAAAGCATCACTGCTTGACATAAGTTGTGGATGTTCGAGTACGTCGGGCAATCTCTCCCGCCGGAATTCTTCCGAACGTGAGAAGGCGAACTTCACCGTCCGTACGGGCCTTTGCTCAACGCCATTTCTCATCTTCCGTTTGAGGCAAGCCCTAGCGGCGAAAGTGATTAGCCCCGGGCGGAAGCCCGGGGTAGGCAAACAAGAAACGAGCTAAGTCCCGCAGGGACGGCAGATGGTTTTTCCCACACAAGCAATGACTCTGGAGGAAAGAAGAACGTAGTCCTGGTGAGTTCCCACTGACATTCATTCGCTGAAGAGAATGCTCTTGCGTCGCGAATGTGCCGTCCCTACGGGACTCGGGCCTTCTTCTTCCGCGCACCCCGGGCTCCCGCCCGGGGCTAATCACTTTCGCTCTGCCGAGCTCGGATCGATACCGCCAAACCAGATCTTTGGCCTCGCGCGGCGAAACAGCAGATCCCTCGCCCGCCGCGGCGGGCTCGTGATGACAACAAAAAAGCAATCCGGCAGCGTGCCGTATGGCACGGCGGGCGTAGCGCCCGAAAGATGAACAGTTAACGGCTCACGGCTGGGAGCTTACACCTGGCTGCTCTTTACTTCGCGAGCACCCCGTCCCGCAAATCTGCTTCTAACCCGTCAAATGCTTATAATGCGGAGTAACGAAAGTTGAGCCTGTTCTGCCTCATGAATGTGTTTCCTTCTTTGCTCGCTTCGGCCATCGGCGGTGAAATCTCAGGTCTGATTGAAACCAGCGGTCTCGTCGCCAAAACTGTCCTCGTCATCCTCCTCATCTTCAGCGTCGCCTCCTGGGCCATCATCTTCTCCAAGTGGGGGCTCTTCCGCCGCGCCCGGGTGCAGAGCAACCGCTTCATGCGCGCCTTTCGCAAGTCCGAGCGCCTGCAGGACGTGGCCGCCGTCGCCGAGCAATTCAGGCCCAGCCCGCTCGTGGCCGTCTTCGAAGGCGCGTATACCGAACTACGCAAGCAGGCGTCGTATCCCATCCGCATGTCGGCACTGCAACGGGCGACGCAGATTGCCGCTTCGGAAGAATTGACGCGTCTTGAAAGCCGCCTGCCCTGGCTCGCAACCACGGGCGCGGTCACGCCGTTCATTGGATTGTTCGGAACGGTGTGGGGCATCATCGATGCGTTTCACGGACTCGGCACCGCCGGTTCGGCGACGTTGCGCGCCGTCGCCCCGGGCGTCTCGGAAGCGCTAATCACGACAGCGGCAGGACTGTTCGCCGCCATTCCCGCCGTCATCGCGTACAACATGTTCATCCAGCACATTCGCGAGTTCGGTGCCCGGATGGATGACTTCGCGCTGGAACTGGTTAACGAAGTAGAGCGCGCACAGGCTGGATCCGTTCGCAGCGCCGAGACGGTGGAGCGGCGGTAATGGCGTTCACCAACTCACAGGGACGCACGCAATCGTCGCTCTCAGACATTAATGTCACGCCGCTGGTGGACGTGGTGCTGGTGCTGCTGATCATCTTCATGGTGACCGCCCCGGTGTTGCAATCGGGCGTCGAGGTCGCCGTGCCGCACACCAAGACGGTGAAGGAGATCACCGAAGAGCGGCTGGTGCTGACCATTGACCGCGATCAGAATGTCTTCCTCAACAGCCAGCCCATCAACATCAACCAGATCGGCGCCCAGCTGCATCAGAAGATCCGCGATCCCGAAGGCCAGTCGGTCTTCCTGCGCGCCGATGAGAACGTGCCCTTCGGGGCGTTTGCAACGGTGATGGATGCGGTGAAGCAAGCGGGGATCACCAATGTAAGCATCGTTACTCAGCCTTTGGAGAAGAATGGCAGCCGACGTTGACATCTTTCCGACCGAGGGCAGTGTTGGGATCCCTCTACTCGGCTCGGTGGTACTGCATGTCGGACTGTTGGCTCTGGCGTTGTTCGGCTATCTGATTCCCATTGGACGCGGCGAGAGTTGGGGAGGAACGACCGGCGGGGGAGGCGCGATGAGCGCGACGCTGGTCACTAGCATCCCACTGCCAGCGCCCCCCACGCAGACGCAGAACGTGCTGGCCAATCAATCGAAGGGGCTGACAAAGTCTCCGCCGAAGGAAGAACCGAAAGAGGAGCCGAAGGCGATTCCGATTCCCGCACCGGAAGCCACGCGCAAAGGGCCACACGAGACCGCGCAGAAGAAGCCGCCGCCGAAGGAAGTCGCCAAAGTTGAAGACAACAAGATTCCGTTTGGCGAGGGCGGCCCGGTCAGCGGGCCGTACGGTTCATTCTCGGCGGGAGGCGCTAAGGGAGGTCTGAGCTTCAGCGGTGGCACCGGCGACTTCGGCAGCCGCTTTGGCTGGTATGTGGACGCGGTGCGGCGCAAGGTTTCGGAGAACTGGCTGAAGTACGAGATCGATCCCAACATCGACACCGCGCGCCGGGTGTACATCTACTTTGAGATCACGCGCTCGGGCGAGCCGACGAACGTTCGCGTGGAGCAGTCGAGCGGGACTCCGTCGCTGGATCAGTCGGCGATGCGCGCGTTGCAAAGGATCGACACGTTTGGTCCGTTGCCCCCGGAGTACGCGGGGCGGTATGTGGCGGTGGAGTTCTGGTTTGATTACCGGAGGTAGATTTCCGTGATCAGGACGTGCAGGCGGTAGGGGTCCTTCGACTCCGGATCGCAAACAGCGCGATCCTCCGCTCAGGATGACAGCCGATATTTTTTGCAGCGAAATGAGTTGCGTAGTTGTGTCGGAGACTCCCCTTATATGAAGAAGTTTGCCGCTACTCTTTCTTTACTGGTCCTTGTAACGATAGGTGCTGCCGCCCAGGACTGGATTCGCACTGGCACTGGTCTTGGTGTCGAGAAGATTCGCCTGGCTGCGCCTGACTTCAAGACGGTCACCGCCGACAGCGGCACGCAGAATCTGGCGATGACCTTCAACACCACCTTCCAGAACGATCTTCAGGCGGCTGGGATCTTCGACATGGTTTCGCGGAGTTTTTTCCCCACGTCCGTTCCGGGTGCACCGCAAGAGGTGCATCTGAGCGACTGGGGGAATCCTCCGCCGAACGCCAGTATGCTGGCCTTTGGCAACCTTGGTGTCCAAGGTGGAACTCTCAATGTACAGGGGTGGCTGTATGACACCAAGAATCCGCAGTCGCCACAGGTTTTGGGCAAGCAGTATCGCGAGCAGGCGACGGACGAGAACGCGCGGCTGATCGCGCATCGCTTCGCGGACGAGATCATCTTCCGCCTGGGCGGCGGCGTTCGCGGTATCGCGGAGACCAAGCTCTATTACGTCAGCAGCCGCGGCGGCTCGAAGGAAATCTGGCAGATGGATTATGACGGGGCCAATCAGAAGCAGCTCACGCATCTGGGTTCGATCGCGCTGTCGCCGCACGTCTCGCCTGACGGCTCACGCGTGGCGTTCTCGGGCGTTACCAAAGAAGGCTGGCAGATCTTAATGTATTCGCTGGATCTGGGCCGGCTAGTGAATTTCGCGAGTTTCGGCGGGGACAACTATTCGCCGGCGTGGTCGTCGGACGGGCAGAACATCGCGTTCTCTTCCTCGCGTACCGGCAACCCCGAGATCTATAGCGTGAGTTCAACCGGCAGCAACTCCCGCCGGCTGACTGAGAGCAGAGCGCCCGACGTCTCACCGACCTGGAATCCCAAGACGAATGCGCAAATCGCGTGGGTGAGCGGCCGCACCGGGCTACCGCAGATCTATACCATGGCATCCGATGGAACGAATGTGGTTCGCGTCACCGATCAAGGATATGCGGTGTCGCCCTCGTGGTCGCCGAATGGGCAGTTTCTTGCCTTTGCCTGGGTGCGGCATTACGGACCGGGGGCGCCGGGCGCCAGCGACATTTACATCATGGATGTAGCCAGCAAACAGTGGGCGCAACTGACGCATGACGGCGGTCGCAACGACTTCCCATCATGGTCGCCCGATGGGCGGCACATTGTGTTTCAGTCGAATCGCACCGGCAAGACGCAGATCTGGACCATGCTGGCCGACGGCAGCGAGACCAAGCAACTAACGACGTCAGGAGAAAACTCGCAGCCCAACTGGAGTTTCAAGTAAGCTGAAGGATTGATCGCGCTCTGCTGCATTACTTTATATAGGAAAGGGCGACGGAAGGAGCACACTTCGGCCCTGTCATGAACTGATGCGAGTGCTCTCGCGCGAATTGGAGGAAGAGTTGAAGCTGACAAGAAGTCAATGGATGAAGGTCGTCATGGCACTCGTTGTAGTTCTGGCTGTGAGTGCCTGCGGGAAGAAAAAGGCGCCGCCACCACCGCCGCCACCGCCACCGGCCGCGCCAGCGCCTACTGCCTCATTGACCGCCAATCCCAACACGATTAACGCCGGACAGTCGACGACGTTGATCTGGAAGACCGATTTCGCGACCGACGTCAGCATCGATCAGTTAGGCAAAGTCGACCCCAGCGGCACCAGCAAAGTAACTCCCACGGAGTCGACGACCTACCGCCTGATCGCGAAGAATGACACTGGCACACAGGAGGCTACCGCCCGAGTGACGGTCACACCTGCGCCGGCGCCTCCACCGCCCCAGAACAATAATGAAACGCAGGCGCAGCTGTTCGCACAGAATGTAAAAGATGTGTTCTTCGAGTACGACAGCTACGACGTCTCGCAGCAGTATCAGCAGGTGTTGCAGGCTGACGCTCGATTCCTGCAGCAGCATCCCAACATGAAGTTCACCATCGAGGGTCATTGCGACGAGCGCGGCTCGACGGAATACAACCTGGCGCTGGGCGACAATCGCGCCAACGCCACCAAGCAGGCGCTGATCTCGTTGGGCATCTCCGCCGATCGCATCCGCACCATCAGCTACGGCAAGGAGAAGCCTTTCTGCACTGAGAGCACGGAAGCTTGCTGGGCGCAGAACCGGCGGGCGCATTTCGTGTATCAGTGATCGACTGGGCGGGAAATAGGAAAAGGGCGGCGACACCGAAATGAAGCGCCGCCCTATTGTTCTGACATCGCCGATGGTGACCTTCACGGCGTACGATAGTCTCTTCGGAAAGTGGAAATCTCCATACGGATTAGGACCTATGCGACTTCGCAATCACATAATTTGGCTGGCCCTCGCGGCGATGGCGCTATCAGCAATGCCCGCGTTGGCGGTGAGCAAGGAAATGGTCCAGCTGCAGACCCAGGTGCAGGCGCTGCAGGACCAGGTGGCGCGCATGCAGCAGTCCATCGACATGAACATGGGCGTGATGAAGAACCTCATCGAGCAGAGCGCCGACAGCGTCAACAAGATGAACGCCGCGGTTGGCGATCTGCAAAACAAGATGCAGGGAATCTCGACCGACAACAGCGGCAAGATCGATCAGCTCTCCAGCCAGATCCAGTCACTACATGATTCGGTAGACGAGTTGAAGTCGCGCCTGGCGAAAGTCAGCAAGCAGCTCGACGATATGCAGCAAGGGGGACAAAACCTGGCCGCGGGACAGCCGGGTATGGCGGCAGCGCCAAGTGCGGGTGGAGCGCCTGCGGCGGGAGCGCCCGGAGGCGATGCAGGATCGGCTGCGCCGCCGGCCGATGTGCTCTACAACAATGCGCTGCGTGACTACAACTCGGGGAAGTACGATCTGGCATCGCAGGAGTTTGCGCAATATATCCAGTACTACTCGAGCACCGATCTGGCGGGCAACGCGCAGTTCTATCTTGCCGATATCGAATATCGCCAGGGCAACTTTGAAGCGGCGGTGAAAGACTACGACAAGGTGCTGGAGCAGTATCCGGGCGGAAACAAGGCTGCGGCCGCGCAGTTGAAGAAGGGATACGCTCTGCTGGAGTTGGGACAGCGCGATGCCGGGGTTCGCGAGCTGAACAGCCTGATCGCGCGCTATCCGCGGTCGATTGAGGCGTCGCAGGCGAGGGACCGACTGCGCCGGCTCGGAGTCACCACGGGAGGCACGGTTCACAAGCCACCGACGACAACGCAACATTAGAGCTGATTACGAAAGGCCGCCGTCCCCACGGTGTCCGCGTCGTAGCCGTGCCGCCGCTCCGCGGCTCAATTGTTTTTCCACTCCACCCAGGACTTACGAGCCTGTGTAAAAACCCTGCCGTCCCTACGGGACTAGGTCCTACTCCCCACTTTACCCAGGACTCCGCTTCCCACCCCAATTCGCGCAAAGGCGGCGCTAATCGGGGGCCCCGGTTGCGCTCCGTCCTGGGCTAACGGCAATTTCACCCCTTCGGGGTTCTGTTTTCGTGTGTCACACTCCACCGCCGCAGACCGAGGTTAGTTCTTACCCACGCTCTTACGTCCTGGGCCATCCTTAGTTTCGCCTTGCGGGCTGGACTTTACGCTCGATTGCGAGCTTCTTCTTCCACACAGAGTCGCAAGCAGTGATCTATCGGTACTGACTGCGCTAAGTCTGAACTACAAAGGGCGCTCTGGGGAGCGCCCTAGTTACACCCGAACATCCGAAAGCGCCGTGCCAAGCGTTCGGCGGTTAGAAGGCGATGCGCATGCCGAATTCCATGGCACGCGGCGCGCCCAGGTTGAAGACTCCCGTGCCGGCGCCCACGCGGTTGGTGATACGTGTCGCCTGCGTAGTGCCGTTGATGGAGCCCGGGCTGTTGGTCAGGCCGCCGGTTAGCGAGTTTGGCGGCAGATCGAAGTTGGCGAAGTTAAACAGGTTGTAGAAGCCCACTCCCGGTTGGAAGGTGATGGTGTGGCTTTTCATCTCCACCTTGTAATTCCAGTTGAGCTTCAAATCGAAGGCTCGCAGTGTGCCCAGGTTTACCTGCCCAGGAGGGGCGAATTGCAGAGTGCAATTCGGGCTATTGATACTGCCTCCCGCCACGCACGGAGCTACACCACCAAGCTGCTGGAGCTGACTAGTGGTGAACAAACCATTAGCGACGAGTACCTGCCCAGCCGGTGTGGGCTGGTTGCCATAGTTGTTGTTGTAGATGCCGAGCAATGTGTTGATGGTGCTGCCGTTCACCTGACGCCCAAAAGATCCGTTACGAGTACCGGGCAGCGGGTCCTGGGTGGTTCCGTCGCCCGAGAAGTCGGTCTGGAAGATCGCTCCAGCTCCGCTCCCGGGTACGATGATGGGAACCGGCAGCGATTCATTGAAGTGGCCGATGAAGGAGACCTGGAAGTTCCAGGGCAGGCCACCGACTACGCCAAATGAGAACTGATTCGGACGATCCAGCAGCGAGGGTCCGAAGTATTTGTTCGGGTTGGCATTGTCGAGAGCAGGAACGATGAAATCCTGATCGCTGTTGGCGATCTCTCCCGGTACGCCGCTGACACCCGGACCCCCTCCCGAGTTCTTGAAGGAAGAGTAGGAGTAAGCGACTTGCATGTTGAGGGAGCGAAGACCCTTGAAGGGACTCGCCTTCTGGTAGGTCAACTTCACATCCAGGGCGTTGTACTTGGAAATTCCCGCGGGAAGCAGGAACGACAACGACGGTTGCAACGGGTTCAAGCCGCCGAAGGCACAGCCCTGTGGCGGGCAGGAGCCCGGACCACCGAGGTCGCCTTGGGAGTCAAGGCCGTTACCTGCAAAGGATGCGATGGTGGCGCCAGCGCCGATGGCGCAATTGATGGCTGCCGCGCTGGTACCGCCGCCGCAACCGAACTGCGAGGTCGTGGCACTGATCGCGGCCATTGCACCAGGCTTATTGAAGAATCTGGTATCTCCCGTGTGGTTAAGGTCAATGTCCAGCGGCAATGCGGTGGTCACGTTGCGGACATAGTCCACGGTAAGCACCACACCCGGACTCAGTTCGCGTTGGATGCCGACGTTGATTTGAGTGGAACGCGGGGTCTTGTAGTCAGGGCCAAACAGGCCGTTGGGGAAATTTGTGCTCCCAATAAAGTTCTGCAGATACCCGGGATTGGGAGCGCTGAGGCTAAACGGCGAAAGCGCCTGATACTGTTGCTGCAATGTGGCGATGGCGGTTCCCGCGTTGCCGATCCGGATGGGCGAGTCGGGAGTGCCGCACTGTGCCGCACTGGATTGCAATTGCGGAAGACCTCCGAACGCATTGCTGATGGGGCCGAAGTCGCACGGCACCGCCGTCTGAAGAAATGCGCCGGTGGGTAGCCGCAGCGGACGGTCAAAAAGAACGTTGTTGAAGATCACGTTCTCGTAGTACAAGCCGATGCCGGCGCGAATAGCCGTTTTGCCGTTCTTCCACGGATCCCATGCGATTCCCAACGACGGGCCAAAGTTGAGATTGGGATTGGGAATGGGAGCGCCCAGGTTGGGGTCGTTCGGCAATAAGCCGTTGAGGAAGGAGAGCCCCGGCAAGTCGCTGTCGGTGCGTCCCGTGTCGCGGTCATACCGCAGGCCGAGATTCACGGTGAAGTTGGAGAACATCTTCCAGGTATCGGCAATATAAAGTCCCAGGCGATTGTCGGGGCCCAGTCCGCCTGCCGGAAAGCCAAACGCCGCCTGAGTCGTGGAATAGCCTTGTCCATTGCCCATGACTACCTCTTCCACCGGGTAGTTCAGAAGGTTGCCGGCTCCGCCGGGAAATGGACCGGCGGCAGCGAAGGCAGGGTCGCCGGAGACGAGGTTGGTCACGACTTGCGGCGCCAGCGAGAAGAACTTGGCAAAGCCGCCGCCCTGGATGTGGTTGTAGTCCACACCGTAGCGAAGGATGTGCCTGCCTATGGTCTTCGAACCGTCGTACTTAACTTGCTTGTCGCTTTGCGGCGTGCCTTGCGGCGCCAGCAGGTTCGGGCCGGTGGAAGGTCCGTTGGCTGCCTCCAGGTTGAGATACTGGCCGTTGCCCGGGAAATTCGACAGCGGCAAGGTAGAGCCAATTACGGCATCATCGATGCCGTTCTGAAACTTCAGATAGCTGAAGCGGAAGCTATGGGTCCAGGCGCCCGTCGTGAAGTCGGCTCCGCCCACATAGTTGCGGGAGTAGTTATTGGACTGATACACCTGCAAGCTTTGGGAGAAGAAGGTGCCTTCGGCATTGATCTGCGAGTAGCTGTAGCGGAAAAACAACTTGATGTTATGGGGAGCCACGAAATCAACGCGCCCGAGTGCGTTGGGATTCTTGAACGGCGAATTGAATCCGCCGGAGAAGGTGTTGAACGGAGGCGCATACTCCACGGGCACAAACAGGTTCTGATTGGTACTGTCGCCCTCGGCAAAGTAGAACAGCTTGTCCTTAATGAAGGCTCCGCCCACCGTGCCGCCGTACTGATTGCGGTGATAGTTGGGATCGTCAAATCCCGGAGGCTTCGGCAGGGACGCGTCCACGTTACTGCTGCGGTAGTACTCGTACGCGTCGCCGTGAATGGTGTTGGTGCCCGACTTGGTAGAGACATTCACCACGCCTGACGAACTCAGATCGTTGGAGAGATCCATCGTCGACTGCGTGATCTGAAATTCCTGGATCGAGTCAGCCGAGATGTTGCCGGTGGTGGTGCCGACCGTCTCGTCGGAAATGTCGGTTCCGTCCACCTGAATGCGCGCGGTGCGGCCGAAGCGGCCACCGATGGAGACCGACTGATAGCCAATCTTGGTCGGGTCGAAGTTGGTGCCATCCTGGATCTGCACCCCGGGCTCGAGCTGCGCCAGGTCGAGGAAGTTGCGGCCATTGACCGGCAAGTTCTCAATCTGACTTGCGGTCAGCACGCCTTGTACCGAGCTCTGCTCGGTATTGACGGATACGGAGGTAGCTTCCACGCTTACGGTTGTGGTTTCCGCGCCGACTTTCAAGGAGAAGTTGACGGCGGTATTGTTGGCGATTTTCGCCACCACCTTGGTTTCGGACGATTCAAATCCCTTGGCTTCGACCCTCACCAGGTAGGTACCCGGGGTGATGGAGCCGGAGTTGTAAAAACCGCTGCCGTTGGTGGTCACTTGGGTGACTCCGCCGGTATCGATGCGGGTGATCGTCACCTTCGCCCCGGATATGGCAGCATTGGTGGCGTCGGTCACGCTTCCGTTGATGTTTCCAGTGGATACAGTCGACTGGCCCAGAAGAACTGTGGGCAATAGGAACAGAATCGCCATCGCCGCCAGGCTTGAGAAAATGTGCAGGGTGCGGGGAGCCTTCGTACGCGTCATACACCTTCTCCTTTCGGTGAGAAGCAGGATGTAAACCTGTGCCGGTTCGCCCCTTAACGTGACCTCCTTTTGGGAGCTCAACGTTGTGAATGACAGCTGTGAATGTCGCTAACCTAACGCTGCGGCTGAAGGCCGCAGAATCCCACGGAACGCGGTGCCATGAATGGAAACACAAAAACTCACAGGGTCAGCAGTTGCCGGCTGCCCGTGCGGTGGAGCAGGAAGGAACGTGGCGCGCTACGCCAACCACTCCGCAGTTCTTGGCACAGCGATTCACCCCGAGAAACAGAACGGTCGCCCAGATTGGGCTGCTATGTCGCATTCTTGTGACCAAGCCGCGAAATAACAAAACATTGTAAATAATCGGGTTGCGGCTTCATGGCGAGAAGCGGTTACGAAATTCTGAATGTGCAGCGGGGCGAAATTCCGTTTTTCATAGTCTGGAGTTTTACCAACACAGGCTTAGAGCTAACCGACGTGGATACTTCGCCGGTCGTTTCCGTGTTTTAATATCTCGGTGACCTCCGAGGCGCGGAGGCGATTCCGCTTTGCCAACTTCCAGAAAAAGATCGCTGACCGGCGCTGGCCCCAAGCCGGTGTCCAAGGCTACGCTCAAGCTGCGGCTGCTGAAGCGGTTGAAGTGCACGTTGAAGTACGAAAAGCTGGCGTGGACTGCCGGCGCAAAGCTGGTGGCGGGTGTTGATGAAGTCGGCCGGGGCTCGCTTTTTGGGCCGGTGGTTGCGGCGGCCGTGATCCTCGATCCGAGCTATCGGATTCGCGGGCTGCGTGACTCCAAGCTTCTGGACCGCGAGACCCGCGAGAAGCTGGCGCCGCGCATTCGCGAGCACGCAGTGGCCTGGTCGATCGCGGCTGTCGATGTCGCCACCATCGACCAGATCAACATCTACTGGGCCTCGAAGCGCGCCATGGAAGAGGCAGTCGCGATGCTGACGCCGCGGCCCGATCACCTGCTGATCGACGCGCTGCGCATCAACTTCGAGTGCCGGCAGACGCCGATCATCCACGGCGACGCTTTGTCGGCGTCGATCGCAGCGGCGTCCATCATTGCCAAGGTTCACCGGGACGCGATGATCAGCGCCTGGGACCCCGTCTTCCCCGAGTACCGACTCGCTTCCAACAAGGGCTACAGCACGCCGCATCACCTGAAGACGCTGCGCGAGAAAGGGCCGACGCCGCTGCACCGGCTGTCGTTTGCGCCGGTGTGGACGTCGTCGGCGCTGCAGGAAGTGCTGGAGTTTATGCTGGAAAAAGAAGCGGCGAGCAACGAGCCGCGAGCTGCGAGCGACTAGCAACGAGGAACCCGCAATTAGCACTTGGCAGCTATCGGTCAGAACAAACGATGAATCCAACCGGGCCGCAGTCTGCCGCAAAAAAGAAAGGACACATTAACAATGTGCCCTTTAGCCCAGTTACCGAACCTTCATGCTTAGCTAGTTGCTCGAAGCTCGCGGCTCGTAGCTGGTTTTCCTACATTCCCGGCATCTTCATCCCCGCCAGCCTTTTCGCGAAGCTGGGCTTGCTCATGCTCTTGAACATCTTGCGCATCTGGGCGTACTGCCGCAGCAGATGATTCACTTCCTGCACGCTGGTTCCCGAACCGCGGGCGATGCGTTTGCGGCGGCTGCCGTTGATGACCTCGTGATGCTCACGCTCGTGTGGGGTCATGGAGTTGATGATCGCCTCGACGCGATTGAGCTGCTTGTCGTCGACTTTGTCGGCCGCTTGTTGCATGTTGGCGAACGGACCGATCTTCGGCATCATGCCCATGATGCTCTGCAACGAACCCAGCTTCTTCACCTGTCGCAGCTGGCCGCGAAAATCCTCCAGCGAGAAGCCATCGCTGCTCAGCGCCTTGCGCGCAAACTCTTCCGACTTCGACTTGTCGAGCTTGGCCTCCGCCTTTTCGATGAGCGAGAGGATGTCGCCCATGCCGAGGATGCGGCCAACGATGCGGTCGGGGTGGAAGGGCTCCAGCGCATCGTACTTTTCGCCGACGCCGATGAACTTGATCGGCTGGCCGGTCACGTTGCGGATGGAGAGCGCCGCGCCGCCGCGCGCATCGCCATCCATCTTGGTGAGGATGACGCCGGTGAGTGTCAGCTTCTTGTGGAACTCGTCGGCCGAGCGCACCGCGTCCTGGCCGGTCATGGAGTCGGCGACGAAGAGGATCTCCTGCGGGTTGAGGATCTTCTTCAGCGACTGCATCTCGTCCATGAGCTGCTCGTCGATGTGGAGGCGGCCGGCGGTATCGACGATGAGCACGTCGCAGGCGTTGTTGATGGCCTCACGTCGCGCTTCCTTCACCAGGCGCTCAACCGTCGCGGTGTTCGATTCTTCGACCGTGCCTTCGTAGAGCTGTGCCTTGATAGCGTTGGCGACAACTTTGAGCTGCTCGCGAGCCGCGGGACGATAGACGTCGACCGAGACCAGCATCGGCCGGTGGCCACCTTGCTTGAGCCAGTGCGCCAGCTTGCCAGAGGTTGTGGTTTTTCCGGAGCCTTGCAGGCCTGCCATCAGCACTACGGTGGGAGGCTGGGAGGCGAACTTCAGCTTGGCCGTATCTTTGCCTAAAACGTTGATCAATTCATCGCGAACGATCTTGACCACCTGCTCGGCAGGCGAGAGCGCAGTCAGCACTTCCTGTCCCACGGCCTTTTCGCGGATGTGGTCAATCAGCTCTTTGACGACTTTGAAATTGACGTCGGCCTCGAGCAGCGCCATGCGAATCTCTTTCAGCGCTTCGCCGATGTTCTCTTCCGTCAGCGTTCCCTGCCCTCGTAGATTCTTGAAGGCACGTTGTAGCTTGTCTGTCAGGTTCTCAAACATTGTCAGGAGTCCCAATTATGCGGATGGAATAGACAGGAGATGAACTCCACGCTGGTTAAGAGGATACCATTCTGCAAGGGCGATAGCGCATGAGAGGGCCGATCTCCGCGACGATGCTGGAAACTCTATTGAGCTCGCTTCTCCCGGCTGCGACGTAAGTCTTCGAGGATGGCCTCGATCGTAATTTCGGCACGATCCAGCCGCCGCTCGTGGGCCTCAGCCACCTTCTGAAGATTCTCGCTGGCGTGTAACAGGTGTTCAGTACCCTCAGTGAGCTTCTCGACTTTTTCGCCAATCCCGTCAATGCGCGCCCTCATCTCGAGCGTGCTGTCGTACAGCCGACCCAAAGCAGCCCGAAAATCGTCAGCGTTGGCAAATTGCATGGTAGGCAAAGGATAGCAAAATCCAGCCTGCGAGAATACCGTCGAGCAGAGGCATCAACCAAACTCCTTCATCGCTCTGCCGGACTGGCGGCAGCCTTGTACACCTCAGCCGCCGCAATCACCGTATTGCAATGGATGGTCACGGTATCTTCGACATGACTGGCATATCCACCCGCATACGTAACCATCACCGGCAAGTTGCGGGCCCGCGCTGCGTGGAAGATCAGCTCATCGCGCTGCTTCAGCCCTTCGATACTCAAATCCAGTCCGCCAAGTTGGTCTTCGCTGAACGGATCGGCGCCGGCGACATAGCAAAGCAGCTCGGGGTCAAACTGCCGCAGGCCGGAGCTCAATGCATTGTCCAGCCACGCCAGATATTCCGTATCGCTACAGCCATCGGGAAGATTGACGTCAATCGATGAGGCCGGCTTGGCGTAGGGATAGTTGTGCTCCTGATGCAGCGAGATGGTAAAGACGTCCTTGCTGGGTCTTTCACTCATGTGGGCGCCCTGCCCAGCGCTCATCGGCGCAGCCGGCAACGATGGCAGCACATTCGCCTTGTGGCCTGCACCTCCGAAGATGAAAGCCGTCCCGTTGCCCTGATGCACGTCACAGTCGACCGTCATGGCGCGCCGTATGCGGCCTCGCTTCTGCATGGCGCGGATAGCAACCGCGAAGTCATTGATCATGCAAAAGCCTTCGCCGTGATCGGGGAAGGCATGATGAAACCCGCCGCCAACGTTGATGCAGACTCCATCCTCAAGCGCCCGCTCCGCCGCCAGAATCGACCCGCCAGTGTGCAACATAAACGCATCCACTACCTGCGGCGAGTACGGAATCTCCATTTGCAGCTCTTCGCGAGCGCTCAGGCTGCCTTCCATCAGCTTGTTCACGTAATAAGGGGAGTGGACCAGCAGGAGATCGGACTCACTGGCGGGCGCGGGCGCGATGAAGTCACCCTCGTCGGCCACTTGCTGTTGCAAGAGGCGCTCGCGGATCAGCCGATATTTGTCGGCGCGAAAGACGTGCTCGCCGATGGGCAGGAAATACTTCTCGCTATAAACCAGCTTGAAGGGCAACATGGGCCGGCGATCTTGGGGCGCAAACTTCGTTTCGAGAAAGTCAATTTTAGACCGCGGAGCAGCTCGCCGCGAAGCCTTTTGTCATGTTTCGGTGGTAAACCTCGGCGGCATTTCCCGCCTTTGGTGACGCAGGCGCGCCCCCTAAGGTCGTAACGCGCAGCGCTGCCACCGCCCCGATAGTGTTCCTTTCCAGTTTTCTCTTTACGATATGAAAAACATAGAGTACACATTACTCACATTCACAACCAATCTCTGCCTTAGGAGGCTGTACGTATGAAGCAAGCTGTGCGGCTAGCTGTAGGAGTGTTCTGTCTTTCGCTGCTGGTGGCGTCGGTTGGGCGGACGCAGGATCAATACAACGAAGGTACCGTCGAACGCGTCAGTTTGTACCGCATTCTTCCGGGACACTTCACTGCGGCAATGGCAGATTTGAAGAAGAACGTCCAGCCCATTTGGGAGGCGGAAAAGGCCGATGGCCTCATCGAAGGCTACCAGATCTTTTTCAACCAGACTAAAGCGAACATCGACGATTGGGACATTGGGATTGCACTCACCTACAAGAATATGGCCGCGTTGGATGGCCTGGGAATGAAGGTCCTTGACCTGCGAATGAAGCAGTATGGCGACAAGAGCAAAGAGCAGCAGGTGATTGACAAACGCGTCGAAAATTTACAGCAGGTTGCCAGTTACCTGATACGAAACGTCACGTTGAAATAGCTCTGCCGATAGGAAGCGTCCCCCGGGCAGTGCGAATCGCGCCACTGCCCGCGTTTTTTGTTAGGGAATAAAGAGTCTGCATGAGAACCCTGCCGCCGCTCCGCGGCTCGCATCTATTCTCCACCTGACCCAGGACTCCGCCTGCCCACCCCAATTCGCGCAAAAGCGCCGCGAATCGGGGACCCCGGTTTGGCTGCGTCCTGGGCTATCTTGTCGCCGTCCCGCAAGCGGGACTGGATTTTTGTCGCTCGAAGTATCTGAGCAAACTATTGCAGTTACGAAACCCAAAGTAAGGATGTCAACAGAGCCAGATGAGCTCATTAATCTCGGCATTCGAACGATTGTCTCCTCTCCATTTAGAATTCCAACATCAGCTCTCATCCCTGCCAAGCTGAGGGAGTCGTCACCGTGCCCCACAGATTTGCCTATCGCTGTTGTCTGCTTGTCATTATTCTTCTGCCCTTGCTTTTGCACGCCGCTGAAATTCAACGCGGCATCATGTTGCGCGAGGGCATAATCTACGTTTCGCCCAACACTGCGTCGGCCAAGATGTCGAACATCGGACGTGGCCGTGAAGTAGCCGTCCTGGAACGCTCGCCGGGTTGGGCCCAGGTGCTGGGTACGGTCGAGGTGAGCCCCGATCCGGAGAACCAGGGCGACCGTAACGTTACCGGCTGGATCGAGGACAAAGGGATCATCCTGACCACCACTCCGGATGGCGACAAGATTCTGTTTGGCGAGGCCTTCGATTGCGAGCTGGAGGCCAGCCATCGCGGCGGACGACCGGGCGCCGCGCAGGACGCCTTGCGGCTCTACGCGCGCATTGCCGAATACTTTCCCAGCTCGCCGCTGGCCGCCGAGTCTGCGTACCGCGCCGCCGACATTCGCTGGCAATTCGAGGCCGCCGACGCCGCCTCGCGTCCCTCGGCCAAGATGCGCGATCCCGAGCTCCACCATCAGATTGATGAAGAGTACATGCGTCAGGTGATGAAGAAGTTTCCTCACACCAAGTGGGCCGATCTCGCCGCCTATCACCTCATCGATAACAAGCTGTGCGGCGAGTGGGAGGCGCTGGCCAAGTGCCCCGAGATGGAAGCCGGGCTCTACCTGAAGTACGTGGACGAGCATCCGCAGTCGCCTAAAGCACCGGAGGCGCTCTACAAGGCGGCTTGGCGATATTCCACGCTGATTGAGATCTACAAGACCGACAACCAGGACAAGAAGGCGGACGACTCGGCGGCGCGCGCGCAAACGGTCGCCAAGAAGCTAATTGCGCAATACCCCAACGACACCGACTGGTCCAGCCGGGCCGAGCGTCTGATATATATGGTGACAAACAAAATTCCAACTTACGGGAATACGGTGGAGTAGCCATTCGGCACATCTGAGAGCCTGCCCTGAGCGCAGCCGAAGGGTGCCCTGATGCAAAGCTCTAGATAGAAAAGTGCGGGTGCCCAATCCTTTCGCCCTCTCTCGGCGAAAGAATGGGAGGCGCGGAGGCCAATTGAACGACTATTTCTTGTCCGTGGTTCTGGGAATCATCGAAGGGCTAACCGAATTTCTTCCTGTCAGCTCGACCGCGCACTTGCGCATTAGCGAAGCGCTGCTGGGCATCGACCTGGGCAACGGCTACTGGAAGATGTTCTCCATCGTGATCCAGTTGGGGGCGATTCTGTGCCTGCCAATTTACTTCTGGAATCGCATCGTCGAGTTCGTCGGCGACTTTCCCCACGGCAAGCGCGGCGATCGCACCATTGTCAATCACCCGCTCAGCCTCACATTGATTGCGTTCGTGGTGACCGCGATCCCCGCGTTCCTGCTGACCAAGGTCATCGGCAAGCATCTTGAGAGCCTGGAGATCATGGGCCTCTCGCTGATCATCGGCGGCATCATCATGTGGATCGTCGATGCCATCTACGAACGCTCGCAGCACAAGGCTTTCGCGCGCGGCAAGCTTACCGAAGATATGGAAGAGATGTCCGTCGGCCAGGCGGTGTGGATCGGCTTCTGCCAGATCTTCTCGGCCGTGTTCCCCGGTACTTCGCGCTCGATGTCGACCATCACCGGCGGCGAACTGGCGGGCATGAGCCGGCCGGCGGCGCTGGAGTTCTCGTTCTTCCTCTCCATTCCAACCATGGTGGTGGCGACGGTCTATGACCTGTTCAAGTCGATGCGGCCGCATCACGGGGAGCCGAGCGCCATTGGAGCAATGCCGAGTGATGCTCATTCCTGGATCGTGCTGGCAATCGGCTTCGTGGTCTCGTTCGTCGTCGCCTATGGCGTGGTGGCCTGGTTCATGGCATGGGTCCGCAAGCACGGATTCACCGTCTTCGCTATTTACCGCATCATCGTGGGCGCCGGTGTGCTGTGGTGGATCGGCCGGCTGCACGGGTAATCGTCCTGTCAGGTCTTGCTGACGGCTGACAACTGACGGCTGACAACTGGATTTCGGGGGACACTACTTCGCCAACACTTAGCTTCTGGTTTTCGCCGCAGCCGCCCGCGCTTTTGGGATAATCGTTTTGCTCTGGTGTTCAGGCAAGCTCGATCAGCCCGGCAGCGGCGCTGATTAGGGCATCCGCATCGGTCATTCTTCCGGATCACGCGCTTCCCTTCCCGGCGCGGCAGAGGTTGATGTCTGCTTGCGACCGAAGGAATGGGCATGAGTTCTCGCAAGGGGCGCGCTTCGGGAAAACGGCCGAACGCCAAAATGAACATCGCTTCTCGCGCCTTCACTCCGACCGCGAACCGGCGGCTCAACGAGCTGATCGGCTTCTTGGTCTTCGTCTTTGCGGTCCTCCTTGTCCTCGCACTCGTCTCCTACTCGCCGCTTGACCCGTCGCTGAACACGGCCGCCACTCCGCTGGCGGGAAAGCCGGCGCATAACTGGATTGGCGTGGCTGGCGCGCTGGTGGCCGATCTGGTGTTGCAGATATTCGGCGTCGCGGCCTTCCTGCTGCCGGTGTTTCTGGCGATGTATTCGCTGCGCTGGTTTCGCTCGCGGCCTATCAGCTCTCCTTATGCAAAGACCATCGGCGCGGTCGCGCTCGTAGCGTTTCTCTCTGGACTCATTGGTCTGCTGCCCTGGACAGTGCGCTGGAAGGGCGCAATCCCGTCGGAAGGCCTGCTGGGACGCATCGTTGCCGACGCCCTGATTCACTACTTCAACCTGGTCGGCGCTTATCTCATCTGTATCGCGGTCATCGCCGTCGCTCTCTATCTGTCGACGGCGTTTTCCTTCGGAGCCGTTCAGATCTGGTCGCAGACGCGCTTTGGATTCGTCTACGCGGCTCTCGATCGCTTTGCCGACTGGCGCATGACACGTGCGCGTAAGCGGGCCGCCAAAGAACTGGAGAAGAAGCGCGCTAACGCCGCCAATGGCAAGCCGGTCGTGACCGCGCAGTTAGTGCCGAGGCGTTATATCGCGCCGGCGGAAGAAACTCCGGCAGCATCGCCGCAACCTGGCGCAGCACCTGCTCCATTGCCGGCGAGCGCACGCTCGAGCGGCCCAACCGGCATCGAGCGCATGTTCGACGGCGACGACGAGCCAGTCGCTTTATCCGAGCCCGAGTCGCTCGAACCGGCGGAAGAGATCTCCGTCACCTCGCGCGCCGACAGCAGGCAGAGCGGCAAGACCACCCTGCCCCGCCTTGCCGGCAGCTTCAAACTGCCTTCGACCGCGCTGCTACACCGTCCCGACGAGCACAGCGTCATCAACGAACTCGAGCTCAAACAACTCGCGCAGGTGCTGGCGGAGAAATGCGGCGAGTTCGACGTCCGCGGCCAAGTCGTGCAAATCAATCCCGGTCCCGTCGTGACCACCTTTGAGTTCAAGCCCGAAGCCGGCATCAAGTACAGCCGCGTCACCAGCCTATGCGACGATCTGTGCCTCGCCTTGCGCGCCGAGAGCATCCTCATCGAGCGCATGTCCGGCAAGTCGACCGTCGGCATTCAGGTGCCGAACCACGAGCGCGAAACTATCTGGCTGCGCGAGGTGGTCGAGGCGCAGGAGTTTCTCGCCTCCAAATCAAAGCTCACGCTGGCGCTGGGCAAGGACATCAACGGCCGCATCGTCACCGCCGACCTCAACTCCATGCCGCACCTGCTCATCGCCGGCTCGACCGGCTCGGGCAAGAGCGTGGCCATCAACGCCTTCATCATGTCGATCCTCTACAAGGCGACGCCGCAGGAGGTGCGGCTCATCCTGGTCGACCCCAAGCGGCTGGAGCTGGGCAACTACGAAGGCGTTCCGCATCTGCACACGCCGATCATCACCGAGCCCAAGCTGGCCTCCAACGCGCTGCGCAATGCGGTGCGCGAGATGGAGCGCCGCCTGAAAGTGTTGGCCGCCAAAGGTGTGCGCAACATCGATCAGTACAATCGCCTCTTCGAAGGCAGCTCCGCCAGCCTCTTTGACGAAGGCGACGAAGACTCGCGCCCGCTGCCTTACATCGTCATCATCATCGACGAGCTGGCTGACCTGATGATGCTCGATGGTCCAAACGTCGAGGCCTCGATCACGCGTCTGGCGCAGATGGCGCGCGCTGTCGGTATTCATCTCGTGCTGGCAACGCAGCGGCCTTCGGTCGATGTCATCACCGGATTGATCAAGGCGAACTTCCCTGCCCGCATGTCGTTCCGCGTGGCCACCAAGATCGACTCGCGTACTATTCTCGACGCCAACGGCGCCGAAGCGCTGCTGGGACGCGGCGACATGCTGTACCTTCCCAACGGTTCGGCGCGCGTGCATCGCGTGCATGCTCCCTTCGTCACCGAGAAAGAGATCGCGGCAGTGGTCGAGTTCTGGCGCTCGCAGGGGATGGCGCAGTATCAGGAGAAGTTTCTGGAAGCTCCGCGCGAGGACGGCGACTCCGAGGGCGGTGGCGCGGGCGGCAATGGCTCGGCGGAGGACGACAACGACGAGCTATTCCAGGATGCCGTGCGAATCGTGCTGGAATACGGCAAGGCTTCCACTTCGCTTTTGCAACGTCGTCTGCGCATCGGCTATGGGCGCGCCGCACACCTCATCGACCTGATGGAGCGCGACGGCATCGTAGGCGCCGCCGACGGCCCCAAGCCCAGAGAACTCCTCAAGCGGCCCGACTGGCTGAGCGAAGTTGAGGACGCGCTGCGGTAAAAAGCAGTTGTCGGTTGTCAGTTGTCGGACGGCAAAGCTCGCCGCGTGAAGCCTAGGTTGAATCCAACGGACAGCTGTGGCACAGTTCACTTATGGACCGCGAGCAAGTAATCCGTGTTCTGCGCGAACATGAACAGGAATTGAAGAATGCCGGAATTGTTCGGCTCTCTTTGTTCGGTTCGGTTGCCCGCGGCGAGAGCGGTCACGACGTTGACCTGCTTGCGGACTTCGAGCCCTCTCGACGTTTGTCGCTGCTCGATATGGCTGGACTTGAGGTGCGGCTTTCCGACCTTCTGGGTTCCCCGGTCGATCTCGCGCCGGCAAAGATGCTGAAAGAGGCTGTCGCAGAGCGGGCAGATCAAGAGGCCGTGCTTGTCTTTTAGAGAATCAAGCGTACCGCTGCAAGACATTCTCGACAGCATCAGCATGATCGAGGAGTTCACCGCCGGTATGGACCTCGACCGTTTCCGCCAGGACATGAAGACCGTAGCGGCCGTTGAACGGAAGTTGCAACTCATCAGTGAGGCCGCCATTCGTTTGGGCGACGATGCTGAGCTTATCTGCCCCGGCCAGCCTTGGCGTAACATCCGCGGCATGGGAAACTGGCTCCGTCATCAGTACGACCGAATCGACGTGGAAACGATTTGGTTTACGATCCAAGATCACTTACCTTCTCTAAAGACCGCTGTAACTCAAGCCTTGCATCGAAAAGCCGCCGACTAATCCTGCCTTCAGCTCCGTGCGCACCACTTTTTATAATGTGTCATCCTGAGCGGAGGCGGCGCGGTTTTTGCGCCGCCGGAGTTGAAGGACGTGCTGGTTGCCCGAGTTCGAATTAGTGCCGACCCATCGATGCCGGAGCGCCTCGGGCGCGGAAGAAGATAGCCCATCCTTTCAAGGGTAGGTGGGCGTCCCAAAATTTGCGGCGGGAGTATACTCCGGGG
>JBARGS010000242.1:0-6987 GCA_049798495.1 Candidatus Korobacteraceae bacterium | reverse complement strand
GTATGAATCGCAAGGCAACCAGCCGCGCAGCGGCGACATTTGTGTTAGCCGCGGGCGTAAGCCCGCGGGCAAGTGGGATAAACAGAGAGCCGCGGAGCGGCGACACTGGGTTGCGACACAGTCTCTTTAGCCCCTGCACGCCCTAAACGATTTCTTCCTCGCCTAGGGAAGCTCTGATTAAGTCCCGGTTTTGAAAGGGCACGGCTTCAGCCGTGCCGCAAGCATCGCAAGATCAACGGGGCTTTAGCCCCTGCGGCGAGTTCGGCAAGTTGTTCAGAGCTTCCCTAGGTAATTTATGAGATACCTATTATTCCTCGGTGCCTCTGTGTCTCTGTGGTGAAAGGCTTTCCATGAGCTACATTCAATTTCTAGGCGCGGCGGGCGTGGTGACCGGATCGAAACATCTGGTCCACGTGGATAACGGCGCCGGGCGCAGCTTGCAAGTGCTGATCGATTGCGGTCTGTTTCAGGGACAGAAAGAATGGCGCGAACGAAACTGGCAGGACCTGCCCACGCCTGCCTCCACCATCGACGCCGTCGTTCTCACTCACGCCCACCTCGATCACTCGGGATGGATTCCGCGGCTCGTCAAGGAGGGCTTCCATGGCCCAATTTACGCGACCGCTCCCACCGTCGATCTATGCAGCATCCTGCTGCCTGACTCCGGACACCTGCAGGAGGAAGATGCCGAGTTCTACAACAAAATGCGAGCGTCCAAGCATCATCCCGCATTGCCGCTCTACACCCTGGAGGAAGCGCAGCAGTGTCTGACCCTGTTTCGCCCCGTCAACTTTGGTGAAGTGAAACAGCTCAGCAAACAGTTTTCGTTCCGCTTCGTTCGTGCCGCCCATATTCTCGGGTCGTCAATGGTGGAGGTCACGTTGCAGTCCGGCGGTCGAACGGAGAAGCTGCTGTTCAGCGGCGACATCGGACGGGTACATGACGACAAGGTCGCGCCGGGCAAGGTTGTGCATCTTGGGCCGACAGAAGGCGAAGAGTGCGATCTGCTGGTGATGGAGAGCACCTATGGCGACCGATTGCATCCCCATGACGATCCGCGGCCGGAGATGGCTGCGCTCATCCGCACCACGCTGCACCGCGGTGGCTGTGTGGTGGTGCCATCGTTCGCGGTGGAACGGACGCAGAAGTTTCTGTTTCTGCTCAAGGAATTGATGGAGACGAACCAGATTCCGCGCGTGCCGGTTCACGCCGACAGTCCCATGGCAATCAAGGCCGTGCAGATCTTTTTGAAGTACAGCGAGGAGTTCACGCCGCACACGAAAGCGCTGATCGAAAAGTACGGCTCACCGCTTGACTGGTCGAACTTTTATTTCGACGTGACGCAGGACGACTCGAAGAAGATCAACGAATCGAAGTATCCCATGATCGTCGTCTCCTCCAGCGGTATGGTCGCCGGCGGACGGGTGCTGCATCACCTGATGCAACGCCTGCCGGATCCCAAGAACCTGGTGCTGTTCATCGGATTTCAGGCGCCGGGCACGCGCGGCTTCAGCATTAAGAATGGAGCGCCGACGGTCAAGATGTTCGGCCAGGAAGTTCCCATCCGCGCGCAGGTCGCGTCGCTGGAACAATTCAGCGATCATGCCGACACGCCTGAGTTGCTGGAGTGGCTGCGCACTTTTAAACGTGCTCCGAAACAGACGTTTCTTGTGCACGGCGAGCCCCACGCTGCCTCGCAACTGCGCGACACGATGAAGAAGGAGTTGGCGTGGAATGTGCAGGTGGCGAGTTATCGGCAGAAGGTTGCGGTGGAATAGCCCCGTTCTTGCAAGGTCGCTCGTTTAGAATGCTTACCCAACCAGAAATCCTCTTTCCGGCGGAGCCGACGTTTTGATTTTCTCGAGTTTTCTGCAGAAGTCACTGGCGATTACAACCGTCCTTGCCGCGGCCTCATCGCTCCTGCTCACAGCCCAGCAGCCGAATGAACCCGGCGCAGCTTCCTCCACGCTGCTTACGCCCGGCGAGGAAAAGCACCTGCGCAACATTCGCCAGCTTACGTTTGGCGGACAGAATGCCGAAGCGTACTTCTCCGCCGACGATCGCATGTTGAGCTTTCAGCACCAAGGCGAGGGTGTGTCCTGCGACCAGATTTACACCATGCCGGTGGACACGCCGGACGGCAAGCCGGCGACGCCGAAGCTGATCAGCTCAGGCAAAGGACGGACCACCTGTAGCTATATCTTTCCCTCCGGCGATCGCATTCTGTATTCGTCTACCGCGGCGGCGAGCCCCGAGTGCCCGCCGAAGCCCGACTATTCGAAAGGCTATGTCTGGCCGATTTACAGTAGCTACAAGATCTACACCGCGAAGCTTGACGGTAGCGATCTGAAGCTGCTGACCGATGCTCCCGGCTACAACGCGGAGTCGACGATCACGCGCGACGGGAAGAAGATTGTTTTCACCTCAACCCGCAACGGCGATCTCGACATCTACACCATGAACGCTGACGGCACTGACGTGAAGCAGTTGACGCATGAACTGGGCTACGACGGCGGACCGTTCTGGTCAGCCGATGGGAAGAAGATCGTCTATCGCGCCGAGCATCCGAAGACGCCGCAGGAGATCGCTGACTACAAAGCGCTCTATGCGCAGGGACTGATCCGGCCGGGGAATCTCGAGATCTGGGTGATGGATGCCGACGGGAGCCACAAGCATCAGGTGACCCATAATGGGGCCGCCAACTTTGCGCCCTTCTTCCATCCCGACGGCAAGCGCATCGTCTTTGCGTCGAACATGGCGGATCCAAAGAGCGGCCGCGCCTTCGATTTGTACATCATCAATGAAGATGGAACCGGGCTGGAGCGCATCACCTACTATCCTGATTTCGATGCCTTTCCCATGTTCACGTCGGATGGCAAACGGCTGGTATGGGCCTCGAACCGCAACGGCAAGCAGCCGCATGAGACGAATATTTTTGTTGCGGATTGGGTGGAGTAGAGGAAGCCGCGCTTCGCGATTCGCTCTTAGCTTTTAGCCTTTAGCAAGAAAGCTCAGAGGCGGACTTTGCAACTCGACAGCCACTCGATGATAAAGAAGTTTCGACTATCGAGTGCGAGCTTGGCAATCAGGGAACGACTACCGCGGAATCCTTCCGGCGCCCAGCTAGCAGCAGGCCGATCCAGCAGCTCACTGGCCAGGTGAGCAACCAGGACAACCAATACCAGTGCGGCCAACCCTTGCTCCAGTTGGGAATACTCGCAGCGATGCCCATGGCTTCGCCGAGGATAAAGAACCACAGCACATGGCGCGCGGCGCGGCCCGGAGCAAAGCGGGCGCAAAGCCAGGCACAAAGGATCGAGACGACGACGAAGCACGCGGTGCTCGCCATGAGGGCGGCGTTGGAGGGGACACGGCCTCGGACGAAATCGCCCGGGAACAGGCGCGTGAGCAACGGGTCGGTCGCAATGACAAGAATAACCGAGAGCAGGTAGCAGCCGACGACGACGGCGATTGACTTGAGCATCGGTCACACCCTCCATCTAGCGCATGAAATTTAGCACTGCGGTGCTCTGGGTGACAAGGATATGAAGGCTAACAGCTACGAGCTGCGAGCCGCGAGCTACGAGCCAAGAGCCAAGAGCCGCGAGCCACGAGCCATGGGCCATGGGCCAAATCCTCCTCCAGCCTTTCGCCCAGGGGCAAGCGAAAAGCTTGTCCCGAGCAAGGTCGAGGGAATGTGGCACTCGCTTTTCGTAGCTGAGGGCTGACGGCTGAGAGCTGACAGCTTTTTCAAATCTGATAATCGATCTCGATCACCTCTCGCAGGCGATCACCATCGCTGGGCAGCAATTCTCGGCCTTGTAGCTCTCGAACCTCTTCCTTCAGTTTCTTCACTTCGTTGGCGACCGCGGCCAGCGCCTCCGATAGCGGATCGTTGATCTGTTTGGGATCGGTGATCACCACGCGCTTACCCTGGCGGAGAACAATGTGGCCGGGCACGCCGACTACGGTCGAGTGATCGGGCACATCGCGCAGTACAACCGAGCCGGCTCCTATGCGGGAATCCTCGCCGATGACGATGTTACCCAACACCCGAGCGCCCGAGCCCACCACCACGTTATTGCGCAGCGTGGGATGACGCTTGCCGGTTTCCTTGCCGGTGCCGCCGAGAGTCACTCCCTGATACACCGTGACGTCGTCGCCGATGACGGTAGTCTCGCCGATCACGACGCCCATACCGTGATCGACGAAGAAGCGCCGGCCGATCTCGGCGCCGGGGTGGATCTCAATTCCCGTCACCACGCGGGCGACTTGCGACAAGGCGCGTGCCAGAAAGCGCCAGTTGTGAATCCACAACCAATGGTGAAAGCGATGGGCCCAGAGCGCGTGCAGACCGGAGTAGAGCAGCACGACCTCGAAGCCAGACTTCGCCGCAGGATCGCGCTCCAGCACCGCGGCGATGTCTTCACGCATGCACGAGAAAAAGCTCACACAGCAACCTCTTCCGGAGTCAGGGCGAGAGCCTCATTGCGAAGCTGCTCGAAGAGAATGCTGCTCAAGTACCGTTCACCGTAGTCAGGCAGCACCACCACGATCAGCTTGCCGGCATTCTCCGCACGCTCGGCTACACGCACAGCGGCCACAGCCGCCGCGCCGGATGAAATGCCGACCAGCAAGCCTTCCTCCAGCGCGAGCCGGCGTGCCATGTCAATCGCATCCTGGCTTGATACCTGAACGACTTCATCGATGAAGTCGGTGCGCAGAATGCTAGGGGTGAAGCCGGCGCCGATGCCCTGAATCTTGTGCGGGCCAGGCTGGCCCCCGGAGAGAACAGGACTCTCTGTAGGCTCGACCGCGATCGCCTTAAACGATGGCTTCTTCGGCTTGATGTACTCGCTCACGCCTGTGAGAGTACCACCGGTGCCGATGCCGGAGATGAGAATGTCGACCTTGCCCTCGGTATCGTCCCAGATCTCCGGACCGGTGGTCTCGCGATGGATCTTGGGATTGGCCGGATTGTCGAACTGTTGCGGCATGAAGCCATTCGGTGTCTCGCGGAGAATCTCGTTGGCTTTGGCGATGGCGCCCTTCATGCCTTTGGGGCCGGGCGTGAGAACGATGTCCGCACCGTAGGCGCGCAGCAGCACGCGGCGCTCCATGCTCATCGTCTCCGGCATGGTGAGGATCAGCTTGTATCCTTTGACGGCGGCGACGAAGGCCAGCCCGATTCCGGTGTTGCCGCTGGTCGGTTCGATCAGTACTGTCTTGCCGGGCTGGATTTTGCCGGCCTTCTCGGCTTCATTGATCATGCTGACGCCGATGCGGTCCTTCACGCTGCTGCATGGGTTAAAGCTCTCCAGCTTGGCGGCAACCGTGGCTTTCGCGCCGGCGGTGACTTTATTGAGCCGCACGAGAGGGGTGTGGCCGATCAGTTCCGTGACATCATTGGCTATCTTCATTTCAATCTCCGGACGTTCCCGCCCAATAAGGGTCGAGATCATAGGGTTTTGATTAACGAAAGGCGATTCGGGATACAGCTAGTTGGGGCGACAACAACAGCAATCTGGGAATCGGCGGCGGCCGTCGACTGTGTTGCGGAAGTTCCGATCGGTATCGATGCGCATCATAGCTGCCCGATTCCTGGAAGGTGCGTGTAGCTTAGCACTCTTTGCCCGGCAGAGTCTCATACTTTCCTGCTATGAGATGAGTTGCAGCGTACAGCGATTAGCCGCTAGCTTTTCAAACGCTGATTCCGTTCTTGCAGCAACCGGAAGGCGGTATCCTCCGCAGCGTATAATCGTCGTTTGCGCACTTCATCCCAAGTCCGCTAGGAATACACACGTGAGCACTCATTCGCATATGCCCGGCCAGCCGCCGGCGGCTCCGCAGCCGCTTCCCGGCGTGGACAGCATCATCGCCGTCGGCTCCGGCAAGGGCGGCGTCGGCAAAACCACGCTGGCCGTCAATCTCGCTATCGCGCTGGCGCGCATGGGCAACAAGGTCGGGCTGCTTGACGCCGACGTCTACGGCCCCAACGTTCCCCTCATGCTCGGCTCCAGCGAGCCGCCCAGCATGGCCGGCGAGAACCGCATCATCCCGCCCGAACGCTACGGCATGAAGATCATGTCGGTCGGCTTCCTCAGCCCCGGCGACAAACCCCTGGTATGGCGCGGCCCCATGCTGCACTCCATCGTCAAGCAGTTCCTCGGTCAGGTAGAGTGGGGACAGCTCGACTACCTCATCATCGACCTGCCGCCCGGCACGGGCGACGTGGTGATCTCGCTGGTACAAACTGTGCCGCTGACCGGCGCAGTCGTGGTCACAACGCCCAGCGACGTCTCGCTCCAGGACGCGCGCAAGGCCATCGAGATGTTCAAGCAGGTGAAGGTCGACATCCTCGGCATCGTCGAGAACATGAGCTTCTTCGTCTGCCCGCACTGCCATGAGGAGATCGACATCTTCTCCAAGGGCGGAGGCGAGAGGACGGCGCAGCAGTTCAGCGTGCCCTTCCTCGGTTCCATTGAACTCGACCCCGACATCCGCAAAGGCGGCGACAGCGGCCACCCCATCGTGCTGGAAGGCGACCAATCGCCCCACGCCAAGTCAATGTTCGCATTTACCCATCGCGTCATCGAGCGAACCAAGGAGTTGCACGAGACTGCGGGCGGAAGCGTGATCGAGATTCAGTAGGCTCCTACGAAAATCAGGCGGGGATTCCGGGTCCCCGAATCAAAACGACTCTTCTTTTTTCTTTACGATCATCAACACCCTGCGGGTGCGGGTGCCCCGGGTCTCGCGGGTTTCGAGAACCGGGCGAGTGGGAACCAGGACTGTGGGAACGTTGTCGCTTGCCGGAATTTCAGCTCTGGCACAACTCACATTCCGCGCCGCTGTGATTGAGAGCACACTATCCCAGTGATCGATGACCGAATTGGGTCTCGAACAGCGCGAGACACAGGCCACCCGCCTGCCTTGGCGTACGATTTTTCCGTTTTGTGAGCTGACCCCTTCTACGCCATACTAGGT
>JBARGS010000241.1:0-3807 GCA_049798495.1 Candidatus Korobacteraceae bacterium | reverse complement strand
TCTCATAATGAACCAGCTCGGTAAACCGCGGCTTCCCGCAGGGGCTAAAGCCCAGTTTTTTCGAGCCTTTGGACGGCACGGCTGAAGCCGTGCCCTTTCAAAACGATTTATGAGATGGCTTCTAGTTTGATCGATGGTTCAAGCCGTTTTGTTCCACCCCAATAATCGTTTTCCGGTCGCGACACAGTCTCTGAAGCCCGTCCCCATCCAAGAATCACTCGGGGCGGCATTTTAAGAGAACGATCAATGCGGATAGGCGACATTGGCCGGCCGGGAGAATCGCTGGTCGACTGCGAAACCGGCATGCCGCAAAATATCGAGATCGTCCGGGGAAGGCGCGATGAAGGCTGCGTCCGAGGCATGCTTCTTGAGGTCGTCGAAGGTCCAAAGCTGCATCGGATAATAGCGCGCCAGAGTCATCATCTCCTGCTGATTGCCGCGGTCCATGGAGGCCAGCAACACATACTGCTCAGGATGCGTGGAGTAGTGCAAAGCTTCCATATAGCGCGCCTGGTTGAAGAGCACGAAAAATCGCTTGCCGTCCTGGCGCAGCGGATCTTCGACGCGAAGGATTTGCCGGATGGGCGAATAATATCCGCTGTCGGGATGAAGCGTCGCGCTGAGCTGCTTGGCCACGCCCCACGTGGCCAGGATCAGCAGAATTCCCACCGAGACGCGCCGCAGGTTGCCGAGATGCCGCCATACGCAACAGGAGAAGGCAACTGCTACCCCGGGCAAAGTTGCGATGAAATAGCGCAACACGAAGACATGGCTGATCTGTCCCAACAGGTAGCCGGCCAGCGGTATCAGCAGGAAGAACCAGCCGAGGCGCTCGGCCGACAACATCGGCAGCACTGGGACAACCCTGTCCTTCGTGGCTGCGAAGGCAATCCAAATTGCCAGCAGCGCCAGCAGGAACAGGCCCTCCGGAAACAACTCCGGAAAGATAGCCCGCAGCAGCTCAGGCGTAGGCCGGGTCCAGTTGTTGGCCGGATAGATGTGGCGTCCGGCCTGAATCGGGGTCCACAACACGGCGACGGCGCAAAGCGTGCCGGCAATTCCCAGCATCAGCTTTCGCGAAGGGGTACGCCACGGCTTCCCGGTTGTCATTTCCCAAACGGCATAGGGCACCAAAATCAGGACCGCGTAATAGTGCACCAGAACTGCCAGGAAAAGCGTCGCGCCGAAGCCACTCGCCCACGGCCAGCGCTCGCTGTTGTGGTGCGTCCAGATCCACAGAGATAACGCCGCCAGCATGAAGAACAGCCCATACGATCGGGCCTCATGACCGTAGTAGGGCAGAAACGAGCAGGTCAGGACGGAGAGAGCAACGAGTCCGTGGAGACCGTCGGTCAGCCGGCGTGCGCAGTCGAAGGTCAGCAGCAGTCCGATCGTGACCGCCAGTGCGGAGGGAACGCGCAATCCGAAGTCGGTATGCCGGAGCAGATTGTCGAATACACGCTCCACCATGAAGTAAGTCGGCGGCAGGCCGTCAGCCCCGTGGGTGAAAGCCTGCCAGATCGCGGCCCATCCTGGCAGACGGGTAGTGAGCGCGGTGAGAACTTCGTCGATCCACAGCAGGCGATGGGACGCGATGTACAGGCTGGTCGCCAGATAGAAGCCGGCCAGCAGTGCGGCGGCGATGAAGCTCCAGGCAGCGGTCTGGTCAGTCGCCGGACGGAGGGCGTTTACGCTAACGTCGCGCCGGCTGACGTCGGGCAACGGCGCGCTGCTGGTACTGGTAGCTGGCATCATCCTCGGTGTGTGGATTTCGAAATCAGGACGGGTCGTGCGCTCGAGGTCGTTTCCCGTGAAGTTTCGGCGTCGAGAACAGCGGCTTCGGACGATTGAGGCAACGAGTTGGTGGTTGAGGCAGACATGGCTATGAATTTGCCAGTGGCAACGACGGCATTACGGAACGGTCATCCAAAATTAAGGTTGCGTTCAGGCAGACGGCCTTATGCTTTAGCAGGACCTCTCCTAAGCACGACCCGACCCTCATGCAGGACCTGGCGTCTACGCGCTTTCACGGCCTGAACTCTCTGCGAGCGCTGGCGATCACCCTCGTTATGCTCTTCCACCTGCGTGAGTTCCTTCCGCGAAGGATAGCGGGCATCCCCGAATTCGGCTGGATCGGGGTTGATCTGTTCTTTGTGCTCAGCGGATATCTGATCGGTTCGCAACTGCTCCGCCCCTACACCCAAGGCAAGAGCACCCGAATCAGGGATTTTTACCGGCGCCGATTCTATCGGGTGCTTCCGGCCTACCTGGTTGTCCTGCTTCTCTACCTGTTCGTTCCGGTATGGCGCGAAGCGCCGGGCATTGCGCCGGCCTGGAAGTTCCTGACCTTCACCTGGAATCTGCTGGTGAACTGGGGCCAACCCGCCTTCTCGCATGTGTGGTCTTTGTGCGTCGAAGAGCACTTCTACCTTTTGCTGCCCCTGATTGTGATTTGGCTGATGCATAAGCCATCGCTGCGCAAGGCCGTCCTGCTGACCGGTTTTATCGTGGCCGGCGGCATCGTGATCAGGACATTCATTCTCTTCAAGGAACTGGAGCCGCTCGGCTCCGGAAGCAGCACATTCCCCTCCCGATATCTCGAGACCCTTTACTGGCCTACCTACACCCGCCTCGATGGCCTTGCCGTAGGCGTCGTTCTGGCCAGCGTCAAACTGTTTCGCCCGCAATGGTGGCGTGCCGCGATGGAACGAGGACACCGCTTCTCCGTTGCGGGACTTGCCTGTATCGCGGTTGCGGTATGGATGTTCGGAGGTCATTTCTCGGTCAGTGGTAAGGCTTCGCTGGCTGCGGCAGTCGGATTTCCGCTGCTTGCCCTGGGTTTCGGATGTCTGCTGGTTTCCAGCGTGAGCAAGAACGGGTTCCTGTCCACGGTCCGATTGCCGGGCGCCAAAATGATGGCCCTGCTCGCCTACAGCCTGTACCTGACCCATAAAGAAATCGCTCATCTCGACCGGCTCGTCTTCCCGCATCTCACAGCTGAACGCGGATGGACCGCCTTCCTTCTGGTTACCGTGAGCTGTTTGCTGGCGGCGGCGGTGTTGTACTTTGCCGTCGAACGGCCTTTCCTGCTTCTGCGCGACGCTGGGGAGAAAAAGCGCAATCAGTCCGCGGACGCCGTGGCCCAGGTTGAGCCTGCCCTCTAGGCGCGCTGGGGAATCCAATCGCGACCGCATCGTGCAGTCGATGGTCGCCCATCAGTTGTTTGGCCCTGGCACTCAGCTGGAGCAGCAGTCGGATGCTTTATTGACGATCCTTCCCGAATTGGGAAGCCGGGGTGCTTCATTTCAGACTGGGAATGTCGGCTGTCCGGGAACGAAACCAGGATTTCGCGTTTACTTGACTTCTAGGCGATCCCGAAAGCCGCGGGCGATGTTTGAGTCGTCCACCGTTCTGGAATCGCTCCTGGGGCCGTTTCCTCGCGATTACTTGGCATCTCTCGAAAGCCTTAACGTGCCATTTCTTGACCACCACATAAATCGCATTAAATATCGGCCCGCAATTGGCATATAAGTGCTATTTCTGGCGCTGGCCGTGATCAATCTCACTCGGGACTGAGCGGGGCCTGCAGGCGTGCAGGAGCGCGTCGACGTCAAGCCGGCTTTTGGCCGCTGCGGCAAGGTTTGGATTACCGCGGCGGTTGGAGTTGGCTCTGTTCAACGTGCACGCCTGCAGGCCCGCTACGTCCGTTCGGGTGAGAAGTGGAAGATTGCGGTTGCAGCTTGCGTGGCGGATCCTTCTCCAGACTCTGGCTCACCACCTTCGCCACCAGCGCGTTGCCGGTGGCGT
>JBARGS010000240.1:0-23337 GCA_049798495.1 Candidatus Korobacteraceae bacterium | reverse complement strand
TCTCTGGCGCGCTCATTGCTGTTCCGCTCCTTTGCCCGGCATGGGAGCGGGCTGATTCGCCGCAGTCTGCGTCTGGATGACGCCAATGGTGCGATTGTTGTCTTGAAACACCTGGTTCGAGACGCGGCGAATGTCGGCTTTGGTCACCTTGTCCACGCGATCGAGATATCGGAACAGCTCGCGCCAGTCGCCGTAGCGCGTCTGGTAGAAGGCCAGCTGCTCCGCCAATCCCTCATTACTGCTGAGCCCGCGCAGCAGGTCGGCTTTGGTACGCGTCTTGAACATCTGCAGCTCGTCGTCGGTCACGTCCTGCGTCTTCAGCTTTTGAATTTCGACCTGAAAGGCTTTCTGCAGTTCGTCGGTCGTGTGCCCGGGTATTGGCACCGCAAAGAACGCGAACAAGTGACTGTACTTGTTGCCGGGCATGCCGGTGTATCCGGCGGCATAGGCGGAGATCTTCTGGTCCCTTACCAGCGAACGGTAGAGCCGCGAGGTGCGGCCGTTGGAAAGGATGTCGCTGATGGCGTCGTACACCGCGTCATCCGGCGCAAGGTAGCTGGGGCGATGGTAGCCTTCCAGATAAAACGGCTGCGCCGGGTCGTGCAGCGTGACCTCGCGCACCGAATTTTGCGGCGGCTCGATGGTGTAAGGCTCGGCTGGCTTTGAGGCATTGGAAAGCCGGCCAAAGTACTTTTCGACGATAGGAAAAACCTTGTCAGGATCGAGATCGCCTACCAGGCCGATCACCATGTTGCTGGGCACGTAATACTGTTTGAAGAAGTCCGCCGCGTCGGTGGCGGAGAAGCTCTGCAGATCGGAAGCGTAGCCGATCGTGGGCCGATGGTAAGGGTTCGCCATAAACGCCGTACCCAGGAATTGCTCGAGCAACCGGCCCGTGGGGCGGCTGTCGGTGCGCATGCGGCGCTCTTCCATCACTACATTGCGCTCTTCATAGAACTGACGCATCACGGGATGCATCATGCGATCCGACTCCAGCGCCGCCCACAATTCAAACTGATTCACCGGCATGGAGTACATGTACCCGGTCTCGTCGTAATTGGTGAAGGCATTCATGCCGACTCCGCCATGGCTCTCGACGATTTTGCCGAATTGATTGGGGATGACGTACTTGTCGGCGGCCGCCATCGCATCGTCCCAACTCTTCTTCAATGCCGCCAGCTTCTGCGGATCCTGGCCGACGCGCTTGGTCCGCTCCGCTTCGTAGGCGGCGTAGGTCTGCTCGACTTTTTCCAGTGCGACCTTCTCGGCCGCATAGTCGGTGGTGCCAATGTCGGGCGTGCCCTTGAAGGCCATGTGCTCCATCATGTGGGCCAGGCCAGTCTCGTTGAGCGGATCCTGCGCCGAGCCCGTATCGACCTGGGTGAAGAACGAGAACACGGGCGCTTCAGGCCGTCGCCACAGGACGAACGTCAGGCCGTTCGGCAAAGTCTTGACGGAGACTCGTTTCTCGTAGGTCGCTAGGTCCTGCGCCGTCAGTGGCAGCGCACACGACAGCAGGAGCAGGGCGACAAGCTTGGCAAAGCAGCGCTTCATCGTGCCTCCAAAGCAGATGGTACAGAATAGAACGTTACGCAGTGAGGGACGGGCAAGTCAAACCAAGGAGAGCGCAGGCCAAGTCAGGCCGTAGTTATTGGTTCGTGTTGGCCGTGGTAAGAGCTTTCAGATACAGGTAGTAGAAATCGACTCCCTGGTAGAAGGACTCGACCCGCACCCGCTCGTCCTTGCCATGGGCCCGCACGTCGTCCATATCGATGCCGACGCCAGTGACGCCATACGTTGGCATGCCTGCCGCGTCGGTGTAGATGCCGTCCGAAGCTCCCGTATTCATGCTGGGAATTACCGGGACGCCGGGCCACATCTGCGCGACGACTGCTTCCAGTGGCTTCATCACATCGGGCCGCAGAGCCACGGGAGGCTCTGCTCCCTCCGCTGGAGCCTTATCCAGCACTCGCCCGTCGTTGGTAACGTAGCTCACGATAATTCTAGGATCGGCCAGAATCGCGATCAGCTTGTGCCGGATTTCTTCTCGCGTGTGACCGGGCAATATGCGGCAATTGACGTTGGCCGTGGCTCGCTGCGGCAAGGCGTTGTTGGCGTGGCCTGCCTCCAGCCGGGTGGGAACACAGGTTGTTCGCATCAGGGCGTTATAAAGAGGATTACTTGACAGGCGACTGATCGCGGCTTGATCCGGCGGACGATGGAGAATCGCCTTCATGTCGGACGCGGTTTGTGCGCTCTCGATGGCAGAGACCCGCTCGAAATAAGGCCGGGTAACGGCGCTAAGCTCGAAGGGAAACTGGTAGCGTTGCAGGCGCGCCAGCCCGTCGGTCAGGTGGTAGATGGCGTTGTCCGGCACCGGCTCCGAGCTGTGGCCTCCGGGGCTCGTGACCTCCAGCCGATAGTCGGCGTAGATCTTCTCGGTGGCGTCCATCGCCACCATGAGGGGCTTGCCCTTCACCGTATCGACGGCGCCATTGTCCGGGTTGAGCACGAACTCAGCGTCGATCATTTCGCGATGATTGCGCACCAGCCAGTCGACGCCGTTCGATTTGCCACCTTCTTCGTCGGCGGTCAATGCCAGAATGATGTCGCGATCCGGCTTGTACCCTTCCTTCATGAATCGAATGAGGGTCACGACGAAGATGACGTCATCCGACTTCATATCCTGGGTGCCGCGGCCGTAGAAGTAGCCGTCTTTTTCGACAAACTGAAAGGGATCGGTGCTCCAGTCCTGCCGCTCCGCTTCGACAACGTCCAGATGACCGATCAGCAGGATAGGCTTCTTCTTGCCTGTACCGTGCAGCCGCACGACAAGGTTTTTCTTGCGATCGTTAGGGCCGAGCACCTGAATGTCGGCTGCCGGAAAGCCTGCATCGCGAAAGCGTTGCGCCATGGCTTCCGCCGCAGTGGTCACATTGCCAACTGAGTCGGTAGTGTTGATTTCGACTAACTGCTGGAAAACGTCGTGTGCGAGCTGGCGCGAAGTATCGTCAACTTGTGCCTGGGACGAGGCAGCCAGAATGAGGCTTACAGCAACACAGAAAAGAGCGAAGATGAACTTCAAAGGCGATCTCCCATCGGCAAGGGGGCGAGTGGACAACAGCAAGCGAGACTATCAAATTGCCATAGTTCAAAGCCAGAAGCAGTTCGACGGGGCTCCTCGCGAGTGCCCTGCCGTGAACCTGGCGGCTTCTCCGAAGGCCCGCTATCACAGTACAATCTCGCCAGCCATGCTTCGCGCGCTCGCGCCAGTGCGTATTGCTCTTGTCCTGTGCGCCGCTCTCCAGGTTTCCGCAATACTCGCACAGGACGCGGCGCCGCCGCGAATTGTCGACGGGAAAGCGTTTCAGGTAGTTGGAATTGAGGCCAGCACCAACAACGCCAAGGAGGGCGGGCCCGACGCCATTATCGGCAAGCTGTGGCAGCAATTCACCACTGAAGGTCTGCTCGCCAAGATTCCCGGCCGCGTTGACCAATCCATCATCGGTGTCTACACCGACTACAGCAGCGACGCCAACGGCGAGTACACTTTCATTTTGGGAGCAAAGGTGCGTCCGGTGCCTAATCCCGTGATCCCGGAAGGCATGGTGGTGAAAAGCGTACTCGCCGGACGCTACGCCGTGTTCACCTCCCAGCGCGGGCCGGCCGCCAAAGTCGTCCCTGAAACCTGGAAGCGAATCTGGGCGTACTTCGAGTCGCCGCAAAACGGCCAGCGCGCCTTCCAGACTGATTACGAGGTTTACGATCAGCGCGCCGCCGATCTCAACAATGCACAGGTGGATATTTATATTGGATTGAAGTAGTCAGAATCATGCCCGGTCCCTCAGCGGCTAAAGCCGCAATAATTTTCCTGCTATTACGGACGGCCTGAAGGCTGTCCCCTTCAAAACAATTCTTAAGCAGGCTTTTCCTACCGCGCATTCACCAGACGTATCGTCTCCAGCACAACGTCTCCTGTGATCGCCAGCGACTGCGGGCTCAGCTTGTCGATGGTGTCCTCGGGTGTGTGCCAGAAAACATTGTTATAGCCATAGGTGAAGTCGATGAGATCGACCGACGGGATGCCAATTTTGAGGAATGGCGTGTGATCGTCTTCCATGGGGGCCTGAAACTGGTAGAAGTGTGACTGGTAGCCCAGACCGCTGGCCGCCTGATGGACAAGGCTGCTCAGCCAGGGCGTGGAGTTCGTGTCCTTCAGGATGTCGAGGTCGGCGTCGCCAATCATATCGACGACGATGAGTGCTTTGATCTTCCTGGCCGTTCCATCCTGGTGCCATTCTTGCGCCAGATGGCGTGAGCCGTAATCGCTATCGGTGTCGGTCCATTTAACGAACGCCTCTTCGCCATCGGTCCAGACCAGCCACACGCTGTAGCCATCGTTCTGCTTGCCGCGAAACTCGTCGGCCAAGGCCAGCAGCAGCGCAGTCGAGGATCCGCCATCGTTGGCTCCTACGTAGCTCTTGGGCAAAGGATAGTTGGTGTCATAGTGACCCGCGACGACAATGATGCCGTCCCTTTTGCCGGGAAACTTGGCGATGATGGTGTTGATGGGGAATTTGCCCACCGGCGTCTGGGCCGTAAACTTGTCCTGCTCCACGTCCACACCCTTTAGCTTGGAGAGGATGTATTGCTCCAGCTTGACATGCCCCGGACTGCCCGGCGGCCGCGATCCGAACGCCACCACTTCCTTTACGTACTGCATCGCACGATTGCCGTTGATCTCCTGCTTGCGAGCGCTGGGCACGGCACTCGCAGTTGCCGGAACGGCGTCTGATCCCGGTGCGGCGCTGGACGCCGCGGGCTTTGCCTCGGCCGATGCAGTGGAAGGCGTCGATTGCTGCTTGTTGCAACCGACGGTAATGGGGGCGACCGCAAGCAAGCAACCAGCAGCAATGTAAGATGTCAGGTTACGGAAAGGCTTCATGCTGCCAACATTGTAAATGGCATTTTGGCATCACCACAGAGCGACCAAGACAAGGGAGGCTGGCGCGCTCGATTGCGCCGAGTGCGTTCGTAGCAGCTAAGAAGGTCACTTTTCGGCAGCACGCTCGATGGGCGCGCTTCCCAGAAAACTGCGTACCAGTCGATAATCATCTTACATAGCTGATAATCGGCTTGCGACTAAACGATGCGAACTCAACTGGTCTTCTTGTTTCTTATCGCGTTGGGCGCGCCTCTTTTGAGGGGACAAGCACCCGTGGAAACCATCACCATCGACGCCTCCGCTTCGGCTCATCCCTTCCCGCATTACTGGGAGCAGATGTTCGGTTCGGGTCGCGCTGTGCTCAGCCTGCGCGATTCCTATCGCCGCGACTTGCGCGCGGTGCACCAGATTACCGGATTCCAGTATGTTCGCTTTCACGGCATATTGCTCGACGATGTTGGCGTCTACGACGAGGACAAGCAGGGCCACCCGATCTATAACTTCTCCTACGTTGACCAGATCTACGACGGTTTGCTGGCCAATAACGTGAAGCCATTCGTCGAACTCAGCTTCATGCCCTACAAACTCGCCGCCCGGCCGGACCTGCAGTCCTTCTGGTACCGCCCCAACGTCGCTCCGCCCAAGGACTATACCAAGTGGGACGACATGATCACGCAACTCGCCAAGCACCTGGTCGATCGCTACGGCATCGATGAAGTGGCCAAATGGTATTTCGAGGTGTGGAATGAGCCCAATCTCGATTTCTGGTCGGGTACGCCGCGGCAGCAATCGTACTTTGAGCTCTATGATCACACCGCGCGCGACCTCAAGTCGGTGAGTCCGCAATTGCGCGTCGGCGGTCCAGCAACTGCACAGGCCGCATGGGTCGGCGACATGATCAAGCACGCCGACCAGACCCACGTGCCGCTCGACTTCGTGTCCAGTCACGTGTACGGCAACGACAAGGCGAGCGACGTCTTCCACACCAGCGAGAACATCCCACGCGACCAGATGGTGTGCCGCGCGGTAAAGAAAGTTCACGACGAGATCAAGGCATCGGCGCGGCCCGAGATGCCGCTGATCTGGAGCGAGTACAACGCCGCTTACGACAACCAGGTCGATGTCACCGACTCCATCTACATGGGGCCATGGCTGGCGACCACCATCGCGCAGTGCGACGGACTCACGGAGATGATGTCGTATTGGACCTTCTCCGATGTCTTCGAGGAGCAGGGTGTGGTGAAGCAGCCATTCTATGGCGGCTTCGGCCTGATCGCCGCCGGCGGAATACCTAAGCCATCGTTCTACGCGCTGGAGCTCCTGCATCGCCTGGGAGATCAGCGAATCGAGAACAGTAATCCCAATGTGCTGGTCACCAAAGGAACCAGCGGAGCGCTGATCGTCGCGGTGTGGAACCTGGTGAATCCCGGCTCGACGGGCGCCGCCAAAAGCGTCAAGCTCGACTTCAAGGGAGTCGATCCCGACGCGCACGTCACCATCCGGCAGCTGGATGAGAATCATGGCGACACGCTTCTGTTGTATCAGAAAATGGGCAGCCCGCAATACCCTACACAGGAGCAGATCACCGATCTGCGACAACAATCTACGTTGCCGGGACCTGAGTTTGACGACCTGACCGATGGCAGCCTCACCCTTCAGTTGCCGGTCAATGCACTGGTCGTGTTGCAAGTGAGATAAGCGCCATAGGCGGATTTGTCACCGTTGGTTGCGCAGCTGGCCCGAGTTCCGGGCCAGCACCGCTAGTCCACATCTAGCCGGACGACCGTTCAGCGTCGACTTTGCTACCCGGTTCCCCGATCCCCTAAGCCAAGAAGGATCCCCCACACAGACGTTCAGCGATGACGCAGGCTCAGGGATTTCCCCGTGGTATGGTAACCGCGGAGAATGGTTACTTTAGTTTGACAGGGAACCAAGACTTTGGTGACTTTCAGTCAACGTACAAGGTACAGTCCAGATATCGATCCGAATCTGCCCGCGCCAGTTTGTCCACTACCGCCGTCGACGTGTGAGCGTAATCGGCGCACTTTGCCAGCCAAGGAGTAATCAATGGATAATACCGTCCGGCATTCAAAAATCTTTCTTTACCTTTGTATATTTTGCCTTGCATTTTTCTCGCAGGCCGCGTTCGCGCAGGGAGACTTCACCATTGGCGCCTCTCCCTCTTCGCTCACCGTAGTTCAAGGAAATCAGGGAACTTCGACCATCACGACCACGGTCAGTGGCGGCTTCAATGCTCCCATCAATTTGATGGCGGTGACGCCTTATCGAGGCTTGCAGCTCACATTCAGCTTCAGTTTGAATCCGATTCCGGCACCCGGCTCGGGTAGCTCGATCCTCCAAATCACAGTGGGCAGCCAGACACCACCGGGGATCTATCCGGTTCTCGTAATCGGTAACGGCGGAGGAGTCCAGCGCACGACAACCATCACCCTCACGGTAACCTCCGGGGGGGGCGGCACTTATAAACTCTCCTGTACTCCCGCTCTCATACACATAAGCCAGGGACACCAGGGACAAGCCACAGTTTTCAGCAAAACCAGTGGCGGCTTTAATAACTCAATCACGCTTTCCTCGTCTGGCGCACCTTCGGGGACGACGATCAGCTTCAATCCCAATCCTATTCCAGCTCCCGGTTCCGGCTCTTCCATGATATCCATCTTGGTCGGCAGCAGCACTCCGACTGGAACTTATCCCATCACCATCACGGGCAATGGAGGCGGCGTCCGCCAGACCGCAACCATCGTTCTGATCGTGACCGGAGCGGCCAGCTTCAGCATCTCCGCCTCTCCTTCTTCGCTGACGATCAGCCAAGGTAACCAGAGCTCCACGACGATTACTACAACGATCAGCAACGGCTTCAACAGCGCGATCACATTGTCGGCTTCCGGACAGCCCTCGGGAGTGACAATCAGCTTCGTTCCTAACCCGATTCCGGCGCCCGGCTCGGGCAATTCCTCGATGACCATCACCGTTGCCGGTAACACGACGCCCGGCACCTATCCTATTACCGTAACCGGCAATGGAGGGGGTACTCAGCAGAACACCACAGTCAATCTGACAGTGATACAACAGGCGCAACAATCGAACTTCACGATTTCGGCTTCTCCGATCGCGGTAACGTTGCCGCAAGGGAATCAGGGGTCGGCAACCGCCACTACCGTTGCCAGCGGCGGATTCAGCAGCTCGGTCACTCTGTCTGCGACAGGCCTGCCGGACGGTACGACCGTAACCTTCAATCCGAACCCGATTCCGGCGCCCGGCGCGGGTAGTTCCACGATGACGATCAATGTGGGAAGCACAACGCTCTCGGGTTCCTATCCCATTTCGATAACGGGTAACGGCGGCGGCCTGCAGAGAACTGCCACGATGGCGGTTACGGTAACCACTTCGGATTCGGCAGGGGCTCCGTTCCCAACACCTCCGCAGGCGTATGTTGACACGACGTGGAACCCGCCAACCACGGGTTCGACATGGAATGTCGGGTGCACAGGAAATCCAACGACTGACGGGAACAACCTACAGAATACGGTCAACGAAGCCCACCCCGGCGACATCATCATCCTTCAGGCGCGGTGTGTTTACTCCGGTAATATCGCTTTGCCCGCGAAGGATCCGACCAGCGGCCAGTGGATCTATGTAGAAAGTTCGGAGCTTTCCTCCCTGCCTCCTCCGGGGCAACGGATTACGCCGTCCTACCTGAACCACATGGCAACCATCACCACTCCGAACACGCAGTCGGCGCTTATCGCCGAATGCACTGGGAGCGGCGCATGCACGGGGAATGGATCGAACTACGGCGCCAACCACTTCCGCTTTGTGGGGCTTGAGCTGACGTCGAACTCCAACATTGGCTGCGATCCCGGAAACAACCCCCCCATCGCCTGCTGGAGCTTCTACATCTATCAGTCACAATCGTCGGACGACGGCAATACCGCCTACCTGTCCGATTCGATGACGATTGATCGCTGCTATGTCCACGGCATAAGCAATGGCGCCAACTCGCAGGACGTGATTCACGCCATCGGCGCGAATGCCACGAACTTCGCGGTCATGGACAGCTACATCTCCGACATTCACATCACCGGATCCGAAGCCCAGGGCATTTTGGGCTACTACACGCCCGGGCCGGTCAAGATCGTGGATAACTACATTTCCTCGACTACGCAGGAGATCATGTTTGGTGGCGCTGGCGGCACCGACAATCCGTATGTGCCTTCCGACATCGAGATCCGCAGAAACACTCTGTTCAAGCCCACGTCCTGGGATTCCTGCGGCACGAATGGCACAGTGCCGGCCGGTGGGCTGCTGTCTAACGGCTCGAGTTGTCCAAGCGGACAGGGCGCGCCGAACAATCAATGGGTTGAGAAGAACAACCTGGAACTGAAGAACGCGCAGCGGGTTGCCATCACCGGAAATACCTTGCAAAACACCTGGGTGTCCGGGCAGACAGGCTCGTCGGTGTTACTCACCGTCCGGACCAGTCAGAGCGGCAACAATGCGGTGGTGGATGACATTCTGTTCCAAGGCAATGTGCTCTCCGGAGTCGACTCTGGCGTCAACACTCTCGAACAGGATGATCAGTGTCAGTACACCCAGGGTTGTACCAATCCCGGCGAAGCCAAGCGGAACTGGGTGAACGACAACCTATTCCTGATTAGCCCGAGCCAGGACAACTACGAGCACGTCGGACTGTTCCTGGATGGAGGAAGCCTGCCGGAAGGACTGGCCGGCGTCACCGACTTCATCTTCCAGCACAACACGGTCTTGATGAGCGATCTGTCGACCCTCTGGGCGTCGATCTATACCAGGTTGCCCACTGGATCCGGTTGTCCGCCAACCAACTCTGTAACCCACAACGTCTGGGTCCTCGACACAGCAATGACCCGCCAGCCAACCGGCGACTGCGGCTACCAGGGAACCACCGGGTTGCAGTACTACATGGGCGACCCGTCCGGCGATCTGGCGCAGAGGTTTTACGGCAATGTGATGTATGTACCGAGCTTCGATCATCAGCAACAATGGCCGGGAAGCTCGAATGACGCTACGACCGTGCCGTTCGTCTACTTGAATCCGGGCAACGGCAACTATCAACTCTCCGTCCCCGATTGGTTGACAACGACGGATGGGAATGTCTCGGGGATGAATTGGAATGCCCTGCAACAAGCAATGAATCCCTAATCAACACATCCCGCTCATTCGCGCTTCTCTTGCGAATGAGCGGGACTTTTCTCAGATGGTTTCTGCTCAAATACTAAGCTGCGAATCTTTTCCTCTCCTGTTGACCACGATGTTGAACCACCCGGATTGTCCTTCGCGGGCATTACTATTGTGCCCCAATCGCCACGTGCGACAGGATCGCGTTCTGGACACGTTGCACTCTGTTCAGCGAATGCGGCGGTTTGACGCGGTCTTTCCGCGCGACATAGGTTCCCACGCCAAATCCGAGCACCGAGCCCGCAAAAACGTCGGCCGGGAAATGTTCCCCGCCGGTGACGCGAGTTGTGCTGACGGCTGTGGCGACGCCGTACATCAGCAGGCGAACCGGCCAATTCGGGTATTCGTGCGCCATCACCGAAGCTAGCGTCCAGGCAAGCGCGGCATGTCCTGAGGGGAAGGATCCGTTGGTCCAGTTGCCGGAGAAGAACCGGCCTTCGCCCGGACCGCTGTAGGGACGCTGCCTGGCCATGACCGCTTTCAGAGCGGCATACAGAATCACGCTGTCTACGCTGGCCTCGGCGCTGCGAATTCCGGCCTGCGTTGCATGTTGGTCGTGAGTGATCAGCCCAGTGACCAGGACGCCGCCCGCAACTGCCCCTAACCCATAAACACCCGCGTTAGAGATATCAGTGCTGGTGTTGTGCCAACTGGGTGAGACCTGGTAGGCGACGCTCTCGTCGTTAGCGATCAGGATACCGGTCGAGGTAAGAACGAGGGCATCCCATTTCAGAGCGCTCACCGAGAACGGAGATTTGATGATGTGCAGTTCATCTTCGCCTATCGTCTTCACGGCGGTACCAAGATCTTTGCCAAATGATTTGGAGTGAGCAGGGTCCGACGCAGACGGAGTGTCGGGCAGAGCATCGATGGAGTCTCCCGCGGGCGGGATCGTGGCGACATTGGAAGGTCCCGGGGTTTGTGCAGTTGACCAGACCGGGGTCGCAAGAAGAATAGTGGCGACCAGCAAACAGCTTATCCGCAGCCTTGCAATCGCGGCTGGCGAAGGTCGCATATCACTGTAAGTCGGGCCATTTAACATCGTCCCACCTCGAATGAATCTGTCGCGGTATTCCCCGCAATTGGATTCACAGTGTTGGATCCTCGCGCCGCGCCTGACAAATTTGTAATGTGTCGATCAGGTTCGGGTGCGGGGGAGATGCCATGGCGGCAGATCCGGGCTGAGGGCGCCCATGTGCGCCATGTCCGCCTGCCGTGTGACGCACGCCACAGACTCCATGTACACGCCCCCGGAGAATCAAAACGGAGGCCACCGTGTTCGAAATTGTGGAGGCGCGTCCCTTGGCGCGCGGTATCAAGCTGTTTGTGATCAAGGCTCCCCGGATCGCCCGCAAGCAGAAGCCGGGGCAGTTTGTCATTCTTCGGCTGGACGACTGTGGCGAGCGCATCCCGCTCACCATCGCGGACGCCGACGCCCAGGCTGGCACGGTGACTATCGTCGTTCAGGCCATTGGCAAGACCACCATGCTGCTCAGCATGCTGGAGGCGGGAGATTCCATCCTCGATGTGGTCGGTCCGCTGGGCAAGCCCTCTGAAATCGAAAAATTTGGCACTACGGTTATCGTGAGCGGCAGCGTTGGAACCGCGATGGCCTACCCCACAGCTCGCGAGTTGAAGCGAGCGGGGAACAAGGTCATCTCCATCGTCGGAGCCCGCAGCAAGGACCTGCTGGTGCTCGAAGACGAGGTTCGCGCCGTCAGCGACGAAACCTATGTCGTCACGGACGATGGCAGCTACGGCGATAAGGGCCTTGTCACGGACAAGCTGAAGGAGCTGGTCGCAGCCGGCAAAGTGGATTACGTGCTCGCCGTCGGCCCGGTGCCGATGATGCGCGCGGTGGCCAATCTCACCGCTCCGCTGAAGATCAAGACCATCGTCAGCCTGAATTCCATCATGGTGGACGGCACGGGAATGTGCGGCGGCTGCCGCGTGCTGGTCAATGACAGCAGCCAATTCGCCTGCGTGGACGGGCCCGAGTTCGACGCCAGCCAGGTCAACTTTGAGGTCCTGATGCAGCGCAACAACATGTACCGAGAGCAGGAACGTCTCAGTATCGAGCGGCTGCAAGCAAATCCGGAGGGCGAGTTGGAAAAGCTACGACAAAGTAATCACAGGCACGAATGCGTTGCTGAGACAGCGGGGGTGAGCCATGAGTAATCCTCCCACCAAAATCCCCAGCCACAACCCCTTGCCCAACAAAGAGCGCACCAAGCTGCCCCGCCAGCGCGTGCCGGAGCAGCCTGCTCAAGTCCGCGCGCATAACTTCCAGGAAGTGAATCTTGGTTTTCCGCCCGAACAAGCGCGCCAGGAATCTCTGCGCTGCATCGAATGCCCCAAGCCGGGATGCGTCGAGAAGTGCCCGGTGTCGGTCGATGTGCGCGCAGTAATCGATCTCATCCTGGCCAACGATTTTCTGGGCGCCGCTGCCAAAGTTCGCGAAGACAATGCCCTGCCCGCCATCACCGGCCGCGTCTGTCCGGTGGAAGATCAATGCGAGTCCGGCTGCGTGCTGGGCAAGAAGGGTGAACCGGTCGGCATCGCTTACCTGGAGCGCTTTGTGGCGGATTGGGAGCGGCAGAGCGGGCAGTTCGGTTTACCCGCGTCGGCTCCGGCCACAGGGAAGAAGGTTGGCATCATCGGAAGCGGTCCAGCGGGTCTGGCCTGTGCCGGCGACCTCATTCAGATGGGACATCAGGTTCATGTATTCGAGGCGCTGCACGAACTCGGTGGCGTGCTTGTGTACGGCATCCCGGAGTTCCGGCTTCCCAAGGAAATTGTGCGGCACGAAATCGACGTACTGCGCCGCCGCGGCGTGGAGTTCGAGACCAACGTCGTGGTCGGCAAGACAGTCACGATCGACGAACTGACAAATGAAGAAGGCTTCGACGCGCTCTTTATCGCTACGGGCGCCGGCCTGCCGCGCTTCTTGAATGTCCCGGGCGAGCACTTCAACGGCGTCTATTCCGCCAACGAGTTCCTCACCCGCGTGAATCTGATGCGCGCTTACCGCTTCCCGGAATTCGACGAGCCGCTCTACCCCTGCAAGGACCGTGACGTGATCGTCGTCGGCGGGGGCAATACAGCGATGGATGCAGTCCGCAGCTCGCTGCGGCTGGGTGCGCGGAGCGCCAACATCTTCTACCGCCGTACCGAAATCGAGATGCCCGCCCGTGTGGAAGAAGTTCACCACGCCAAGGACGAAGGGGTTCACTTCGAGATGCTGGTGAATCCGGTTGAGTTCCTCGCCGATGAGAAGGGCAATCTGACAGCGGTGCGCTGCATTCGCATGGAACTCGGTGAGCCGGACGATTCCGGCCGTCGTAGTCCGGTGCCGATCAAAGGCTCGGAGTTCGTAACACCGTGCTCGGTGGCGATCATCGCGGCTGGCACCTCGGCGAACCCGCTGATTCAATCGACGACCCCGGGGCTGGCGACCACAAAGCGCGGTTACATCTCCGCTAACGACGATACACTGGCGACCTCGAAGCCCGGAGTTTTCGCCGGCGGCGATATCGTGACCGGCGGCGCCACCGTCATTTTGGCGATGGGAGCAGGACGCAAAGCAGCGAAGTCGATCGACGCATATTTGAAGGGTCTGGTACAAATCCCGAACTGAGGAGAGCAGTCAGCGGCCAGCTTTTAGCTTTTAGCCGTTAGCTCTTAGCAATCGGTGCTCGAAAGTCATGCCAGGAATGCACCCGTCCCGCCGTGCGGGACAACTCAGTTTAGCCCCGGACGAAGTCCTGGGTAGGGCAGGTTAAAGAAGGATTGGTCCCGGTAGGGACGCTGCGACTCCATCCCGCTCCATGTCAGGGCGCGTCGGTAGACGCGCCGCGAGGATCCGCCCGCCGCCTCATCGCCCGGCCCGCACCGCACTCGCCAACTGACCCAGCAGCGCCGCAGTCTCATCCCATCCCATACACGCATCCGTGATGCTCTGCCCATAGACCAATCGCTCTCCCGGGACCAGTTTCTGTGCACCTGCCACCAGATTGCTCTCCAACATCACGCCAATAATGTTCCGATTCCCCAGGGCGATCTGGCCTGCGATATCGCGGCAAACCGAAGGCTGACGAGAGGCGTCTTTGTTGCTGTTGGCATGGCTGCAGTCAATCATGACGCGAGGGGGCAGTGCGGCCTTCTGGAGCTTGGTGCTCACGTCGGCGACCGACTCAGCCGTGTAGTTGACCATCTTTCTGCCACCACGCAGGATGACGTGACAATCCGGGTTGCCGGTGGTCACAAATATCGCCGACTGGCCATGCTTGGTGTGCCCGAGGAAGGTATGCGGATGCGCCGCCGACAAGACGGCCTCGATGGCGATCTGCACGTCGCCCGAAGTAGCGTTCTTAAATCCAACCGGACACGAGAGGCCGGAAACCAGTTGCCGATGGACCTGGCTTTCCGTCGTGCGCGCGCCAATCGCTCCCCAACTTACCAGGCCCGTGAGATATTGCGGCGTAATCATGTCAAGAAACTCGGTCCCGGCAGGCACTCCCATTTCCGCCAGATCGAGCAGGAGACGCCTGGCTAGCCGCAGTCCGTCGTTGATCTTGTAGGACTGATCGAGGTGGGGATCGTTGATCAGCCCCTTCCAGCCGACAGTGGTGCGGGGCTTCTCGAAATAGACGCGCATCACGATGCGCAGTTCTCTAGAAAATTGGGCGATTGCGCCTTTCAGCCGGCTCGCATACTCACGCGCGGCGTCGGTATCGTGAATGGAACATGGTCCGGCGACCACGAGTAAGCGGCTGTCCTTACCGCTCAGAATTTCGCAAATCTCATGACGAGCCTGGTAGACAGTTGCTGCGGCTGTCTCGGTGGTGGGCATCTCCTCCTCCAGAAATACCGGAGGAAGGACGACTTTGGTCCACTTTATGCGTAGGTCATCGGTGGGATGGAACATGATTTTGTGATCGCCAATACAACCGCGCGGGTTTCCGTCGCTAAGTGGAGGCGACCTCAGAAAATCGCCTTGTATCAGGGCACGGCTTCAGCCATGCCGCAATCGGACCAATATTGTCTCGGGCCTTTAGCCCCGGAGATCTGTTTGTGCAGGGGCTAAAGCCCCGATGTTTCCTGCAGTTCTTTTCGGCACGACTGGAAGTCGTGCCCTGATACAACCCAATTAGATCATGAGGCAAGACTAAGTTGATCGAACCGTGTAGGACTAACTCGAAGATTAAGATCAGGCCCATAGCGCCGCGGAGCCGCCAACCCATTCCAGATTCTTGTTGTGATCGACGCCCATCATAATGCCGCGGCCCATGCGCACCAGCGGTAGCACCGGCGTCAGCTCGCCACCCTCGGGCCAGACAAACATCATGCGGATCTCCATCTGGGTCGGCCCATGCGGCGTCTCGATCACCGGCTCGAACCGCAGCCGCTCCTGGAGAATGTAGTTGTGGCGCTGCTCGGGCGGGATCGCCTCAACATCCAATTGCGTCGGCGCAAACTTGATGCCCACCCCGGCGAAGGAATACAGAGGCTTCAGCAGATAGTTCTCGTTGCCTGGCGGTAGTTCCGGCAGTTGGTCGAGGAACCACGTCTTCGGCACCGATGGGTGATTCAGGTAGGGGATGGAGAACTTGCTGATGCGAAAGTACCAGTTGGGATGTCCGGCCCATTCGACATCGATGTCGTCGCGAAAATCGAATGGCAGCGTTATGCCTTTGCGCTCCAGTTCGTCGACGATGCAGCGATTGTAGATGCGCCGCACCTCGATCTCACGCCCGTCTTTGCGATAGAAGAGCCGCTGGCCGCGCTTCACCAGGGACAGAATGTCGACGACGGCGATGCCCAACTCGCGTTGCGTAATCAAGAAGTCTGGCAGCGTCTTCTGATGGTCGGGATCGATCTCCATCAGGATCACGTTTTCGGGATCGTGACCGGCGACGATTAGCTCGCGCATCAGCTTCCAGTAAGAATCCCGGTCGCGGTCGCCGAGATACACGCTGAGATCGGTTGGCAGGTTGTAGGAGTCGACATACTGATGCGCAGCCGTCGATTGGTAGCCATAAAGGGAAGGGAAGGCCTGCAGTTCGACCAGCTTGGGTTGCAGCTCACCCTCGGTATCGCGCACCAGGCCGAAGTCTACCTGCACGAACATCGGCTGCGAAGCTTCGTTCGGTACGTCGTATTGGGCAGGCACCGAGGCGTCGGAGGCGCGTCGGTAATCGGGATTGTTCACCAGTTGCGCAACTAATTGACGGCCGTATTCCGCCATCCGATCCAGCAGGCCCTTGGGGACGAAGCAAGGAGTCTCCGACACGCGAAATTCGATATGCGCGCCGCAGGCCTGATCGAGGCTGCGCAGAAACTGCCCGTACTTCTCGGGCGTGAAGTTGCGGTTGAATTCCTCGCGGAGGGCGGGAATCATCGTCAGGCCTCGATGAGGAAGCGCCCTTTCTCCATGATCTGCCGCCCGTCGACCCAGATGTCGAAGTGCGTGCCCACCACGTCGATGTGGGTCGAGGAATACCACTTCGCGCCGGTGTGCTCGCCATAAGGATTGCCGAAGGCGATGTGGATGCCGGGGAACTTCTCGTCCTGAAGAATCTGCCCGATCACGTGGGTCAGCTCGATGTTGGTGCCGATGGCGAATTCGCCCACCAGATCGCTGTTCTCGTCGGTGTGGGTGTAGGCCCAGAACTCCTGCTCCAGTTCCTTGTTGTCGCTGACGACTTCGGTGATGCGATTGTTCTTCATGTGGATGGTCAGCGGCTGGCGGGCTAAGTCTTGGTATTTCTCGCAAAGGTAATCGCCGACCACGCCATCGACTACGCAGACGCCGTTCACCTCGCCGGGCGTGGTGAAAATCTCGCCGCCGGGCAGATTGCTCCACTTATCGCGGCTGATGATGCCGCTGGTCTTGATCCAGCGATAGTTCGCATTGAGCGTGGCCACGAAGTCGCTGCCCGCGGGATTCGTCGCCCGAATCTCTTTCGCACGGCTCACGATGTCGATGACTTTGCGGCTAAGCGCGTCGACCTTGTTGTAATCGGCGCGCATGCCTTCCAGCATGATTTGCCGGTTGATGTTGACCATGTGCGCATGGCGCATTTTGCGCCGATTCACGATGTCGGTCATCTGCATACGCGACTTCAGCTCGTTGCGCTGTACGCGCACGGCGAAAATGCTGACGTCACTGGTTTCCATGTCCTCAGCGATTTCGGGCGGCAACCCAGTTAGCGGACGCGGCGCCAGATCTTCCAGCACGAAAGCCTTGAACTGCGATCCGACATTCGACAGTTCCTGGGCCAAGCTGGCCGCGATCTCCCGGCAGTCGTTGTCGGTGATTAGAGTAACCTTCTCGCTCGGCTGAATACGGAGGCAGGTATTGACGGCGTTGTGAGCGCCCGGGGTAAGTTCGGGATCGAAGGTGGTTTTGGTGAGATCGGTGAGAACTGGTTGAATCAAACAAGTACCCTTCCGGCGCCGCAAATGCGGCGACATAGAGAATCTGAAATCGGTGATTACCCGCTCATGCTCCGGTGGAGTTGTCATCACGAGCGGCCTTCCGGCTGCGAGGGATCTGCTTTTCCTCTTGCGCGGCATCTACTCCTCTGAGACGAACAGCAGATGCCTCGCTACGCTCGTCATGACAATTCTAATTCCCCGGAGCGCGCGCTACTTTCTCGCCGCCGTCTGCTCGAACACTCCCACGCGGGTCTCGCTCACCATGTAATCGACCACTTTCTTCAAATCGTTGGTTTCCTCGAAAACTTTCAGCTGCCGGTCGGCGCCCGTCCCCATCTCTAACATCTGGTGAATGTACTCGATTTCCTGGCGCGAGCCAAGCTCTTCCACCGCATCGTCAATCAGCTCCAAGTACTCCAGCATCAGATCGCGGACGGGGACCTCTTCTTCCTTTCCGAAATCGATCAGCTTGCCTTGTATTCCGTAACGCGAAGCGCGGAACTTGTTCTCCATGATGAGCGAACGGCCATAGATGCGGTAGCTCTTATTGGATGCATGCAGCTCGTAGAGCATCGCTACCGTTGCCTGAATCAGGGCGGCAATGGCTACCGTTTCGTCCAGTCGCATCGGAATATCACAGACCCGCACTTCCAGCGTGTTGAAGAAGGGATGGGGCCGGATATCCCACCAGATTTTCTTGCCGTTGTCGATGCAGTTGGTCTTGACCAGCAGGTCGACGAAGGTCTCATATTCCGCCCAGTTGGCGAAGACATCGGGTATGTTGGTCCGCGGGAAGCGCTCGAATACTTTACAGCGGTACGACTTGAAGCCGGTATTCATGCCCATCCAGAAGGGCGAGTTGGTGGAGAGCGCCAGAATGTGCGGCAGGAAATACCGCATGGAATTCATGATGTGGATAGCGGTATTGCGGTCTTCGATACCGATATGGACGTGCAATCCGAACACCAGATTAGCGCGCGCTATCAGCTGCATGTCCTCTACCACCTGATGGTAGCGCTCGTCAGGATAGATTTCCTGCAGCTTCCAGTCGGAAAACGGATGGGTACTGCCCGCCGCCAGCAACATACCGTGCTCGCTGGCGAGGGTGATCATTTCGCGGCGCAGAGAGTGGATGTTCTCCCGCGCTTCCTGAATGTCCTTACAAACCCGAGTGCCCACTTCAATGACGGACTGGTGCATCTCCGGTTTGACCGCCTCTTTCAGGGCGAGTTTCGCCTTGGGGAGGATTTCGGACGCGATGTGCGAGCGGAGGTCGCGCGTCTCCGGATCAATCGTCTGATACTCTTCTTCGATACCAATGCTGAGGCTAGGTCGATCCATCGCTACCCCTTGGTCGCTCGCTTCTTTACTTGCTTGGATGCAGCCGGCGCTTCCGGCGCTTTGGCTTCCGCAGGAGCAGAGCCGCCGTTCAGGAATGCGCTCCAGCGATACTCCGATGACTTGCCCGTGTGCTGTTTCGCCTTGCTCACTGCCAGTTCGGCTACGTTGTTGACAATCCAGTCGAAGTTTTCCTGGCCGACTGAGTTTACATCAGCATCGGGGGCGGGATTCATGAAGTCGATAGCGTATGGAATACCCTCTTCGCAGGCAAACTCCACGGTGTTCAGGTCGTAGCCGAGGGCCCGGCATAGCGTGATGCAGTCGCGTTCCACGCGCTCGATCAGCTTCGGATCGGTTGGCGGCGGATTCTTCACGTAGCGTTCGTGAAAGGGCGCCGAGGGATCGTAGTGCATGATGTGCACCTTCTCCTGTCCCACAACGTAGCAGCGGAAGTACTCCTTGAACTTTACGCCTCGCTGCAGGGTCATGCACAGATCGCGCGACTGATCATAGGCGTTGAAGAACTCCTCGGGCGAGTTGACCTTGTAGACATCCTTCCAGCCGCCGCCGTCGAAGGGCTTCAGGAACGCAGGAAAGCCGACATAGCTGAAGATGCTGTCCCAGGGCATGGGAAACTGCAGATTGCGCATGGAGCGGTCAGTGGTGCCAGGAGGATGCTCCTTGTGGGGAATGAGGGCTGTGGGGGGAATCGCCACGCCCAGCTTTTCGCCCAGCGCATAGTTGAAGAACTTGTCATCGGCGCTCCACCAGAAAGGATTGTTGATGACGTAGGTTCCCGAGAGCGCCGCGTTCTTCAGGTAGCCGCGATAAAAGGGAATGTCGTGCGAGATGCGGTCGACAATCACATGGTAGGGAGAAGGCTCGGCCATCCTCACTTCGCCGATGGTGGCCAGTTCGGCCTGGATCTCAGGATCACCCATGGAGTTGATCTTCTCGACCAACGCCGGCGGAAAGGTGGTCTCCATACCGAAAATGATTCCGATTTTCTTCACTACAGCTCCTTGGCGGGCGCAGACGTCCCTGCTGCAATTGCAATGATTTGTGGGAAGGCCCGGGAAATCGTGCGATGGGCGCACAACAGCTACCGATATTGTAGGCGAAAAGGCAGCGATTTTGTAGTCAGGCGTTACGTTGGCTTTGCGCGTCGCGCTTTGGATGCTAAAGTCTCGAAGAGAACGTTGACAGCTGCAGTACGCTCTCCTAGACTGCAACCATGCAACTAAACTTCACGCCGGAACAGGAAGCGAGACTCGCAACCATCGCCGAGCACGAAGGCAAGCCAGTGGAGCAATTTCTGACCGACGCCGCCCTGAACCTGCTGCACGAGCATGACCGCTTTCTCAAAGCGGTTGAAAGAGGGATTGCCGCTGCCGACCGGGGCGAGTTCGTCGAAGAGGAACAGATGGATGCCCGCGTCGAGAAGATGCTGAAATCCTGATGCGTATCCGCTGGACTGCGCCCGCAGCGGCGGACCTGGAAGAGATTCAAGCCTACCTGGATGAGCACTATCCACACCTTGCGCAGCGAACGGTTCGCATTCTCTATGACGGCATTCGCGCGCCAAAAACTATGCCCAACCGCGGTCGCGTGGGACTTCGAAGCGGAACGCGCGAGCTGATCCTGCATCCGCTTCCCTATCTTGTTGTATACCGCGTGAAAGACGATTCAGTGGAGATTATTCATATCGTGCACGGAAGCCGGGATACGGAAACGTTGCCGAGATAGGCGTCTGATTGCTATCCCAGATACGCCCGCGCCATCGGCCGCCACCACGGCCAATCGTGATAGCTTTGGTCCCCCCACACAGCTAGTTCGTGCCGGATGCCATGCGAGCCCATGATGTCGGCCATGCGCGCATTGTCGTTCCAGCACATGTCCCATTCGCCGGTGGAAAGCACGGTGCGCAAGTGGTTGTAGCGCCAGCCGTCGGTACAATTCGCGAGATAGTCGGGCGGGTTGTTGAAGTACGCATCCTCGCTGTACCAGCCGTCGAGAAATTTCTTGATGTCGAACGCCCCGCCCATGGTGACGCAGTCGGTGACTTTGTCGGGATGGCGGAAGGCGAAATTCAGCGCGTGATAAGCGCCGAAGCTGCAGCCGGTGACGATAGTCCGAGGGTTCCAGTTCCTTTGCCACATCAGCGGGATCACGTCGTTGAGGATGTAGCGCTCATACTGCAGATGGCGCTGCAGGCGCCAGTAGGGATGCGCCTGTTTGTTGTACCAGCTCTCGGTGTCGACGCTGTCGACGCAATAAATCTGTAGCTGTCCGGCGTCGAGGCGATCGGCCAGCGTGGCAACCATCTTGTTGTCTTCGTACTCAAAGAATCTTCCCATCGAAGTGGGGAAGACGAGGACCTTCGGACCATCGTGTCCGAAGACGAGCAGATCCATGTCGCGTCCGAGATCGTTGGACCACCAACGATGATATTCACGATTCACGTTGTGTCAGCCTCTGAAGGAGAGAAATTTTGCAGCGTTCGAGCCGGCGTTTGGTACTCTAGGAGACTCTGGACTCAAGTTAGGGCCGAGATCCTCAGCGGCTAAAGCCGCAGTGATTTTGGAGCGCTTACGGACGGCCTGAAGGCCGTCCCCTTCAAGAATCAGACTTAATTCTACAGGATGCCATCCGAACCGATCATCCCCGACCCGCCGATGCCCGTTTCCACCGACGTCAACAACGCTCCCGTTGCCATTCCTGAAGACCTGAAGTCGCGTCTGCGTTTGCACAGGCAGTTCGTCTCGCAGGTCGAAGATGAGAAGCACGACTTCATCGTCTATCTGCCGCCCATGTATGACGCGGAGCCCGACCGCCGCTATCCTGTGCTCTACATGCAGGACGGGCAGAACCTGTTCGATCCCGACACTTGCTTCATGCATGGCAACTACTGGCACATGGGCGAGACGGCCGACCACCTGACCGGCACGGGCGAGATCGAGCCACTGATCATCGTTGGCATCTACAACGCGGGTGAGCACCGCATCGACGAATACACGCCGGTGGAGGACAGGCGGCTGGGTGGCGGACAAGCCGACGCCTACGGCCAGATGCTGGCGGAAGAGCTGAAGCCGTTCATCGATCGCACCTATCGCACGCTGCCGGGCGAGGCCAACTGCGGATTGGGCGGGTCATCGCTGGGAGGGCTGGTCACGCTGTATCTCGGACTACGCTATACATGGATCTTCAGCAAGCTGGCGGTGATGTCGCCGTCGGTATGGTGGCGGAATCGCGCGATCCTGAAGACGGTGGAGAAGATCCGGCGGAAACCGCGGCTTAAGATCTGGCTGGATATCGGGACGAAAGAGAGCCAGAGGGCGCTGCCCGATGCGCAGGAGTTGCATGTGGCGCTGGTGAAGAAGGGGTGGGTGGAAGGGCACGATTTGTCGTATATGGAAGCTGAGGGCGCGGAGCATTGCGAATGGGCATGGGCGGAGCGAGCGGGGCCGATGCTGAAGTTTCTGTTTCCGGCGACGAAGTAGGCTAGTTCCCGGGCGTGCGAACCGTCGCGGACTACGATGAAATCAATATTACAGACGATTATTACGTTGGCGGCGTTAGCTGTGGCAATTCCCATGTTCGCCACGGACAACGTTACCGACAAAGTCGCCATAGTCATCCAGAGCGTAAAGGTAACCGATGCGGCTGTAGACATTCAGATGGATATTGAAGGAAACGCTGGTTGGATGTTCTGCTTTCGTACTGTTCCGAAATGCGTGATCCCGGCGCGCGGCAGATACTGGATAGCTCCGGTGGAAAACGGCACATATCAGGACGTTGTCGCCGATGTTGGCCTCTATTCTGAATTAAGCGATCCGAGAAAAGATGGACCGGTCGGTGTGTATGGATTAAATTCTCCGGACAATTATGAGCTTTTCTCCTGTCCTGTCACGCTTTCCGATGTGGTCAGCACATCCGCGGACGTGCCCTATGCGGCGATGTCGATAGAGAATACGACCAACCGGGCGGTAGCCGAAGTAAAGATTCGATATTCCAGCATCGACCGGGTGGGCGCGACAACGGTTGGAACCAGGAGTTTCACCATCGAGCAATCCATTGGTCCACAGCAGAGCATCCGCTTTTCGACCCTGAACTTTGGTGATGAAGTAGTGTCCCACGTGAAGGCCGCTAATGGTATTGGCGTGGTTTACTTTGTTCAGGACGTGAAGTTTGCAGATGGAACGAAGTGGGCAATGCCGCCCGGAGTTTCCTGGTGCCGGGTGATGGACGAGAATGCCAAGAAGTCATTTAATAAGAAATGATTCCGCTGCTGCGTCTAGCTCAACAATTGCATGAGACTCGTTACCTTCCTCGACAAGTCTTCTCGCCAGCGCATTGGCGCGCTGGCCCCTGATGGC
>JBARGS010000239.1:0-17936 GCA_049798495.1 Candidatus Korobacteraceae bacterium | reverse complement strand
ATCTCATAATGAACCAGCTCGGTAAACCGCGGCTTCCCGCAGGGGCTAAAGCCCAGTTTTTTCGAGCCTTTGGACGGCACGGCTGAAGCCGTGCCCTTTCAAAACGATTTATGAGATGGCTTCTAGTCTAAATCACCGGTATGGATGGACCAAAGCATGTGTGGCTGCGGGTCATGGCCGCTTCGACCTGATCGTCCGGTGCCCGGCTCTAAGCAACAGGAACGACGTGGCGGAAAAGCGCAATCCCGAAAAGCCGTTCGTGAGGCCAGCTTCGAAACCGGTTGAAACCTGAGGCTTCCGAAAACCGTTCGCAAAGCCCGAACGATCGCTCTTTCGCGCCTTTTCGTCCGCAAAAGCAAAGGACCGCATTTTGCGGTCCCTTCCCTCTAAAGAAAATCCGCGTCTACAGGATCGTTTTCGGCTGCTCCGGCGCCGCTTCGTCGGCCTTCTTCACCGCCGCCTCCGCCGCCTCGAATCCAATCTTCGAATGAGTCCCATCGCAAAATGGTTTATTGACCGACCCGCCGCAGCGGCAGAGGGAGAAGGCCGTCTTGCCGGTAAGGTCGTAGGGATTGCCGTCGGCGTCAACCAGCTCGACTGCGCCTTCCGGCGCCTCGACGCGAAACGGACCATTCCTGCGGGCCGTGATCTTCACTTGCGCCATGTATCCTCCAATGTGTGCTCGGCGTGCGAACGCCGTCGGTTCATTGTAGTGAGCCGGGGACGATTAGTGAACACTGGCTGCCTTTGAATCATGGTTAGCGATAAAGAAACTGCCCCATCCGAGCAAAACCAGCCTCGATGGGGCACCCGCCGCTTCAATTCGCCCGCACTGCAACTCACACCCTTGGAGTTCGCTGCCGTAAGTCGAGGTGCGTTACGCGCTCTTGCCCGCCTCATTCCAGAACTTCATCTCGTCGGCCGAGGGTCCGTACATGCCCGGGATCTCGATCTCGTTCAGGCGCAGATACACTCCCAACTGCGCACGGTGATGAATCATATGGCTCATGACCATGCCGCGGTAGCAAGCAGCGCGGGGCATCGAGAAAATGGTATCGCCCTTGGTGTTCTTAAGGCTCCAAATCACGGCGAAGTCTTCGTCCTTGGCCGCAGCCAGGGCCTCGCGACCCGCCTTCGAATTCTTGTCGAAAACGTCCAGCACTTCCTTGCGCGTCTTGGGATCGAAGGGAACGAAATTATCCATGTCGAATTCCAACACTTCCTTAGTGAATGTCTCTTTGGTCCACCCGGGTAGCTCGGCAACATGGCCAGCCAGTCGGCTAAAGGCCATCGACTTCTCATGCGGTTTATAGTCGGGAATGTTTTCTGGAAGACGCTCCAGAAGCTTACGGGTATTCGCCACCTCCTGGTCGAACTCGGGGAGCAGCATGTCACGGATAGCCATGGAAGACTCCTGCCGCAGTGGCGGCAACCGAGACAGCATATCACGAAAGCGAAGATAAAGCGAAAGTAGCTGCGACCAACCGTGATTCAAGGAGGATTGCTCGCGAAAGGATCCAGAGGGTTCGACCCCAGGAATCTCCCACCCAAGCAAAACCGGCTTGGGTGGGGCACCCGCTTGAGCCTCAGTTCGAAAACGTGAGTCAGTTTGACCGGCTTCTCGGCTATAATGCGTGCCCATGCTGATCAGCGGCGAACGCGACGCCCTTCCTTACAAACTGATCGATCACGATGTGTTTGTGCGGCTGGCGCGCTCGCGCGATCTGCTGGCCACTTCCTTCTATCTCCCGATCACGCTGGACGAAGCGGCGCGGGAGGCGTGCCTTTCGAAGTTCCATTACCTGCGGCTCTTCCAACGCGCCTTCGGCGAGACGCCGCACGCTTTTCTGAAGCGTATGCGGTTCGAGGAGGCGCGGCGACTGCTGCTGGCCGGCGATCTGCCGGTCACCGAGATCTGCATGGAAGTCGGCTACGAAAATGTGCAGTCGTTCAGCCGGCTGTTCCATCAGCTTGCCGGCTGTCCGCCAATCGAATATCGTCGCCGGCTGCGGCCGCTGATTGTGAATCCTTTGCTCTGGTTGCCGCGCTTGATGCCTGCTTGCTTCCGCTATTATTTTGGAATGGTTCGCAATTTTGGCTAAGCGTTCGGCTCGGCGCTCTGGCATCATTCCGGCATGATTCAAAAATACTCGCACGTCACCTTGTATGTTCTGGACCAGGAAGTGGCCTACGACTTTTACGTCCACAAGCTGGGCTTCGAGGTCCGCATGGACCACAACATGGGTACCTGGCGCTGGCTCACGGTCTCACCACCGGCTCAGCCTGACCTCCAGATTGTGCTGCTACCAGTGATGACCGGCCCCACGGTCGATGAGGCCGCAGCCGCGCAGATCCGCGAGCTGGTGAAAGGCGGTAAGCTGATGACCGGCGTGATGCAGACAGCAGACTGCCAGAAGACCTACGAGGAGTTGCTGGCCAAAGGCGTGGAATTCACCTCGCCTCCCCACGACAAGTTCTATGGGATCGAGGCCATCATGAAAGATCCGTTCGGCAACTGGTTCAGCCTGACGCAGCCAAAAGAGATGCCAAGCGCTGCGCAGAAGTGACGAACTTCACCGACGGAATGAGTCTCTTCGCGCGCCGTGGAATCTGATGAAAGAACAGTCAGCTTTCATGGAGGCCCGCGTGGACAAGGTCAATCTTGCGCAGAAATTTTCGTTATTCACCGAACAGTACAAGCCGAAGATCGTGGGTGAGATCAACGACACCTACGTGAAACTGGTGAAATTGCAAGGCGATTTCATGTGGCATCACCACGACGAGGAAGACGAGCTGTTCTTCGTTGCCAAGGGCGAGCTGCGCATGAAGGTTCGCGAAGACGGCGCCGAGCGCGAGTTCGTCATTCGCCCTGGGGAGTTCATCATCATCCCGCGCGGCGTCGAGCATCTTCCTTCCGCGGACGAAGAAACGCACGTCATGCTGTTGGAGCCGAAGACGACACTCAACACCGGCAATGTGCAGAGCGAGCGGACGGTGCCGGAGCTGCAAAGGATTTGATTTTGAGGACGAATCCCACCAAGCGAATCCGAGTGGGCGTGAGGGTTTAGGAGTCCCAGGTCTCGGAACTCGCGAGACTTGGGGCACCGGGCGTTAATGGCAGGAAAGGACGAGTCACCCCTACTGGGTTATCTCCCAAACAACACCACAACCGTTGAAACACGACCCCGTGCCGCCGAACGTTGCTGTACCGAAGACATTGCTGTTCGTGTCCACAATCGGGCCGGCCTCGGGGTACGCTCCATCGTTGCTGCCCCCGGCAAAGTCGTGAAGATCGCTGTAGGTCCAATTGCCGCCCGAAGCCGTCAACTTGAAAACGTTGCCGGTTCCGTATGCTCCTTGAGAATTGGTGACGCCGTAAAGATTGCCGCTGCCGTCCATTCCCATAGCTCCGAGCGGCCCTGTCATACTCGTCCCCGTAAGGCTGTAAAGCAGCTTGAAGGTCCAACCGCCGTTGGCAGGTTGCAACTCGAACACGGTGCCGCCGCCGTTCGCGCCTCCGGAGTAAGTATCACCGTATAGGTTTCCTGCGCTATCGATGATTACCCCGGCAGCGGTTTCCCGCCCATCAGCCCGGTTGTGAAAAGCATAGGCAATGTTATACGTCCATCCCGACGCCGAGGGAGCCAATTGGTAAACGGTGCCGCAACCTTGCCTGGAACTGCACGAAAGGTCCCCACCGACTTCGGTGGTTCCGTACAGGTTGCCGGCTGCGTCCATGGTGAGGCCACTGCCGGGCTGTCCTCCATCGTTCAACCCCCTGAAGGAGTAAATAATGCTTTCTACCCAGCCCCCATCGGAGGGAGTCAACTCGAAGACGGTCCCCTGACCGTACTGGCCGCCAAAAATGGTAGTGCCGTAAATGTTACCTGCCGCGTCCAAAACGACATTACCGACCGGAGCGTAACCGTCTGAGCCGGCAAAAGGATTGAAACTATAGAGTACAGATTCCGACCAGGGACACAGTGCAGCCTTGCAAACCGATCCAGATGGCCGGAGATTGAAAAGCGTCCCGCAGCCATCTCCGTCGGCGCAATCCGGTAAGCCTCCTTCCGAGGTCGTGCCATACAGGGCTCCATTTGCGGCGACCGTTAGTTGGTTGGGAAACAGCCCGTCCGGTACTCCTTGGAAGGTGTACAGTGGCGTGAACAGCCAACCTGAGCCCCTGTGCGACAACTGGAATGCAACTTGGGTTGTTCCATACAGCCTTCCCGCGTTGTCTAAGGTCAAGGCAGAGGTGGGGTAAAAGCCATCCGCCGCGCCGTTGAAGTCATGCAGCACAGCGAAGCCTTGCGCCGAAAGGGGCTTCGTTGCAAGTGCTAGAAATAGAAAAACAATGCTCAGGGCCGCTGGAAACCCTGCTCCTGTTCGGCGGGCAACAGCCGAGCCCTCAGTTGGAAATCGGGTTGAGCGAGTCATGAGCGTTTCTCCCCTTTGCGTAAGGCATCTCAGAACGCCGACAGCTTATCCCTCGTAACATCTGTGGGTCAAGGCCTGTCCGCATACGTCGTTTAGTACACGATGTGTCCGCTTGGAGATGAAATGCGAGAAATTGCCCTATCGCGTATAATCCGGCAATTCTCTCGAACGAGCCGCTCAAACGGGCCCCGCGATCAAGGGTCAGCTTTGACTCGGCCCTAGCTTCTTCACCTGTCCTCCATTGTGGAACAGTGCTTGCAGCAACTCGCGAATCGTGCGCTTGAAGACCGGATGACGCACCTCAGGCGCGATCTCGGCCAGCGGCTCCAGCACGAAGCGGCGTTGGTGCATGGCGACATGCGGTACCTCAAGCTGCGGCGCGCTGATCACGGAATTCCCGAACAGCAGAATGTCGATGTCGATGGTGCGCGGGCCTTTGGGCTGGATGCGGCGGCGTCCCATCTGCTGCTCAATCGCCAGCGTTTTCGCCAGGAAGAGTTTCGGCATCAACTCAGTGCGAACCGCGACGGCACAGTTCAGAAACCAGGGCTGCGCGGTGACGTCCACTGGCTCGGTTTCGTAGAAAGAGGAGACAGCGGCAACCACGCCCACATCCGCGAGCTTCTCTATCGCCGTGCGGAGATTGGCCTGGCGGTCGCCGACATTCGAGCCCAGCGAGAGATAGACAGTTTTCTCCACGAGCTAATGTTAGCGCGATGATGACAATTGCAAAGTAGCGGGTGAGGTTCGCGGGCCGGCACAGAATATGTCCCGGATGGATAGGGTACCGCCTTGGGCAAGGAACAGCAGATCCCTCACCGACACAAGTCGGTTCGTGATGACAATTCGAAAAGGAACGACGATGGCCCCGCTACGTGGTGAAAATGCGAAGAAGGGCCTGGAGTGGCGCGGCTGAAGCTGAGCTTCCCGAGAAACCGCTTGCGCCTAGTCGGCGACGGCGAGGTGTTCGGCGGGCCAGTCGGCTACCGAGGCTTCGTCGAGCGTGATCTCCTCCGCGTAGCTCTGGTCGCGCAGGATGCGGCTGACAATGGCCGTATGCAGCGCATGTCCGGCGCGGTCAGCCTTCACGTAGCCCAGAATGCGTTTGCCGAACAGCGCCAGGTCGCCTATGAGATCCAGCACCTTGTGCCGGACGAATTCGTCGGGATAGCGCAAGGGAGGGTTGTCGATGCCATCGCGGGTGAGCACCACACAATTCTCGCGCGAAGCCCCGCGGATCAAGCCCATATTCAGCATCGCGCGTTGCTGTTCGAGGAAGCCAAACGTGCGCGCGGAGGCGACTTCGGTTACATAGCTGCCGTTGGAAAGTTCGACCTGGAAGCGCTCGCTGCCGATGAGCGGATGCGGAAAGTCGATGGCGTAGCTAACCGAGTAGCGCTCGGCGGGATAGACTCCGATGAACTTGTCGCCCTCGTGCAGTTCGTACGGTCGCAGCATCTTCAGATATACCCGCTTGCGGCGCTGCTGCCGCAGGCCGGCGCCCGTCAGCATCTCGACGAAGGGCTGCGCGCTGCCGTCAAGGATCGGAACTTCGAGGTTGTCGAGTTCAACCACGGCGTTGTCAACACCCATGCCAATGAAGGCGGAGAGCAAGTGCTCGGTAGTGGAGATGAGCACACCCTTTTTCATCAGGCTGGTGGCATAGCTTACTCGGGCGACGTTCCGGCTGATGGCTTCCACTTCAAAGCCATCGAGGTCGGTTCGACGGAAGACAATGCCACGGCCCGCCGGGGCCGGGAGGATGCGAAGCCGGACCGGAGCCCCGCTGTGCAGCCCGATGCCACTGCAATCGACTGGCTTACGGATTGTTCGCTCGTAGATCAAGACAGGGGATAAAGGGAGCGCATGCAGTAGATTACAGTGCGAACCGGCCCTACATGTGTTGTATTTTTGCAACAACCAATGTCAAAATCACGTCTCCCGCCAAGCCCACTGGCTAAGGTAAATCCCTAAGCCATTTGCTAACAGGATGTTAACGGAACTGGCCCCAAAAGAGGAATCAACGAGGATGCCGTTTACTAATTCATTACCTGCGAAACTTGCTGATGGTTTCCGCAATAGATAACCCTCCCCTGGCTCCGCCAACTTCCCATGCCTGGTCGGTATCGGGAACCGAACCGATGCCGGACTCCTACCCGCTGGAACCCCGGAATGGGCGTGACGAACATTTCTGTGGGCAGCCATATTGCACGTTTAAGCACAACTTAATGAGAGGTCTGGACTTTCCCCGGCCCGTGCGTAGAATGCTCATTTCCGGTTGCTATTCCGCCATGGCGCTCACCTAGCGGCGGAAGCGCACCTGATCACTTAGGAGGCCTCATGATTGTCGGTGTTCCCCGGGAGAGTTTTCCGGGCGAGCGGCGGGTAGCGCTGGTACCGGGGGTGGTCGCAAATCTCGCCAAAGCCGGTGTGGAAGTGGCGATCGAGGCTGGAGCCGGCGCGGAGGCCGGGTATCCCGATGCCGAGTACGCCAACAAGGGGGCGAAGGTTCTCGCCAGCCGCGGAGATATCTTCAGCACCGCGGACATCGTTGTCCAGGTGCTCTGTTACGGCTCCAACGATCAGACTGGCCGGGCTGACTTGCCGCTGCTGCGCCGTGGCCAGGTGCTGATCGGATTTCTACGGCCTCTCGGCGACGCGCACACTCTTCAGGAAATTGCGGCCACCGGCGCGATATCGTTCTCGGTCGAGTTGATGCCGCGCATCACGCGGGCGCAGAGCATGGACGCGCTGTCGTCCATGGGGACCATCTGCGGCTACAAAGCCGTGTTGGTTGCAGCAGACAAACTTCCCCGTATCTTCCCCATGCTCACCACCGCGGCGGGAACGATCACGCCGTCGCGGGTGCTGGTCATCGGCGCGGGCGTTGCGGGTTTGCAGGCGATTGCCACGGCGCGCCGTCTGGGTGCGGTGGTCTCCGCTTACGATCTGCGACCCGCGGTTAAGGAACAGGTGCAGAGCTTAGGCGGAAGATTCGTGGAGCTGCCGATCGAAGTCGCCGACGCTCAGGATGCAGGCGGCTATGCCAAGGCTCAGGATGAATCGTTCTACCAGAAGCAGCGTGAACTACTGGGCAAGGTCGTCGGCGAGAGCGACGTAGTCATAACGACAGCGGTCGTTCCGGGCAAGAAGTCGCCAGTGCTGGTGACGAAAGAAATGGTATCCGCGATGGCGCCAGGATCTGTGATCGTCGATCTGGCGGCTGAGCGCGGGGGAAATTGCGAGCTCACCCGAACCGGCGAGACGATCGCTGTACACGGCATCACCATCGTCGGCGCCATCAATCTCGCCAGCACAGTCCCGTATCATGCCAGCCAGATGTACGCCAAGAATCTGACCAACTTCCTTCTGCACCTCGTAAAGGAAGGCAAGGTGCAAATGAACCTGGAGGACGAAATCACGCGCAACACCCTGGTCACGCAGGGCGGCGAAATCGTGAACCCGCGCATACGGGAGTTCTTCTCGCTGCCGGCGCTGGTCGCGCACCCAAGCACGACTACGAGTTCCACATCAGCGAGCGCGAAGGAGGGAAGCTAGTGGTTACCACCGATCTGCTCAACAGCCTTTACGTTTTCATACTGGCGGCGTTCATCGGCTTCGAGGTGATCCGCCGCGTGTCCCCCTTATTGCACACGCCGCTCATGTCGCTGACCAATGCGCTGGACGCGATCGCCGTGGTCGGCGCCATCATCCTGGCGGGCGAACATAAATCCACGCTGGCGGCAGTGCTGGGGACGATCGCCATCGTCGCGGCCACCAGCAATATTGTCGGCGGCTTCATCATTACCGATCGCATGCTCAAGATGTTCAAATCCAGCCGGACGCAGAAACCATGATCCCAGGCACGCTGGCTATTGAAATCACCTACATTATTGCCGTCATCCTCTTCATCCTCTCGCTGAAGTGGCTGAGTTCGCCGGCGAGCGCGCGTCACGGCGTGTGGGCCGGCGAAGCGGGCATGCTGCTGGCCATCGCCGGCACGTTGCTATATCGCGGTATCGTCGATTACAAGTGGATCGCGATTGGCCTGGTGTTGGGCGCCATCATCGGCGTGCCTCTGGGCAACGTGCAGATGACGGCGGTGCCGCAACGGACTGCGCTCAGCCATGCCTTCGGCGCACTTTGCGTGACCCTGGTCGGCACCGCCGAGTTTTATTTGCGCACGCCGAATGTTCCCGCCTTCGTGATGTCGGTGCTCTCGCTGGAGGTGATCCTCGGAGGCTTGACCTTCACCGGCAGCTTGATGGCCGCCGGCAAGTTGCAGGAGGTCCTGCCGCAGCGGCCGATTACCTACAAGGGCCAGAACTTCGTCAACCTCGCCATGCTTGCCATCGCGGTGCTTATTGCGGTGCATCTGGTCCTGCATCCGGGCGACACGCGTATGTACCCCATCATGGTGGGAATCGCGCTGATCTTCGGCGTGATGATGATTATTCCCATCGGTGGCGCTGACATGCCGACCGTGATTTCGCTGCTGAACTCTTATGCCGGGTTGTCGGCCGCGGCCATGGGCTTCGTGCTCAACAGCAAGCTGTTGATTGTGGCGGGGTCGCTCGACGGCGCGTCTGGTTTCATCCTGTCGGTCAACATGTCGAAGGCGATGAATCGCTCCTTCACCAACGTGCTGTTCGGCGCCTTTGGCCAGGTGCAGCACGCAGCGGCAGGAGCGGTGGAGACGCGCAACGTGCGCAGCGCCACACCCGAAGAAGCGGCCGCGATTCTCTCGGCTGCGAATAAAGTTGCTATCGTGCCGGGCTACGGAATGGCTGTGGCGCAGGCGCAACACAAAGTTCGCGAACTCTATGACGTGCTCAGCAAGCGCGGCGTCGATGTGAAGTTCGGCATTCACCCGGTCGCGGGCCGCATGCCCGGCCATATGAACGTGCTGCTGGCTGAGGCCGATATCCCTTACGACAAGCTGCTCGATATGGACGAGATGAATGGCGAGTTACCTCAGACAGACGTCGCGCTGGTGATCGGCGCCAACGATGTCACCAATCCCGCAGCCCGCACCGACGCCAGTAGCCCGATTTATGGCATGCCGATCCTTGATGTAGATAAAGCCCGCACGGTGATGGTGATCAAACGCAGCATGAGCCCGGGCTTCGCGGGCATCGACAACCCGCTTTATTACCTCGACAACACGCTGATGCTGTTCGGCGATGCCAAGGCATTTGTGAACTCCATCGTGCGCGAGTTGACAGGAGCGGGCGGAGGGCACGGTTAAGGGGCGCGTGCCTTTTCCCCATTCGGCATATTGAACTACTCTTCTTCGGAGCTTTGCGCGATCTGCGGAACTTTCGCGCGCGCGCCGGCGTAGCATAAAGCAGGGTCAAAGTTATGCTTACATTCCTTCTGTGGTGCATCCTGCTGATCTTCTGCTGGCCGCTGGCGCTGCTCTTCCTGGTGCTCTATCCCATCGTGTGGCTGCTTCTGTTGCCGTTCCGTCTCCTGGGAATTGCCGTGGAGGGAGTGCTGGAGCTGGTCAAGGCAATCATCTACCTGCCGGCGCGAATTCTGCGTGGCCCGAGCCGGGCGTGGTAAGCGTGAATTTCCGGCAAGAAGTGTAACCAAGAAAGAAATTGTCATCACGAGCGCAGCGAGGGATCTGCTTTCCTCGTGTACCTCGAAAAACAGATTCCTCGCGCTTAACTCAAGCGCTCGTAATGACAAGGGCTGTGGATCGCCGCTTAGTTATCCGACCTTAACTTCCGACTTCTCCTCCTGCTGCTGCGCCGTGGGAAACTTGCGCTGCTCGACGCCGGTGTAGATCTGGCGAGGCCGCGCGATCTTCTGCTCCGGATCCTGCACCATCTCGTTCCACTGTGCCAGCCAGCCCGCCGCACGCGGAATGGCGAACAGCACAGTGAACATCTCGGGCTGGAAGCCCATAGCCTGATAGATAATCCCCGAGTAGAAATCGACATTGGGATAGAGCTTGCGCGTGACGAAGTAATCGTCCTGCAACGCAATGCGCTCAAGTTCCAGCGCGATGTCGAGCCGTTCGTTGCGACCGGTAACTTCGAAGACTTCGTCGGCCACCTGCTTGATGATGCGGGCGCGCGGATCGTAATTCTTGTAGACACGATGCCCGAAGCCCATCAGCTTGATCTCGCCTTCCTTCACCCGCTTGATGTAGGCGGGAATGTTCTTCACCGAGGCGATCTCGTCCAGCATGCGCAGCACTTCTTCGTTCGCGCCGCCGTGTAGTGGACCGGCGAGGGCCGCTGCCGCGCCAGCCATCGAGAGATACGGATCAGTCTGCGCGCTGCCGATCACGCGCATGGTGGTCGAGCTGCAATTCTGCTCGTGGTCGGCATGCAGGATGAACAGCACATCCAGCGCCCGCGCGATGATTGGGCTGGCCAGGTACTTGGGCTCCGTCATCCGCCACAACATGTTCATGAAGTTCTCGGTGTAGCTGAGATCGTTGTCCGGATAGACATAAGGATGCCCGCGCCGGTGGCGATAGGAATACGCGGCCAGCGTGGCCATCTTGGCGAGGAGGCGAACGATCTGCTTCTGACGGTTCTGCGGATCGTGAATGTTCTTGGCCTCGGGGTAAACCGTCGAGAGAGCTGCCAGAGTGCTCACCAATATCCCCATCGGATGCGCATCGTAGCGGAAGCCATCGATGAAGTGCTTGGTGCTTTCATGGAGCATGGTGTGGTGAGTGATCTCCCACACCCAGTCTTTGTCCTGCTGCGGCGTCGGCAGCTCGCCGAAAAGAAGCAGGTAAGCTACCTGAAGATACGTGCAGTGCTCGGCCAGGGTCTCGATATCGTAGCCGCGATAACGCAGGATGCCCTTGTCGCCGTCGATAAAGGTAATGCTGCTCTTGCAGGAAACGGTGTTGGTGAATGCGGGATCGTAGGTCATCAGACCGAAGTCTTCGGGGCCAGTCTTGATCTTCCGCAGGTCCATGGCCCGGATGGTTCCGAGCTCGACCGGGGATTCGTAGCTTTTATTGGTGCGTTGGTCCGTAATGGTCAAAGCGTCCTTCGGCATGACCTACCTCCTAAAAGAACCTTAGTAAGAGCAAAATAACGAACGATTGTTCGCCTGGGTAATTCTAGCGCCGTCCTACCCCACAGGGTGAGCGACACCGATCACATACCTCTGTGATGTCAAACGAAAACCACGGGACGCTACTTTTTGCCGGCAGGCTTGTCCGAACCCGAGCCGCTTTTTTCCGCTGTGGAAGATCCTTCGCTCTTCGCGCTCTCCGGCTTGCTTTCCGAAGAAGATGGCCCCGCTGAACCGTTGCCACTTCCGCCGGTTTTCGACGACTTTTTGGCGTAGTCGGTAACGTACCAGCCCGTCCCCTTAAACTGCACCGCCGGGGCCGACAGCAGTTGCTCCAACTCGCCTCCGCAATGCGGACAGACGGTGAGGGGCGGATCGGAAAACTTCTGTATCCGCTCGGTCAGGCTGTGGCACTTCTTGCACTGGTATTCGTAAAGTGGCAATGCGATGTCCCCACTGTTCCTAAGTTATTGATTCTATTTTCCGCCCGTGGATGCGGTCAATTGCGGCGATGCATCGCCCTCTTCTGAAGTGCCGCCCTTTTTCCGGGTGTCATCCGCACCGAGGACTTCAGTCCGCCCCCGACGTGTCATCCCGACCGAGGTCCTTAGTCCGAGTGGAGGGACCTGCTGTTCTTGGGTGTGGTGAGTAAAGACGGCATCTGCGGCTACCCCCCGCTCATACTCGGGAGAAGCTAAGCGCCCAACTGGCAAACAGCAGGTCCCTCCACTCACCCGCTAAAGCGGGGTCGGTCGGGATGACACGCTGGGAACAGAACTGAAGTCCTGGTCGGGATGACACCCTCTAATTTCTGACAGGCTAGCCGTCGACGCCGAAGTGCAAGCTGACACTTGCTATTCTCTGCTCCTTGCCATGAAACTATCCGGGTGAAAGCCATCGCCATTATTCCTGCTCGCCTCGCCTCCACCCGTCTGCCGCGCAAGATCCTGCGCGAGATTGCCGGACGTCCCATGCTGACCTATGTCTATGAAGCTGCGCGCGCCTGCCCGCAGCTGGACGATGTCATCGTCGCCGCCGATTCCGAGGAGACTGCGGCCCTTTGCCGCGGCAATGGCTGGAATTTTCGCATGACCTCGCTCGAACTCCGCAGCGGGACGGATCGCGTTCACGAAGTGGCGCAGACGGTCGAGGCGGATGTTTACCTCAACGTACAGGGCGACGAGCCGCTGGCGCGGCGCGAGCATCTGGAGGCGCTGCTGGCCCTGATGGAGCCTGACCATGTGCAAGTCGGCACGTTGAAGACGGTTTGTGCCTTCGAGGAGGTCAGCAATCCGAACGTGGTGAAAGTCGTCACCGATCTCGATGGCCGCGCACTGTACTTTTCGCGGGCGGCAATTCCTTTCGATCGCGACAACATTGGAACGGTACCGTATTACAAGCATCTTGGCTTCTACGCCTATCGCAAGGCCGCGCTGGATTCGTTTTGCTCCTGGCCGGAGTCAAGACTGGAGCGCACCGAACGGCTGGAGCAGCTACGCTTCCTGGCCAACAGCATGGCAATTCACGTCACAGAGACGCCGTTTGACACGGTAGGGGTCGATACGGAAGAGGATCTGGAGAGGGTGGAAAGGATTCTGCGCGAACGGTCGAAGGACTAAGGGCAGTCTGCATAGGTCGTTCGCAGACTTTCGATCCAACCATCCCTCATTAGCGTCGTCTTCCAGTCATTCCATAGGAGCGGCAAATAATCGCATGGCTTGGCACAGTCCGAAAAAGCCGCCAGACAATTCATATTCAAAGCAAAGGCGCGGTCCCGAACATCAGTTGGCGCAGACGGGGTCAGGACGATACGGAGGTAGGCCTTGCCGACTGGAGTGCGGAATTGGTAGCCAGGTGGTCGACTAGAATGCAAATCAACTTCCTCTACAAAGCCGCCCGCTACACCAGGAGGCGGCCCTCCAATCAAATGAACCTCGATGTATTCTACTTTTCCGTGCAAGACTGCGAACGCTGCCGTGAACGCAGCCCCATGCACAAGATGCAAATCAGACAGCGGCCGATTGTCGACGATGAACTCGAAAAAGCAACGGTCCAAGTTGCATATATTCGCTGGAAAGACATTTTCTGAAGGGTCGATCGAAGCTGGAACCGACGCATTGCCGATTACACGAAACCGGCGGTACCTCTGTGCAATCCTCATCGCATCGGCGTAATCTGATTGGCCCAGCGTTAGGCCTTTCATGTCGGCAAGAAGAGCGCTTGCCGAATCCCTAAGGTATTTCCGGTAGCCGAGTATCAATAGCAGGCCGGCGAGAAGAACAAGCGCAACGAGAGACACTGCGAAGAGAGTCTTCTTGTAGCGTCCGCCCACACATCCGTAGACACCAGAACGAACTCCAGAGTTCCACAGACTGTGTGCGCTTTACAACGGTCTCAGCGGCTGACCGTCTGCGGCTGTTTACTCGCCCACGCTTCCGCCGCCGCCACTCGCTTCCCAATCGAGGGATGCGAGTGGAAGAACCACTCGACAACCTCGGACGGCTCGCGCTCCGCCAGGTTCTGGTCGGCCAGCTTCTGCATCGAGGTGATACACGGTTCGATGGCGGGCGTGTTCTCCCATGCGTAGCGGTCGGCCTGGCGCTCGTGGTGCCGCGAGATGGCATTCAGCGCCGGCATCAGCAGGAATCCAAGGACCGTCGCCACCAGCACGATGAGCGGCAGATTGGCGAAGTCGTACATCCGGGGATCGAGCACTGGAAACCAGTCCTTCGCAATCACAAATCGCAGCACCACATTGATCAGCCAGAAGGCGAAGAAGGTGATGCCGACCTGAGTGAGGATGCTCTTCAGGATGTGCTTGTGCACGTGATGTCCGAGCTCGTGGGCCAGAATGGCTTCGATCTCGTCGTCGCTGTAATTCTGTAGCAAGGTGTCGGCCAAAATGATACGCCGCGTCGATCCCATGCCGGTGAGCGCCGCGTTGGCCTTGTTCGACTTTTCCGACAGCTTCCATTCGTAGACGCCGCGCACGCGCGTGCCGGCCCGCTCGCCCAGCCTGGTCAGCCGGTCGCGCAGGCCGTCGTTGTCCAGCGGCTCAAACTTGTAGAAGATGGGCAGCAGCACGACTGGTGCAAGCTGCGCCATCAGTAAGAAGAGTCCAACGAAGACGGCCCAGGCGATGATCCACCAGCGCTGCGGCGCAATGCGGATGATGCCGTACACCAGTTCAACCATGATGGTCCCGATCACCAGCGACACCAGCCAGCTCTTGCACTCATCCCACAGCCAGCCGCGCAGCTTTTGATTGGACAGGTGGTATTGATGCTCTAGACGGAATCCGACAAAGTCGAAAGGCGCGCTCAGGATTTTGGCGATGACCGAGAACATCAAGACGTAGAGGAAGACCGCCGCGAAGTATCGCTGGCTGGCGCCAATGTAAGACCAGTCGCGCAGCTTGCCCGTCCAGCCGGTCACCAGGAGGACGATGAGCAACGCGAAACCGATGACGGTGTCGGCCATGCTCAGCCAGCGCTGAATGCGGTTGTAGCGACGTACCTCCGGCGAGTCGCCCGGACGCGGATTGGAAGTGCTGACCATCCCTGTAGAAGCCAGAGAGCGAACGGCGACGCCCTCTTGGTGCGTGGGAACAGTATAAAGCAGCGGCCGGGGGATTAGGAGCTAGCGAGCCGGAGCAGACGATGGATTGTGTGCGGCCTTTGAACGGCAATCGCAATTCAGGTGCACGCGCATGATGTGGACGGGCGTCAGCTTCGCGTCACTCTTGACTGTTCCGTCGTCATTCAGCGTGTCCCAACCCGAGTTGGCAATGTAATAGAAGTCATGGCCGACAATCACGCCATGCGTCGGATCGCCCAGGGTCTTGGTCGCCCGCTCGACAACACTGCTGGAAGCAATCGCCGAGAGCGACGGTTCGAGCTTGAATGTAATCACCCGCTCGGGTGAGGTGCCGTTCTGCGTCACCATCAGGCTACCGTGACTGAAATACAGTCCGTCGATGCCGTTGAGCGCGTACTTGTCTTCCATCGGAATCCAGCGAACCTGCTTCGTGGTCAGATCGAGAACGCCGATGCCGCGGAGATAGTCGGGAACGAACACGTGCCGTCCGTCGGGAAACAGGGCCGGGGTCTGTGGCGAGAGGAAGCTTCCATCATCGACGCGCTCGAGCGATTGGGTTGCACGCAGCAGGCGATAGACCCCTCCACCCTGACCATCGGAGATCAATGGATCGCCGTTGCGCAGCAGGACCATGTCGCCCAGCGCGCTGTCCGGAGGTCCCTCGATGCGGTACAGAAGAGCTCCTCTGTCCAGGTCGAATCCCAACACAATCGATTTTCCCCAGTCCGACTTTGCGACCGACGTAAAATCCTTGAGGGCCACCTCAGTAGCCCACATTACACGACGCTGCGCATCGATCTTCAGCGCCATCATTGGCCAGCCATCGGGAGCGACCGCAAAGTCAGTTGTATTGCCCTGCGCATCGATCGAAATGATTTTCTTCTTCTGAATGCTGGTGACAAAAAATTTATGGCTATGCGGATCGTAGTCGATGTCTTCGGCTACCAATCCGAGCTCAGCAATATCGGAGGCGAGCGTGCTGTTGGCTACGGGAGAATCATTCGCCGCCATCCGCTCACGAATAGCCGCGAATTTGGGATTGTCGCGCAGAACGGCAAACTCGGAAGAGTTGAGCAACAAATCCGCCGATTGTCCCATGGAGACAAAGTGGCCGACCGACCGCAACGCCTTTTCGCTGCTGCCGGTGTGAAGTTCTCCGCGGGCCAGGTTCAGCCAGGTGATCGGCGCGCCATTCAGAAACTGCTGCAACTGACCCGCATTTGCCAGATAGGTTTGCCAGTCCTTGTGCTCGCGCGCCTGGCGCATAGCCGAGACCAGTTCGTCGTAACGCGATTTTGCCGGAGAGGACGCTTCTGCCCAAGTCAGCAGCGCGCTCAACAACAGCGCCGATACCGCCAGCCGTGAATAGAGGGCGGTTTTCACCAGCGAGTCACCACACCCGGCATGCGGGCGTATGCACCATTGCCTGACCTTCCTTGCAGCCGAACGCCTGCTGGAATTCCGGCAAATTCGACAGAGGCCGGTTCACACGGAATTCGGGCAACGAATGCGGATTGCTGAGCACCTGCGCCCGCGCCGCCTCGGGACGCGTGCCCGTACACCAGCTAAAGGCATAGGCCAGGAAGAAGCGCTGGCGCGCGGTCAGTCCGTCTTCTTCCGGCGTGTCGAGCGACTTGCCTTGCTGCTTGTAGCTGTTCTCCAGCGCCAGCATTGCCAGATGAATGCCGCCGTTGTCCGCGGTGTCTTCGCCGGCGGTGAGGTTCCCATTCTGCTTCACGCCGTATTCAGGAATTTCCACGGAGTATTGATCGACAATGCACTTGTCTTTTTCGTCGTAGTGCTTGGCGTCGTCGGCGGTCCACCAATCGCGCAGATTACCCTGCGCGTCGAACTTGCGCCCCTGATCGTCGAAGCCGTGGATGGTCTCATGTCCCATCACCATGCCGATGGCGCCGAAATTCGAGGCTTGGTCCTGCTGCAGCCCAAAGAGCGGAAGCTGGAGAATTCCCGCCGGAAAGTTGATGGTGTTCATCTGCGGGTTTTCGTCGGCGTTAATGGTAGGCGGAGTCATGTCCCACTCCAGGCGATCCACCGGCCTGCCGATCTTGTTCAGCTGGCGGTGCATCTCGAAAGCTGTCACTGCATTCAAGTTCGCCAGGTAATTATCAGGAACGATCTTTACTGAGCTGTAGTCGCGCCAGGTGTCCGGATAGCCAATCTTCTGTAACGTTGCAGCCTGCTTGACCAGCGCCTGCTGCTTGGTTCCCTCGCTCATCCAATCCAGCTGCTTGATCTCCGCAACCAGAGCCTGCCGGATCTGGGTGACCAGTTCGTTGGACTGCTGCTTGGCCTCGGCCGGGAAGGCCGCATTTACATAGGCCTGTCCCAGGGCTTCGCCTAGGTTGCGATCGGTGGATGCAACGCATCGCCGCCACGCGGGCAGCATCTTGGGGACACCGAATAATGTGGTGCCGAAGAAATTGAAATTTTCTGCTTCGAAGTCGCTGCTGAGGTAAGAAGCGCCGCGATGGATCGCCCACCAGCGCAGATACGTCTGCCACTCCTCTGCGGAACGCGTCTTGATCTGCTGCTCCATGGCATCGAGGAAGCCAGGCGTGCTCACGATGTAAAACGGCACAGCCGGGGCTCCCACCGCTTGCAGATATTCGTCCCAGTTGAAATCGGGGACGGCGGCTTTCAGCTGCTGCAAAGTGAGCTTGTTGTAGATCTTGGTAGGATCGCGCCGGGTAACGTTGTCCATCGACGCTTTGGCCAGCGCGGTCTCAATCTCCATCACCGTCTTGGCCTCGGCCGCGGCCTTGTCGTTGGGATCGCCCGCCAGCTCGAACATCTTCTGGATATGCTGCACGTACTTGGCGCGAGTCTCCTTAAAT
>JBARGS010000238.1:0-3310 GCA_049798495.1 Candidatus Korobacteraceae bacterium | reverse complement strand
GCTTCAGCCGTGCCGCAAGCGGCGCTAACAATGACAGGGCTTCAGCCCCTGCGCGCTCTAGCAGGGGCTGAAGCCCCGATCTTCATGCTAGCTCGATCGGCGCGACTAAAGTCGTGCCCTGATACGAACCACGTGGTCTGAACAAGATGAGTAGTCGTGCTCTAGTTTGACCCTGGATCGTACTGCTCCGGCGCCTCCGCGGTGACCCATGTTTTATCGGGATTGTAGCCGGTCATCGACTTGCCGAGGTCGGTGCTGTTCGGCCCAAGGTCTTTCTGGTAGACAATGCCATTCTGGTCGACGAAGAAGGTCATCACGCCGGAGTTGCGATACTCCGCCGGATACGCCACGAAGGCAAAGCCGCCGGTCATCTTCCCGTCAACCAGATAGCTCTTGGCGCCGCCCGGCGCGTTCTTGCCTTGCGCCGTCAGTACATGGAAGAAGTAACCGTAGAACGGCTGCGGCGTCGCGTGCTCTCCGCCGTAACCCTTGGCCGTCGCGAACGCCACCAGCGGACCGATAGGACTCTCGGGCTGCCCTTCGGCAACCTTCCAGTAGAGGCCGTTCTGCTTACCCGGCTCGCTGATGATCTTCTGCGCGTACTGATGAGTCGCGTCTCCGTCGTGCGCCTCCTGGAAATACTCCTGCTGCGCATCCACCAGCGCGTTGCAGACCTGGATTGCCGCCAGTTCATTCTTGCCGATGCGGCGGAAGAGGATCTCCTGCAGGCCGGCTTTGGTATCGAAGTACCACTGTCCGGCTGCGTCTTTCTTGAGCGGTATGGTGAAGGGCCAGTTGTCGGCGCCGATGTAGAGCACCTGATCGCCATTGGCCTCCAGGCCCCAGCGGTTCATCTGGGTGAAGCTCTTGACGAAGCGTTCGCGGCTGTTCTTGTCCTGTACCTCATCGCCCGAGCTAACGATGTTGGCGGCGGATTGCCCCAGCACGGCCAGCGTGGCCGGTTTGTCGTCGGCGTTGACCGCGTCATAGAGCGCCTTGCCGGCATCTTGCGCGGTGGCAAAGGTCTTCTGGCCGGACTCTTGCGCCAGGGCCAAACTCGACAGGACCAGCGCGATTGCCAAGGCGGCTGCGCTCGTGATCCCCCAACTCCACCGCATCGTGATGTTCTTAGAATTCATGCCAGACATTCGCAACCTCCAACCGCAGATTATTAATTCGTTCGCCATAACAATCGGTCAGTACATTAATGAATGGATCGCTCAGCGTCTGCGGCCGCCGCCACCGCGATTCGCGCCGCCGCCGCTGCGATTCCCGCCGCCGCCGCTGTAGCTGGAGCGTCCGCGGGCGCTGTCGGCCCGTGCGGTTCCGCCCGAGCCGTAGCCGCTGAAGGCGCCTGTCTTAGTTCCGGTCGGGGCCGATTGGCCGTATCCGCGATAAGGAGAGCTCGCCGGACGAGTCGCATTGCTCGGCGTCCGGTTGTTGTTCGGGACGTTGTTGCGGTTGACATTATTGTTGTTGTTGGCGCGATTCCCATTGTTATTGGCGTTGACGTTGTTATTGCGGTTTACGTTGTTGGTGTTTACGTTGCCGCGATTGATGTTGCCGGTATTGACGTTATTGCGGTTGCCGGTATTAACGTTGACGGTGTTGCCGCTGATGTTGGTATTGCGGTTGTAATTGTTACGATTGTAGTTGCCGTTGTACTGCGCCGGCCGCGTCCAGTTTCCGTTGTAGTAGCGATTGCCGTTGGCGTAGACGTTGCTACGCGAAACGTAGACATTGCGGTTGTAGACCACGGTGCCGCCGTGCCAGTTGCTGTTCCAGTTGTTCCAGCCCCATCCGCAGCAGCCTCCGCTCATGGCCGCGCCCACGGCGAAGCCCACGCCGAAGGAAATCAATCCCGTCGCCACCACTGCCCCGGTGCTATAGCCGGGAGGATAATACGGCGTGCCGTAGACGACCGTCGGGCTGTACGTCGGAACGTAAACCACCTGCGGATTCGCCGGCACGATGACGATGGTCTGCGGATTCTCTTGCGTCACCGTCATCTGCGAAGTTGACTTCAGATTTCCCGCAGCCTTGGCTTGCGCGCGCAGCCTCTGGACGGCGGCCATGACATCAGCCTGCTGGTTGTAGAACGCGTCGCCCAGCGCCGAGGTCCACGACAGATTGTTTGCCATGTTGTCGAGCACGGAAGGAAATTGCGTCAGGGCTTGCACGCTCGGGTCCCAGGGCTGCTGGTTCACCGCATCGGTCAGAGCCGTGCCTTGCAGATTGCTGTTGTCCTTCAACCACTGGTCGGCCTCGACAACCTGGTTGGGGTAGGTGGAGGCGGCCAAAACCTGCGCCACCAGCGCGTCGGGATACAACGCAACCGGAGCAACCAGCGCGTCGATCTGGCTGGCCGAGATAGGGGCCTGCGGAGCTTCCTGCGGCGGCGGGGGTGAAGCATTGGCCGGCGAGGTGGCGAGTACGACTCCCCAAATAAGGACGAGGGTAAGAAGTTGCTTCACGCGAATCATGATGCACGACTCCAATCTATGGACCGGCTCAGGACCTGAGCTATCGCAAACTACATCCTTAGGCACGCCTAAACATGACTGGACCTGTAAACTTTGGAACGCTAGCAGCGCGACGCGCCGACTCCTGCTACGGGAGTTAATGCTATCACCTTCGAGATCGCCAGAAGCGGCGGTCTGAGTAATCGCGATAGGACCGTCTGCTTGTCTGCCCTGCGTCCCAGCTGAATGCTCCTTTACGCAAGCTTATTTCCGGCTGACCTTCACCGGCCGCCGGCACGATGCTGACGATGTCGAAGCGGCATGATGCCGGGCGCCTGCCAGGCAGCCGGCGAATGTAGCGCCGAGCAACCGAGACGATGTGCCGCTGCTTGCCGGCGGTGACCGCGCTTGAAGGCGGCGCGAAGCTCGCGTCGGTTCGGGTCTTCACTTCGACGAAGCACAGCACGTCTTTGTCCCAGCCGATGAGATCGATTTCGCCGCGATTGTGGGGAACGCGGAAATTCGTGGCGACGAATTTGTATCCCAGCTTTTGCAGGTACAGGAAGGCTTCGGTTTCGCCGCGTTTGCCGAGTGCGAGATGCTCAGGCCTTCGTGAACGCGAGCGGCTGCTGAACATTTCCAGAGCACGAATGATCGAGCGGGTGAACCAGGCCATGAGATCTGCTGTGACTGTAATTGCTCCGCGCGGGATCGCATGTGATGTCGGTCACGGGAACCGCGTGCAAGACAAAGGGTTTTGAAAGGGCACAGCTTCACAGGCTGCGGAAAAAGTCGCAAATGACGTATTCCGGGTGATCCAAAATGCCTCGGAAAATCCAGGACGCGCT
>JBARGS010000237.1:0-14196 GCA_049798495.1 Candidatus Korobacteraceae bacterium | reverse complement strand
TTTCAGCACATCGTGAACTTCGGGCAGATTGTGGTTGTACCGGTTCTCCATGTTGGGATCGCCGTAAGCGTTCTTGCCGGGCAGGATGGGGTTGTCGCGCAACTCGGGATCTTCGAAGAGGGTATCGACTGCATCCAGACGGAAGCCGGCAACACCGCGGTTGTACCACCAGCTGGTGACATCGAACATGGCATCTTTCACCGCCGGATTACGCCAGTTCAAGTCGGGCTGCTGCGGATAGAAGTAATGGTAATAGTACTGACTGGTCTTGCCGTCGTACTGCCAAGCCGAGCCGCCGAACAGTGACAGCCAATTGTTAGGAGGCTGGGGATGCGGTTGTTTTGTGCTACCGGGGCCCCCGACAAGCGCCGATTTTGCGCTTGTCGGGGTGGATTTGCCGTCCCGCCAGACGTACCAATCGCGATGCTTGGAGGTGCGCGACGAGCGCGAGTCGATGAACCACTTGTTCTGATCCGAGGTATGGTTGATCACGAAGTCGAGAATGATGTGAATGTGATCGCCGCTTGCGGCGTTGCGCATCTTGTCGAAGTCCGACAGCGTGCCGTACATCGGATCGATATCTTCATAGTTGGAGACGTCGTATCCGAAGTCCACTTGCGGCGATGGAAAGCAGGGAGTAATCCAGATCGCGTCTACGCCCAGGTCATGCAGGTAACCCAGCTTTGAGGTGATACCGTTCAGGTCCCCGATGCCATCGCCGTTGCTGTCAGCGAAACTGCGGGGATAGATCTCGTAGAAGACGGCGTGACGGTACCATTCGTCAACCGGAGGCTTGGGTTTGGCAAGGGCCTTCGACTGCGCTGCTACTCCAGGACAGAGAAACATCGCCAGGACGAGCGCAAGAAATATTCTGGATTTGCTCCGCATCGCCGCATGACTCCATCGTCAATTGCTGAACACCTAAGGAAGCTCTGAATAACCTGCCGAACTTGCCGCTGGGGCTATAAAGCCCCCGTTGATTTTGCGATACTTGCGGCACGGCTGAAGCCGTGCCCTTTCAAAACCGGAATTTAATCAGGGCTTCCCTAATGCACCATCGCCGCGCCTGGCTTCACTGCTCTCGGCTTGCGCAGCAGGAACAGGAACGGGATCATCGCCACAAACATACCGGCCAGGAATAGAAATGTATCGTTGTAGGCGAGCATTGCAGCCTGGCGTTGCACCATTCCCCAAACTGACCAGTACGCCTGCTGGCTCGCCATGTTAGCACTTGACCCCTGGCTCATGAAGTTCGCTTTCATCCCATTGAGCATCTGATGCGCGACCCCGCTTTGCGCGTAAACATGCTGTCCCAGAATGTTGATGTGCCTCTGCTGAGCGCGAAACTGCACGGTCTCGACCATCGAGATGCCGATGCTGGCGCCGATATTCCGCATCAGGTTGAAGATGCTGGTGGCGTTGCCCATGCGCTCGTTGGGAATCGCATTGTTGGTGATCGTGGTGAGGGGCACAAACACAAATCCCAGCGCAGCGCCCTGGATCATCAGCGGCCACCAGAAGTTCACCGAGGCCACGGTCAGGCTGAACTTCGACAGCTCCCACATCGCGTAGGCCGACGCCACCAGGCCAATCCCCAACAGCTTGCGATGATCGAACTTGCCGGTCAGTCGCCCGACAATCGGCATGATGACAAAGGAAGCCAGCCCGCGCGGCAGGTTCGTGACGCCGGCGTGGGTGGCCGTGTAGCCGAGGATGACTTGCATCAGCAACGGCAGCAACACCGTGCTGCCATAAAGCACGAAGCCGATGATCGTCATCAGGAACGTGCCGATGGCAAACGAACCATACTTGAAGACGCTCAGATCCAGGACCGGATGTTCCGCTGTAAGCTCGCGGATGATCAGTCCCGTTATCCCTACCACGGCCAGCACAGCCAGCGTCACGATAAAGTGCGAGCCGAACCAGTCATCCTCCTGCCCTTTGTCGAGCATGATCTGCAAGCTGCCGATGCCCACTGTCAGCAGCCCAATTCCCCAGAAGTCAATGCCCTTCTTCTGGCGGTGACGCAAGTATGGCGGATCGAAGATGAAAATCTGGGTCAGGATCAGAGCAATGACGCCGATGGGCACGTTGATGTAGAAGACCCAGCGCCAGCTGTAATTGTCGGTGAGCCAGCCTCCGGCGACGGGACCGAGCATGGGCGCGACAACGATGCCCAGCGCCCAGAAGGCCATCGCCTGGCCGCGCTTCTCAGGCGGGAACGATTCCATGAGAATGGCCTGCGAGAGCGGTTGCAAGCCGCCGCCGCAAGCGCCCTGGATGACGCGACAGGCGATCAGGAACGGCAGGCTAGGCGCGAGCCCGCAGAAGAACGACGCCACAGTGAAGCCGCTGACGGAGAGTATCAGCAGCCGCTTGCGGCCGAAACGCCCGGCCAGCCAGCCGGTCATGGGAAGGATGATGGCGTTGGCGACGAGGTAGGAGGTCAACGTCCACGTGGCTTCGTCGTTGCTGGCCGACAGGCTGCCGGCGATGTGGGGCAGCGAAACGTTGACCACGGTCGTGTCCAGCACCTCCATGAAGGTGCTCGACATCACCGCAATTGCGATTAGCCAGGGATTGATGTCGGTGTGTTCGTTATTCCGGCTCAGTGGCATGTGCGATGTGCAGAAAACGTATCACCACCGAGACACAGAGGCACAGAGAAGAGAGAACGTCTTTTATGTTTACTCCGTGTCTCTGTGTCTCTGTGGTGATACGACTCTCCCAAATTCGACTGCTGTGTAATAGTTTTGTCATTTCGCTCTCGCACGGCCCCACATCACGGAAAGCGTCGTCGCCACTGCTTACGATTAAATCATGATTTCGACAGCGACTAGTGATTCGATTCTGCCACATCCCAAAGGACGCAACGCGCGCGTGCTGTTGAGCTCGGTCTTCGGACCTTACGCGCGCGACGATGAATTTGGCAGCCGCGCCATCAATCCCATGGAGCTGTATCACAACCAGGTCACGCGCGCCCAAGGCAGCTTCTCGCTGCGCATGTTCCATCGCTCCTGGGGACTGATGATGATCCAGCGCAATATCTCCGCCCCAAGCACGCTGCTCGACTTCCCTACCCTCGATCGCTTCGAGCGCGAACTTACTTCGACGGAATACGACATCGTAGGCATCTCCGGCATCATCCCCAACTTCGGCAAGGTCCGCGAGATGTGCCGTCGCGTGCGTCAGCTCTCACCCAGTTCCAAGATCATCATCGGCGGCCACGTTGCCGCTATTCCCGGCATCGATAAATTGATTGATGCAGATTGCGTAGTGCGCGGCGAAGGCATCGCCTGGATGCGCCGCTATCTGGGCGAAGATCCCGAGGCTCCCATCACGCATCCCGAAATCCTCTCCGGCTTCGGCATGCGCGTGTTGGGAATGCGTATTCCCGACAATACGCGCGACACCGCCGCCACCATTATTCCGTCGGTCGGCTGTCCCATGGGGTGCAACTTCTGCACCACCTCGGCGTTCTTCGGCGGCAAAGGCAAGTGCGTCAACTTCTATGAGTCGGGAGAGCAGCTCTTCGCCGTGATGGAGCACATGGAACAGTCCATGAACGTCTCTTCGTTTTTCATGATGGACGAGAATTTCTTGCTCAATCGTCCGCGCGCCATGCAGTTGCTGGATCGCATGAAGCAGGCGGGCAAGAGCTGGTCGCTCTATGTCTTCTCCTCGGTGAATGCGATTCGCAAGTACAGCATCGAGGAACTGGTGCAGCTCGGCGTCTCGTGGATCTGGCTGGGTCTGGAATCGCCGAAGTCATCATATGCGAAGTTGCGCAACTCCGATACTCAGGCGCTGGCCGCGGAACTGCGCCAGCACGGTATCAAGCTACTGGGCTCGACGATTGTCGGACTCGAGCATCACACGCCCGCCAACGTCCGCCAGGAAATTGAGTATGCTGTCTCGCACGGCACCGATTTTCACCAGTTCATGCTTTACACGCCGGTGCCGGGCACGCCCCTCTTCCAGCAGATGCAAGAGGAAGGCCGCATGCTCGACGGCATCGACCTCGCCGACATTCACGGGCAGTTCAAGTTCAACTTCGAGCACGCCGCGATCAGCCGCGAAGACTCCAAACGCCTGCTCGACTGGGCCTTTCGCTTCGACTTCGAGCGCAACGGCCCAAGCCTGTTCCGCATCTGCGACACCATCTTTCAGGGCTGGAAGCGTTATCACGATCATCCCGACCAGCGCGTGCGCCAGCGCATCGCCAACGAGACGGCCAAGCTGCGCACCACCTACGACGCCGCACTTTGGGCAATGGAGAAGCGGCTTAAGAAGACGAACGCGAGCGTGTCGGCGCGGATTCGCGAACTACGGCGGGAAATCGAGCACGAGTTCGGTATGGCCACCCGCCTGGCTCGCGCCGTCGCAGGGCCTATGCTGCTGTGGACTTCGAGGCGCGAAGACCGTGCGCTCGCCAACGGCAAGACCTACGAGCCCGAGACCTTCGTCGATCGGCGGAATTGGGCGACGTAAGTCCAGCTTCGTCGAGTCTGAGTGGACCATATGATCTGGGTGCCCCGTTCTAGGCCATCCTTTGGCCTAGGGCGGGGCGACTCGCGAACTGCCACGCCCTAGCCCAACCCCGGGGCTAGAACGGGGCACCCAAATTTTCAATGTGAGCGCTGGCCTAATCTTTGGCTCGCATACTCACAGCACCGCCCTCGGCTGGCACAAACCATCGCTGAGCCGCTATCATCGACCCTCCTGCTTATTCCGATCCGAGGAAGGCATAATGATTCGAATTCGTCGCCAGCTGCTGGCGTCTCTCGCAGTAATTCTGTTTTCTATCATCTCTTTTGCGCAGCCGCCGCAAACCGCTCCCCAAGCATCACCGCAGCCATCGCCCGAGCAAACATCCCCGCAACGCACCTCCGATCAGCGCGACATCTATCGCAAGGCGATGGAACAGGCTGACCAGAAGATCGCCGCGGAAGTCAAAGCCCACTCCGAGCTGATGAAGAATCTCGAGTACCTCACCACGCAGATCGGCGCGCGCCTGACCGGCTCTCCCCAGATGCAGACTGCCAGCGACTGGACGCTGAAGCGCTTCCAGGAGTACGGAGTCGACGCGCACTTGGAGACGACCGACATCGCGCACGGCTGGACGCGCGGCCTGGAGACAGCCGAGATCGTCAGCCCGATCCAGAAGCGCATCGGCATCCACGCCTTCGGCTGGAGCAAGGGCACCAAGAGCGAGATCACCGGCAACATCATCGCGCTGGACATCCAGAAGTCGGCCGACTTAGATCAATACAAAGGCAAGCTGAAGGGGATGATTGTCATGCTGCGCAAGCCGGCTGACATGTCCAAGCTCGATCCCAATCCGGAAAACGCCTACGACGCGGTCATCGCGCCGCCGCGTGGCGTGCCGGAAGCGAACATGAATTTTCGCCAGCGTCTCGGGATTCTGCGGCAAGTGACCGCCGAACAGCCCGCACTAATCCTCATCGACAGCGGCAAGACTGACAGCTTGTACAGCATGTCGAGCAGCTTTCCCCGCTACGCCCCCAGCGAAGTCCCGATGGCCTTCCTTACCCACGAAAATTATGACTTGCTCTATCGCCTGTTGCAGACTGGGCAGGTCATGATGAAATTCAACTTGCAGGATACCTTCACCGATAAGCCGGTGCCCGCTTCCATTACGGTCGCGGAGATCAAGGGCACGGAGCATCCGGAAGAGCGTGTTATCATCGGCGGACACCTCGACTCATGGGACCTGGGGCAAGGCGCGCTCGACAACGGCACAGGCGCAATGGCCACGCTGGAAGCTGCCCGCGCCTTAAAGGCCTTGGGATGGCAGCCGCGACGCACGATCACGTTCATCCTCTTCACCGGCGAGGAGCAGGGCGGCGTTGGGGCCGACACCTTCATGAAGAATCACGCAGCGGAAATTCCGAAGATGGACGCAATTCTCGTACACGACACCGGGACCGGCAAGGTCTTCAGCATCTCGCTCGACAACCTGTGGGAGACGGCTCCGCTGATGCAGGAAATCTATCAGCCCTTGCAGGAGGTCTTCGATCTGGAGCCTCTCAGCACGCGAAATTTCGGCTCCTCGGATCACGTGGCTTTCCTGAACAAGGGTGTCCCGGCTTACTTCTGCCTGCAACTGCCGGCGCATTATCGCGAGGCGCATCACAGCCAGACGGACACCTTCGACAAGGTGATTCCCGACCAGATCAACCAGGGCGCAGCGTTGCTTGCGGCCTGGGCATGGAATGTTTCGGAGATGCCCGAGGCGCTGCCGCATCATCCTGTGCCGGCTGCGCCGATGGATTGAGAACCGCGATTGTTCGGTCGCGAAAAAACTACCGTCGCTAGTAGCGAAGCTCAGTGACATTGCAACTGTTTTATGCAAAAGCAACCTGCACGACATGAAATTGATTTAGAGTAGCTTGTGTTCTGTGGCCATCATTGTCCGCAGACGGTAGCCCCGCGGTGAATAGCGAGCCCGCGGGGCTAAAGCATTTTTGCGAAACTGTTTTGCGGATCGTCTGGCGATCCTGAAGTCAGCAACGCCTGATCTGGCGCGGGCCTCGACCTATCCTCACCTTTCGCGTTAGAGTTCTCTTTCACTCTCAGGCAAGCAAATTGACCCACTCGCATACGGCAATCAAGTCGTTCTTTCTCGAGGGACCTTCAGGGCGGCTGGAGGCGCTTCTCAATGCAGGTGCGGCCTCCGCCACACATGCCGGGCTGGTCTGTCACCCGCATCCTCTGGGCGGCGGGACCATGCACAACAAGGTCGTCTTCCACGCCATGAAGGCGCTGAACTCCTTCGGCTTTCCGGTGCTGCGCTTCAACTTCCGCGGCACGGGACTGAGTGCCGGCACGCATGACGAAGGACGCGGCGAAGTCGCCGACGTGGAGGCGGCGCTCGCCTGGCTCAAGCACGAGTTCTCGCTGCCCATCATCTTTGCGGGATTCTCCTTCGGTTCAGCCACCGGCTTGCGCGCCGCTTGCCCCGACCCTGAAGTGCGCGCCCTCATCTCGATTGGAACTCCGGTAGAAGCGGAAGGGCGCTTGTATTCCTTTTCATTCTTGCGGGAGTGCGCGAAGCCGAAGCTCTTCGTCAGCGGCGATCATGATCAATACGGTCCACATGAGGCGCTGGAGCGGATCGTTGCCCAGGCTGCCGAGCCGAAGGAACTCGTCTTCGTGCCCGGCGATCACTTCTTCGCTGGCCATCTCACGGAGATGCGTCAGACCCTCGAGAGCTGGCTCGAGGAGTTGGGGCACAGAAGGGCGTAGAAGGCGCTTATCGCACGACGCTTGGTATCAGAGTAGTTGCAGGATTACGTGGCGTGTCCTACACAGCTCACAGCCTGCGGCACTCGCCGCATTCTATAATCACGCAACATGCCGCCATCGAACTTCCCTCCCGCTGAGCCTCCGCCTCCGGCTCTGCAGCGCGAAATGCGTGACCGCACGCGCCAGATGTTCGAGCACGCGCTGAGGGAATGCAGCATTCCGCATGCGTTCAGCCGCACATTGGAAAGCGATGGCCGCAGTCTGCGCATTGGCGCCCAGGTTTATGACCTGCGAGCCTTCCTTCGAGTGCTGGTCGTATCCATGGGCAAGGCCGGTCACACCATGGCCGAGGCTCTCGGCAACATCGTAGGCACCGGGTTGACCGGGATTATCGCTTCTCCCAACGCGCCACCGGCGCAGCTGTTTGGCTTTCGCTACTTCATCGGCGGCCATCCCCTTCCCAATACAGAATCGCTGCGCGCCGGCACTGCCATGCTGCGACTGCTGGAGGAGCCCTCGGCGCTGACGCTGGTTTTGTTCCTCATAAGCGGCGGGGCATCGGCCATTGCCGAGAAGCCCATCAGCTCCGATATTTCGCTGAACGACGTTGTCGCAACCTATAAGGCACTGGTTCACTCGGGAGCTCCGATCGCTGAGATTAATGCGGTTCGCAAGCACCTGTCGGCGCTGAAGGGCGGAAGGCTGGCGTTCGCCGCGGCTCCTTCCTATCAAGCGTCGGTTCTCGTTTCCGATGTGCCGGACAATGCGCTGGACGCGCTAGCGTCGGGGCCGACGATGCCCGACACGACGAGCGTCGCCGACTGCTACGACATTGCTCAGCGTTATCATCTGCTGGAACGATTTCCGCCAGCGGTGCAAGGCTTGTTCGATCGTCAGGAGTTGCAGGAGACCCCAAAGGGGGGCGATCCGATCTTCGAGCGTTCGCATTACGCCCTGGTTTTGTCGAATGCGACGGCAGTCAATGCCGCCGTGGAGCGAGCCGCCTTGGGTGGCTTTGCCGTCGAGGTCGACAACAGTTGCGACGATTGGGATTATCAGCGGAGTGCTGACCATCTATTGCAGCGGCTGCGCGAGCTGCGCCGCGGTGTCTCGCGCGCCTGCCTGATATCAGGCGGCGAGGTCACGGTGCAGGTCGGAGCGCAATCCGGCATCGGTGGCCGCAATCAGCAGTTCGCACTTTATTGCGCCGAGAAAATCGCGAACGAGCACATCACCGTGCTGAGCGCGGGGACCGACGGCATCGACGGCAACAGCCAGGCGGCAGGCGCAGTGGTGGATGGATCGACAGTACAGCGCGCCACACAGCGCGGGCTCGATCCGGCGGCAGCGTTGGCTACCTTCAACAGCTTTCCATTGTTCGAAACAATCGGCGATGCGATCATGACCGGTCCCACCGGCAATAACGTTCGCGACCTGCGGATATTGTTGGCTTACTAGTGCGAGCGGAAGGAAACGTGATGGCAAACTTTCTACGATTGGTGATCCTTATCCCTTGCCTGCTCGGCGCAACCGGATGCAGAGCGAGTGAAGCCACGGAATTTGGTCCGGTTACTTTCTCGCCTGATGGTAAGTTCATTGTCTTTTCATACTCGAACGGAGATTCCTGTTTCCTTTACAAGGCCGATCTCGCCAGTGACAAAGCAACGCGTCTAACCCAAACCAAGACAGGGTGTGAAGCTAGTCCGGCTTATTCCCCTGACGGTAAGCTGATCGCGTTTTCCTACGCTTCTAAGAAGTCGGGAAAAGCAAACATTTACCTCATCGGCGGCGACGGCACGAACTCAAGGCACATCGTCGTCTCCGATGCCGACGACACGTATCCGATTTTCTCTCCCAGCGGCTCCAAGCTGTACTTCGCGCGGTCCCTGTTTTTCGGAAACTATGATGGAATCAATCCGGATCGCAAGCACGACTGGGATATCTTTTCGGCGGATATAAGCGGCAGCAATCCGACACAAATCACCACCGGCAAGTTCTATTCGATGTCGCCTCCCTCTGTCTCGCCGGATGGGAAGAACCTGATTTTCACAACCTTTGAGCAGACGGGTAGCCAGTTTGAGCTGTACTCGGCGTCCGGAACCCAGCCGCCTACGATCCTTCAGCCCCATGTTCCCAATGAACCGAGACTCGCCGACAAACCTTCGCCGGCATTCGGCGACGTGTGGTACATGCCAGACGGCAAGAGCGTTGTCTTTCTGGCGGCGAGCCAGATGCCGCAACGTAACTACGACTATGACGTCTTTCGAATGAATCTGGAAAAGCGAACGCCCGAAAAGCTCACGTTCGCGAACGAGTACGCCGATGCGGTGAGGCCCTCGCCCGATGGAAAAGTACTGATTTTTGCCAAGTGGAGATTGAACTCGGAAGGACGACCGAGCGGGAATGAGCTGTACATGATTGACTTACATGCTCGCGAGCTTAAGCCACTGAAACTCACCGGTCTCCCAGAATGAGCAATGGGCAATGAGCGTCGCTTAAGAGCCATTCTTTTCACCAAAACACAGAAGGCACGGAAGCCATCCGTGCCTTTCGTGTAGCCGCGCCACAAGGAGCGAACGTGATGCGGCTTTCCAGAGCGGCCGAGAGCGCGTCCTCACCTCAGATCCATCCACTTGCGGATCCGGCACCTGCCATGCCGGCCCCTCAGTGGATCGTTTTTGTTCTCATTCTGGTGCGGCAATAAGCGCTCGGACAACTCTGGGGATTACCAAGCGGCGGATGGGAAACTGCCTTAGGAGTCGCTGGTCCGCGTCGACCTACCCATCCGCCGCTACAGCTCTAATGGAAGCAGGGTACTTGCAACCGGTTGGGCAATTGTCAACAAGATGTCAAGGTTGTGTCCTTTTTTCGTCAATCTGCCACCTCAACTCCCGGAATCGAGGAGGCCACGCGCCCGGGCGCGACAATGCCGTACTTGAGGTCGAGGAATTTCCGCACCGCGCCAGGCAAGGCCTCACTCAGTTCCTGCCAGGTTAGGACTTTGCAGCGCAGGCGCAGGTCGCTGAGTCGCACGGCGCGCATCACTTCGTACCAGCTCTCCACCAGATCGGGACGCCGAGCATCCAGCAGGACGCAAAAGCTGCAGCCATTGGCGTGCGCCGCCAGAACGTTGCGGATTAGTTGATACGACAGGAAACAGTCTCCAGCTTTGGGCAGAAGCCTGGGCTCGAAGACTGTCTTGAAATCCCGATACCCCTGCACTGGGGCGATACTCTTCGACTGGAAATCCGATTCGGTCAGTTTGGCTTCCACCAACAAATCACCGAGACGCATGTCAACCTCGGTGCGGTCGACTCGCCCATTCTTCAGCGGCACTCGCGCTTTAAGTCCGAACTCAGGAAGCTGAGCCGCCTCGATCCCCAGCAACGAAGCGACCACGGAATTTCCAGCGACGCCGGGATAACAAAAAATGTTCATCAGCAGCGCATCCGAGCTGTTGCTGGAGTCGAGTTCCCTCCATCCCCGTTCGCACTTGGGCAGCGAGGTGCGTGCCTGCGCGTGCGTCTTGCTCAATCGCTTTTGCCAGGCGGCATGGCTCAGGATCGCGGCGTAGCTCTCATCTACGAAATTGCCGTGGCGGCATTCGTTTTCGTGCGGCCGATACACCACGACCGGCACGCCCCCATAGCTCTGCACATGCGGCAACTCGCGCTGAGCTGCAAAGCAGCGGTTGCGGGCACTCAATTCGCGTCGCAGTTCGGAGGCGAAATAGGCGCCCAACCTGCCGGAGGATCGCCTGGCCAACGAGGATTGTGGTTCGTAATGGATCAGCCTGAGCGGCACGACTCTACCGATATCACGAAATCGGAATGATGTCGCGGCAGTCGTAGGTTGCCACTGTCAGACAGCCCTGACAGGGATTGGCAACGCATCCTCTTGCCTCATCCATTTGCCCGAAAGCTCTAGCCGCCGCTGGCTTGAGATAGAGCCTGCTCCACGGTGGGAGCAAGGGTGAAGAGCTGATCGACCTTGGTGACCTTCAGCGAGGTAAGCAGGCGATCATTGGCGCCAACGATAACCAGTTTGCGGCCAGAGTTTTCGCGCGACACGTGCGCGCCCACCAGACAGCCGATACCCGCAGAATCGATATAGGGCATGTCGCTGACGTCGATGATCAGGAAACTGGAATCGTCCGCGCGCACCATGGTCTGGAGAGGAAAGAAATTACCCAACAGCAGAGGCCCGTGCAGGCGAAGCACAACCGCGCCGCTCGCATCTAGAACTTTCTCTATTTCCAATGGCTTATCTTGCATAAACGCTGATTCTACAACGCCGGGCTGGAAGGCGAATGTTAATTTCCGGTTACCGCCGGGGCGGACTGTGTTTAGGTAGTGGTGCAGTTTGTCATCTCTGCCGAGCCCCTTTGGTGCAGCGAAAAATCTGGGGGCGCCGATATCTGCCCTGCCGCTCTATTGCCTTTTAGCAGTTCTTAACAGTTTCCCCACGCAAATTCCCGCCGATTCCAGCATCATAAGACTGCGACGAGTGCGCCGCGCAGCGAGCCGTACGTCGCATACAGCCAAACCGATGGAAAAGGACAAAGCCAAACCCGCATCCGGCATCAGCCGCGCCGGTCTGAATGCCGCTAACTTCTTTCAGGCGGAAGCCGTGGGCGTGGTTATGCCGGTGCTCAATGCTTACTTGAGAGCTTCCGGCTGGAAGTTTGACTCCATTGGAGTTGCTACGGCGGTTGGTGGCTTGGGAGCACTTCTGTTTCAAACTCCCGCCGGCCTGCTCACCGACCGCATCAACTCCCGCCGGGCACTATTCGCGATCTCATGCTTGATCGTGGGAGGGTGCTTCGTATTGCTGCCTGTGGCCGTACACAGTTTTCCCGGTATCCTTTCCCTGCTTTTCGCCGCCGGTGCGACCGGCAGCTTTCTTGCACCGGTGCTGGGGGCGTTGGCGCTTTCGCTGGTGGGGCATGCCCGGCTGAATCGCACCATCGGCGACAATCAGAGCTGGAATCACGCGGGCAATATCGCGGCGGCCGTCCTGGGAATTGCCGTCGTCGCCGAGTTCGGGCTTTCGGGCGTCTTCTATTCCGTGGCGCTGGGTTCGGTGTTAGCCGCAGTCTCGGTGCTGCTGATTCAACCTGGTGAGCTGAATCCCTATCTCGCCACTGGCCGCACCGACGACCGGCCCGACGGCGTTCCCGCCATGTCGCTGCTGCGACAGCGCTCAGTGGCAACGCTGTTCGTCGCCGTCGCGCTTTTTCATTTTGCCAACGCTCCGATCCTGCCCGCCGTCGCGCTCGACGTGCAACGGCTGGGTGGATCGAACAAGCTGATGACTGCAACGGTACTTACAGCGCAACTGGTTATGGTTCCGGTCTCGCTGCTGGCGGGACGGCTGTCGAACACGTGGGGCCGCAAGCCGGTAATGGCGGTGGCCTTCTGGGTACTGCCGTTGCGCATCCTGAGCTACGCATTTGTTCATAGTCCAGCCACACTGGTGGCGCTGCAGGCGCTCGACGGAATCGGCGCAGGAATTTATGGAGTTGCCATCGTCGCCATGGCCGCCGACCTCACTCGCGGCAAGGGCGGATTCAATACGCTGATGGGATTGTTTGCCACGGCGCTTGCGGTAGGAGGCGTGGTCGGACCGCTGCTGACTGGAGTGCTCATCCAGCACCTGGGATTCGCGACCATGTTCTTCCTGTTTGCCGCGCTGGCGCTCGCGGGGGCGCTGTGGTTTCAGTTCATGGTGCGCGAGACATCCTCCTCCGACGAGCGCGCCTCGGAGCTGCTTGCAGCGTGAGCCGCATGTGACGCTCCCGGCCGTGAAGCCTTACGGCGGGACGGGCGCTTGACCTTGCCTTCGTCGAAACGTAAATAAGAAGCAGGCCTTCTCGCAACGCATGTCAAATCGCCACAATCCTGCCGTCAAGAACAACCGCACCGCGGCAGGCTCGGACTGGAAGTTCGCCATCCGCGCGCTGCAGCATCGCAACTACGCGCTGTTTTTCTCCGGGCAAAGCGTTTCGTTGATTGGCACCTGGATGACTAAGATCGCCACCAGCTGGCTGGTCTATCGGCTCACCGGTTCGGCATTCCTGCTGGGCTTCGTGGGATTCTCCAGTCAGATTCCGATGTTGCTGCTGGGGCCGTTTGCCGGCGTGTGGGTCGATCGCTGGAACCGGCATCGCGTGCTGGTGGTCACGCAGATTCTGTCGATGGTGCAATCGTTCTGGCTGGCTGGGCTGGCGCTGAGCCACCACATCACCGTTGTCGACATCGTGCTGCTTAGCCTCTTCCAGGGAACGATCAACGCCTTCGACATGCCGGCGCGGCAGGCCTTCGTGATCCAGATGGTGGAGAACCGCGAGGACCTGGCGAATGCGATCGCGCTGAACTCGTCGATGGTGAACGCCTCGCGCCTGATCGGTCCGTCCATTGCCGGAGCCGTGATCGCTATGTCAAGCGAGGGCTATTGCTTCCTGATCGACGGCTTCAGTTACCTGGCGGTGATTGCTTCCCTGCTGGCGATGAAAAATTTCGCGCCGCAGCAGATCAGCACCCGGAGGCAAGTGTGGCAGGAGCTAACCGACGGCTGGCGCTACGTTGCCGGCTTCGTGCCCATACGCTCCATCCTTCTGCTGCTGGCGCTGGTGTCGCTGGTAGGGATGCCTTATACCGTGCTGATGCCGCTGTTCGCCGCGCGCGTGCTGCACGGCGGACCGCACACGCTGGGATTTCTGATGGGGGCGGCGGGCGTGGGCGCGCTCATCAGCGCAACCTGGCTGGCGACGCGGAGATCGGTGCTAGGGCTGGGGCGGGTGATTGCCACCATGGCGGCAGTGTTTGGCGGAGCGCTGATCGCGTTTTCTTTTTCGCGCTGGCTCTGGCTGTCGCTGTTGTTGATGGTGGCGACCGGCTTCGGCATGATGCAGGAGATGGCCGCCAG
>JBARGS010000236.1:0-4042 GCA_049798495.1 Candidatus Korobacteraceae bacterium | reverse complement strand
CGAGGCAATCCGCAAGAGTTTTTTAAGCAGCGATGGCCAAGCTACCTTGATTGAGTTGCTGCCCACCGCCTCTCTTTCGCCCAACGAACAGATACGATGGGTACGAGAGGTGCGTTCCTTCGATGTCCCGGCGATGACCGGTGTGCCCGGCGCTGTGTTACGCGTCGGCGGCATTCCCGCATTCGACGCAGATTATGACTCGGTAGTAAGACAGCAGTTGCCGAGGGTGGTACTTGGCGTGGTATTGGGAAGCTTGCTGGCCCTCCTGATCGGCTTACGTTCTTTATTTGCGGCTGTCAAAGCAATCCTGCTCAATCTACTTTCCGTTGGCGCTTCATTCGGTGCGTTAGTTGTCGTTTTTCAGGAAGGGCACGGGAGCAAACTCTTTGGGCTCGACGGACCGACCGGCGTTATATTCCCGATCGTGCCGATTCTCGCCTTTGCCATCGTCTTCGGATTGAGCATGGACTATGAGGTCTTCCTGGTCTCCCGAGTCCTCGAAGAACGGCGGTGCGGCCTATCTGAGAGATCAGCGGTGATCGCGGGCTTGGCCCGGACGGCCGGGCTCATCACGAGCGCCGCGGCAATTATGATTGCCGTCTTCGCCGCATTCACGATGGGAAGCTTTCTGGTCGTCCAAATGTTGGGCTTCACGCTCGCCGTGGCGGTGTTCATTGATGCTACAGCGGTGCGGATGGTCGTCGGGCCGGCACTATTGCAGCTTGCCGGCGACTGGAATTGGTGGCCCTTTGGCTTATATGGAGCCCAGACAACCTCTGACAAGGAACTTGTCCCTGACGGCGAGCACCGTGAGGGGCTGCAGTGACAGCCAGTGCCTCACTACAACCTAATTAAACGATTCGAGTTACTTCACTGTCTCTTCTTGAGCGCTGGACCGGGTGATTTCAAAGTCCTTGCGTCCAAGATTTGCCTTTGCTGAGCCTCTTTCGAATACAAGAATCGAGGAGCCGGGCTTGCCCTGCAGCTTTGCCTCTACGTTCGTCGCAGTCCAAACGCCGCTAACCTGCCGCAGTCCATAGTAAATGAACTCCTTCTGCTGTTTTGTCCCGCGAACCGTCTTCACGACATGCACAGGGAACAAAATGCCGCGGTCAATCCAGGATGTTACCGAATCATAGTAAGTCCGGTCCTGAGGGCCGGGTGTGCTCTTAAGGACAAAGCAATCCCGCGCGCCGTATTTCTCCGGGGACAGGAGTTCCTGATTCTTCCAGAAGAACTGGCTCTCGACCATGTCTTCATAGGAGAAGTCTGTTCCCACCAGTGAGTCGTTCCAACGTTCGAAGGGCAACACGCTCGGGGCCTTCTCGCCCGGAAGTACCGCCTCGATAGCCACGCGCCCACTGACGCTCATATGCAGAAGAAGACTCGTCTTCTCTGAGCCAGGCCCGGAGATCTCGCATAGCAGACGCAGACCATCGGGAAACCAGTGGGCCTTGGCGACAAACTTGTAGCTCGTTCGCTTGCCATTACCTTCCACCCGTATGAGTCGCCCGGTCACGCGGTAATCCAATTTCTCAATACGCTGGCGCGAGCCAGTCAGCACAGTCTCCAGGTCAGGATTCGCCGCGAAAGCCCGCGATGGATGCACCAGCGACAACAGCACTAGCAAAGCGATGGACGCTGGAATCGTCCCAACGGCCCAGTTAGCCCATCTGGCCTCCGGATTCCGGCCAAACTTGCGGCTGCGAGAGGGCATTACCACGCGACGCAGGAAGGTCATGGCTATGTATACACCCCAGGTTCGTCGACCTTACACATTTGACGGTACCGCCGGGCAAACTCAAGTATCATAGCCCAACCGCTGTTTGGGATTCACTTGGTTGCTTTCATGGCAACTGGTGGGAGGAAGTTCATGTCGAAAAGCCCGGCACACGGTAATATACGACTCGCCGTTTTCTTCTTCTTGGTATCCGCCGTGTTTCCGTCACTAAGCCGAGCACAGGTTCCTGTTTTCAAGATTACGCCGGAAGACAGCTCGATTAAATTCTCCGTGAAGGCATCGGTGGCCATAAACGGTACTTTCGACAAGTGGGATGCCACTCTAACCTTTACGTCTACGGATGTGACGACTGGCGTTTTGGACATCAAGATTCAGGCAGCCAGCGTCAATACCGGAAGTGGTATGAAGGACGACAAGCTGAAGGGCGGAGACTTCTTTGACGTTAAGGAGAATCCTTTGATCACATTCCGGTCAAAGAAGATTGTCCAGACCGGCCCCAACACCTTCGATGTGCAGGGCGACTTCACTATTCGTGGAGCGTCTAAACCCGAGACGCTCACGCTAACAGTTTCCGGCCAGGGGACAGGCTCAGGCGAGATTCATGGGACCATGGCCTTCAATCGTAAGGACTACGGGATGACCAAAGGTATTCCCTTCGTTAAGATCGCCGACACCGTCGAGGTGACTGTCGACCTCAAGGGGAAGCGAGTCGGCGGGCCGGCGTTGGTCTTTAAGAAATAGGCAGCCTGCAACTGTCCCGGCTGCCGCGCTGCGGCGCGAATTAACAGGGAGTCTGAGAACGCAGCGACCGAAACCACAAACCATCATTGGTCGGCTGTAAGAGTTTTGCGGACCCTTTGAAAATGGAGATCCAGTGAGCGGTCGCTTTGTTTTGAAAATCGGCAATCACCTCGAGAGTGCCGAGACGAAGAGATACTATACGGAAAAGAATTTTTCCGAGGTCGCGCCCCGATACGACTTCATCACTAGAGCACTTTCTTTGGGCCGCGACGCGGCCTGGAAGCACACTCTGATTTCATTGCTTCCCTCTCACGAGTCCCCTGTTTGTGTTGATCTTGCCTGCGGCACCGGCGACATCGCATTTCTGCTTGCCGGCAAATACCCGCGTGGCCGCATTGCCGGCGTGGACATCACCGAGCCGATGCTGGAAATCGCCCGTCACCGCAATACTCATCCGAATGTCAGTTTCGCCAACCAGGATATGGGAGCGCTTGGCATCGTTTCCGAATCCGTGGATATCGTCACCGGCGGCTACGCCCTGCGGAATGCAGCGGACCTCGGAACAGCTATTGACGAAATCAGCCGCGTTCTAAAACCCGGCGGCGTGGCGGCTTTTCTCGATTTCTCCAAACCGGGCGGGAAGATCCCACAGACGATGGAATACTGGGGTCTGAAGACATGGACCGGACTGTGGGGTACACTTCTGCACCGCAATCATGAAGTCTATAGCTACATAGCCGAAAGCCTCCAGCGCTTTCCCGACCGCCCTCACTTGCGGGATATTTTCCGGGGTAAAGGATTTTCTGTGGTCGAATCCCGTCTCTTTTTTGGGGGGGTCACCGAACTGCTGATGGTCCAAAAACTGCGGCATGGCGAAGCGCCATGACCGATGCTTATCAGAATCGTATCGCCATCGCTGTGCCCTGGCTTCGATATGGTGCGATCGGTCGGGTTCCTTCCACGATTGCAACTGGGCTTCCTTGCCTGCATGAATGACATTCTTAACGGCGGAGGGGCAGAGAATTTCTTGCACTGGGCGGTTCCCGGGGAGCACGCTGTCCTGGATGCCGTGGAGGAGAGTGCCGGGTTGCCGAAGGAACTGCTTGCGCGGTCCTGCGCCAAATTGCGCCGCCGGTCGAGAGCATGCTGTTCGAAGCAGCGAGCAGGTGAATCGTGACCCAGCAGGATTTCAGCCGGCGCAGCACGGCGACCGAACTGATGGATACCGATCTGGTTTCCTTTCAGGAATTCGATGACTATCTGCGCGATCTCGAGCGTATCAACGTTTTGACGCTCGCTTACCGACCGACCCTGCTCTGGCTAAAGTGCGCCCTAGCGGATTTTCCAGCAGAGCGGCCGATATCGGTTCTCGACGTCGGCAGCGGCGGTGGCGGCATGTTGCGGCAGTTGAGGAAATGGGCGCGCGGGAAGAATTTAAAGCTCGATCTGACAGGAGTTGATGTCAACCCCTGGTCGACAAGATCGGCGGCAGAGTCCACGCCGCCGGAGATGTCCATCCGTTTTGAAACAGCCGACGTCCTCGCTCGAATGGATCCGCTC
>JBARGS010000235.1:0-14522 GCA_049798495.1 Candidatus Korobacteraceae bacterium | reverse complement strand
AATGATGTGAGACGACGCCGGAGATGTAGCGTCCCAAGAACCCGCCCAGCACCGTTCCCGCGATGTAAGCCGACATGGCCCGGCCAACCTGTTGGCGCGGGAACTCCTCGTTGATGTAGGCCATGATGACGACGATCACACCTGGGACGAACACGCCTTGCATGAATCGCCAGAAGATGAGTTCATGTAGATTCCGCGACGTGGCCGCTAGCAGCGTCGGCGCGGTAATCGCGTACAGCGAAGGCACGATCACTTTCTTGCGGCCAACTGACTCGGCAAGCAATCCGGTGACGGGAGCGGTCAGTGCCATCGCCAGAATCGTGGCGCTTACGGTCAGACTCACGGCGATCGCCGAAGCGTGGAATACACCCTGCAGGTAGGGAAGCAAGGGCTGCGTGTCATATACGTTAAGGAAGGTACACATGCCCGCCAGCATGCAGGCAACGATGGCGTTGCGCGGAATGGCGGTTGCTTCGGTGTTGGAGAGAGGATTGGGTACCGCGACATCCATCGTGAGTGGCCTGCCGAAACTGCCAGATGGACGTCATGCCGCGTGCACGCGATGAGTCCAACTCCGGATTATAGAGGAGGGAACTGGCGTGGCCGTGTGACGGCTACAACAGCACCAGTGTGATGCCGCGATTGCCGCGGCCCAGATCGCTGTCGGCTTTCAACTCCGGCATCTGCTTTAGCAGCTGCCAGGCGCGCTCGTCGCTGGTGCGCCAGTTCTCGCCGTAGATGCAGTCGCGAATCTCGCGCTCCTGAGCCATCTTCCGCAGCGTAGCCTGCAGTGCAATTCGGAGATCGCCGCCGACTCCGGTGGAACCGTAGCCATGCACCAGCTTTAGCACCTTGACTCTGTTTTGCCGTGCGATCTGTATTTCAGCCATCATCCGCGAGCGGGCTTGCTCGATACTCGGCATGCCTTCCTTCAGGATCACGGTTTTGATGGTTGTCGGCACCGGCTTCTGTTCCCACCCTTTCGCGAAATCGGCGAAACGATGGGGCACCCAAGGGAGGGGCCCGCGTACCGGATTATTCTTTCACACCGCTTTCGCGGCTTCACTCCGCCAGTCCGCCGAGCATGGCAGGGTGACAGTGAAGATGGTTCCGTGCGAAGCGCTTCCACATTGCGAACGAACCTGAATTGCGCCGCCATGACGCTCCGCAATCTTCCTGCAAACCCACAATCCCAGACCGGTTCCGACATCCTTCTTGGTGGTGAAGAAGGGTTCGAAGATGCGACCCAGGTATTCAGGCGCGATGCCGGGGCCGTCGTCCTCCACTGTGAGTTCAACGGATTTGCCATCAGGGCTATCGATACAGGAGATCCGCACCCGGAGGGTTCCGTTGGTGCTCATGGCATCGGCGGCATTGGAGATGAGATTCGACATCAGCTGCTGCAACTCGCCGGGCCAGCCTTGCAGCGGTGAGCAATCCTCAGCGCGAACCACGACGTTGATGTTCTTGCTGCGGAGCTTGTTAGAGTACAGCCTCAAGACCGAATCGAGCAGCGCGGGTACGTCGATGGTGTCGGAGGCTTTCGCCTCGCGGTAAAAGCCCAGCGTCTGTCTTGTGATGTGCGAGACGCGCTCCAGTTCCTGCTCGGCGAGGGTGAGGTGATCAGCGACCGCATCCGGAACGTCCGGCCTGGTTTTCGCCAGGTAAATCAGATTGCCGACAGCTTCCAGGGGATTGTTGATCTCGTGGGCCACGGTAGCAGCCAATCGGGCAGCTGCGGCCAGCTTTTCGGACTTGCGCAGAACCTCCTGCGATTGCCGTTCGTAGGTGGCGTCACGAAACACCAGCACTACGCCGACCAGCTTTTCGCGGTCGTCGCGAATGGGTGCGGCGCTGTCTTCGATGGGAATCAGGGTCCCATCGCGGTGCTTTAGAACGGTGTGGTTGGCCAAGCCAACGATGCGTCCAAGCTCCATCACTTTCTTTACGGGATTATCTACCGGCTGATGTGTGATCTCGTTGAAGATGGGGAAAACTTCGTGAACAGGTCTGCCGTTCGCCTGCGTCAGGCGCGTTCCCGTAAGGCGCTCGGCCACGGGATTCACGAAGATCACGTTCCCTCTTTCATCCGTGGCGATGACTCCATCTCCGATACTGGTCAGCGTCACCCGGAACCACTCTTCGCGCTGCCTGATCTGTGCGGCGTGCCGCTCGCGGAGATTCATCTCGCGCAGAATGAAATAGGCCAGCAGGATTAGTCCCGCAGCCGCGAGCAGGCTGGCCAGATAGATACAGGCGACTGTAAGCCGCACACTGTGTCGATAAAGCGCGGTGCGGACCTCGTTCAGAGTCGCTTCCTCCGCCTGCATTTCGTCGATCAGCGTCCGGATCTTGTCCATGGTGAACAGCCCGCGGTTGGATAGAACCAGAGCGCGAGCCGCGTCTGGATCGCCGGTGCGGTAGAGGGCAATGGTGTCAGACAACTCTTTGAGCTTCCGCCTTGCCAAGCTGCGTAGGAGTGGAATGCGAGCCTGCTGACTGGGATTATCGGAGGTCAGCTTCGCCAGCCTCTGAATGTGCGTCTCAATTTGCGCAACGGCAAGGTCGTAGGGCGCCAGGTAACGAGGCTCACCGGTGTAGAGATAACCTCGCTGGCCGGTTTCGGCGTCCTTTAGCAGCGATTCCGTCTGGCTTATTTCCAGTAGCACTTCGTTGGTGTGAACCACCCACACCTGATTTTGAACCTGGACCCGCAGCTGACGGCGAATGACGAAACCGTTCAGCGCCAACAGAATGAGCAGAACCGAAAAACCAGCTATAACGCTGAAACGTTTGTGGAAAGGTTGCATGGGCGCTTACGCAGTGTAACCGAGGTACTACTCGTAAGGAGATTCTAGCTGAAATCAGGCTGAATGCTAGTGCCGAAGTGTGGCTCGGGTCCAGGTCTGGCAGCGTCGATAACTCGCCAAGAACGTTAATCCTATACGCAAGATTGGGGAGCTAACGTGATTCGCAGCTCCCCAGCCGTTTGCAAATTGTGCCGGCTTCCTACTGTTGCGGCGGAGTCTGATCCGCTTTTTCCTTTGCGTCTTTCTCCGCGGCCTCCGCCCCCGGCATGATGTTCTTCAACGGCGCTTTCAGCTGCTCCTCCAGTTCGGGATGCGGCAGCGGTTTGCGCGGCAGCATCTGGTCACGCATGGCGGTGTTGTAGACGAAGATGGCCTCCACCACGGCAGCCTGCGCCAGATCTTCCGGCGACAGATTCTCGTAGGTGTCCATATTCGAGTGATGCGTGCGAGAGCCGTAGTCAAGCGGGTCCTGGATGAACTGGAATCCGGGGATGCCGATGCCGTCGAAGGCTTCGTGATCGGTACCGCCGGTATTGCGCAAGGTGATCGTGGTGACGCCGAGGTCCTTCAACGGATCAATCCACTGCTGGAAGATGGGTGCGATGGCGGCGTTCTCCTGCAGGTAGATGCCGCGAACCTTGCCGCTGCCGTTGTCGAGGTTGAAGTAGCCGGAGATCTTCTGATCCTCGGGCTTGAGCTGCACCGGTCCCGCAGGTTTGCGAATCCACTCCGGCAGCTTGAGCTGATCAGGCGCGGTTGACAGCGGCACCTCTCCGAAATGCTGCTTGACGTAGCCATACGAGCCGAACTCGCCCTCTTCCTCGCCGGTCCACAATGCGACGCGGATGGTGCGGCGCGGTTTAACCTGGAGCGTGTTGAGAATGCGCATCACTTCCATCGCGACCACGGTGCCTGCGCCGTTGTCGGTCGCACCGGTGGCGGCAGCCCACGAATCCAGGTGGCCGCCAACCATCACGACTTCGTCTTTCAGCTTGGGATCGGTGCCGGGAATTTCTGCGATGGTGTCGAAGCCGTGCTCATGATCGCCGGTGAACCTGGTATCGACGTTCATCTCGATCGCGACCGGCACATTGGCCTTCAAAAGCCGGTACACGCGGCCATAGTTTTCGATGGCCATCACGACGACAGGGACCGGATCAGCGTGCTCGCGCTTGTAGGCCTCCCAGCCGAAGCCAGCACCGCTATCGTCGAAGATGGTGCCCCCGGAGCCGCCGCCATCGCGGCCATCGCGGCTGGGAGTGATCACAGCCAGGGCGTGCTCGTCTGCCAGGAATTGCCCGACCTTCTGCCGCAGGGCCAGACGCTTCATGTATTGCTCGATGAAATCGCGATTGCGCGGCTTGAGTGGCCAATCGGTGAGCTCCTTGAGCTCTTTGTCATCCAGCCTGACCCACAGCGGTTTGTCGACGGGAGGCACGTCGCGCATGGCGCCATAGAGCACGATCTTGCCTGCGAGCTTGCCCTTGTATTTGTCCAGATCCTTCTCGTCGTTGACGTCGATCCACAGCGCACGGCCGCTGACCGCGCCGTTCGTAGCCGGAGACCACGGCGCCGCCTGGGCGATGAAGACTGCCGGATCAGGCGCGCTCATGCGGACCCAGGTGTTGAGCTGCTGCCAGCCCATGCCGAACTCGCCCCAGTCCTCGAGGTGCGCATTGCTGCAGCCCATCGCGGTGAACGTATCGCGCGTCCACTCGTTGGCATGTTTGAGATTGGCGGAGCCGGTCAGGCGAGGGCCGATATCGTCGTCGAGCGCGGAAGCGTACTCCATCACGTGCGAGTGGTTGATTCCTTCCTCGCGAATCAGCTGATACATGCCGAGGTCCAGCGTCTCATGCTGCGGCTGCGGCATTTCGTAGGACGGCTGAGTGGCTGCGCTGGAGTTCGTTTTGGATTTATCAGCGGCGATTGCGGAGAAGGGAAGAGTGAAGGTGATGAATAGAAAAAAAAGAACGCGCAGATTGCGATGTGACATCGTGTGCAATAGCTCCAGTCGAGGGGAGAAGTGCAATCATGCAGAATACCAGAAAAAAGAGGGTCTAGAGGTGCAGTAATAGCTGAAAAGCTGAATTTCACTGCTCAGGCGCGGCTTTGCGCATCCGGCGGCGCCGCAGTGGCAATCGCCACCGGTTGCGGTTGTGCCGTAAAGCTTGCTGGCGGCATCGACGATCAGGGTTAGGGCATGATCTCGAGGACCGCGGCGCCACCGTAGCTGCCGCCGTAGCCGGTGGCGCCGTAGAGATTGCCTGAGCTATCGAGCAACACCCCGGCATAAGGATTGACCCCGTCCGTACCGTATGCGCCGAAGCCGTGCAGCTTCGTGTGCAGCCAGAACCCTATGTTCGACAGCTCGAAGACGGTCCCACATGCGGAGTCGCCACATGGGTTTTGGCCGCCGTCGAAGCCGTGCCCATGTCGGGCGACGATGAGAAGCCGTTCTGGACCGACGGCATGACGCGGCCGGGACATGTAGCGGATGCGCCTTCGGCTCTGCAATGCGCGGTGAATCCGGACTATGTGAAGCTCATGGGGATCCCGGTGGTCGAGGGACGCTTCTTCACCGACACCGACAACGAACGCTCGTCGCTCGACGCTAGTTGCTGCAAATGGCCTCTGATTGCGATATCTTCTATCGCAACGGGGATTGCATGCACGGGGGTGGGGTTCATTCGACCGAGTTGATGTTGCTGTCGCTGCTGGCGTTTGTTGCCATTTTTGGCGCCATCGCCCAGAAGCTGCAGCGGCCCTATCCCATCGTCCTGGTCATCGCCGGACTGCTTCTCAGCTTCTCGCCGCGCGTTCCCAAGATCACCCTCAATCCCGACGTCATCTTCCTGGTTGTGCTGCCCCCGTTGCTCTATTCGGCGGCGTGGCTCACGTCCTGGCGCGAGTTCCGCTACAACCTGGTGAGCATCTTCATGCTGGCCGTTGGCCTGGTGGCCGCCACCACGTTCGGCATCGCGCGCACCGTGCACTGGGTCATCCCGGACTTCACCTGGCAGCTGGGATTTGTGCTGGGCGCGGTGGTCTCGACAACGGATGCCATCGCGGCGACCTCGATCGCCAAGCGCGTGGGTCTGCCGCAACGGATCGTGGATGTGCTCGAGGGCGAAAGCCTGGTCAACGATGCCAGCGGTTTGGTCGCATTGGAATTTGGCTTGGCGATGGTGGTGCGCTCGCAGACACCCACCGTTCTCGACGCCGTGTCGCGCCTCGCCTATCTGGCGGTTGTGGGCATCGCGGTCGGCCTGATCATCGGCAAGGTCGTGGATCTGCTGGAGCGCTTCATCGATGACGGTCCCATTGAGATTGCGGTCAGCATTCTCGTTCCGTACGTGAGCTATCTGGCGGCCGAGGCGGCGCATGCTTCGGGAGTGCTCGCCGTCGTGGCCTGCGGACTTTATCTGAGCCGCAGAAGCGCGCGCTTCTTCTCGCCGCAAGTGCGGCTGCAGGCGTGGGCGGTGTGGGATGCCATGACCTTTGCCCTGAACGGGCTGGTGTTTGTGCTGATCGGGCTGCAACTGCCCTATGTGCGCGCCGGCATTCGCGGCTACAGCACCTGGCAACTGCTTTTCTACGGCGGGTCGCTAAGCCTGTTGCTCATTGCATTGCGGGTGGCCTGGATGTTCCCGGGAGCAAGATTCGCCTATCGGGTGCGGACGAAGATCTTGCACCAGCAGTACCCTAAGCCGTCGGCCAAACAGGTCTTCGTGGTGGGCTGGACGGGCATGCGAGGCGTGGTGGCGCTGGCGGCGGCGATGTCGTTGCCCGAAAAATTAGCCAACGGGAGCCCGTTTCCGCAGCGCAATCTGATCATCTATCTCACCTTCAGCGTCATCCTGGTGACCCTGGTGCTGCAAGGGCTCTCGCTGCCTTGGCTGATCCGCATGCTCGGGCTGGCGGAAATGGGTGGGCCGAATTGCGAAGAGCGGGAGGCGCGGCGCATCGTGGCGCAGGCCGCATTGCAGCGGCTGGAAGAAGCCCGAGGACAGGACCATCCCGAACTTGCGCCGGTATATGAAGACCTGAAGCAGCATTACGAGCAACGGCTGGCGCTGGCAGGGGACAACGGCGAGAACGATCCAATCTCGGGACACTATGGAAGGGCGCTCCTGCTGAAGCTGGAGCTGTTGCGCACGGAGCGGGAGACAGCGCTTTCGTTGCGCAGTGCAGGCCGCATCAACGACGAGGTGCTGAGAGTGCTGGAGCACGAAATGGATTTGCGCCAGAGCGAATTGAATCTGGCTGCCGAAGCCAGTGCCTAGCACGCAACCGGCCCGAAGGCGCGTGTGCGGGAGACTCATGTTCTGCGCCGCCGCCGGAAGTGCGCAGGCTGCGGACGTCGTGGTCGCTTTAGCGACATCCAACGGCCCAGAGTCTCCGGCGAAGGGGCGAAAGCCATCAACGCAAGCAGCGCACCGATCACCACCATGACCTCAAACCCGTTGACCGAGCTGGTGGCGCTGGGATTAGAGAGATCAACTGTGTAGCTGTGGGCTTTGTACCAGCCGAAGAAAAACAGCGACGCCCCAGCTGCAAAGACAAGCACCCGAACGGCAATCTTCATCGGCCCTCCTGTTGCAGCCGCATGGCATTCTAACTCGACAGACCGTTGATGGCGCGCGCTGCCAGCAAGGCGATGATCGAGAGCGAAATCAACGACTGCAACATCATCATCATCTTGGCCCAGCGCGATAGAACCGCGGTATCGGTGGGAGAGAACGCCGTGCTGGTGTTGAATGCAAGGAAAAGGTAATCCAGGAAAATGGGAGACCACGAGGCGGCGTCCTTCTGCTGCGCAAGCATTTGTGGGAAGAGAAAACCACTCTTTGCGCCCGGACTCTGCCGTCCCAGCGGTCCGCCCGCATCCAGCTTCCAGTACCACAATCCGAAGACCAGCACGTTCGTAAGCCAAAGCTCCGCCGCCGAAAGCAGGAGCAGGGTGGGCGGATCCTTCTGCCCCGGCAGGCCCTGGATCAGAAGGCCAAGCGAGCCGATCAACGCCAGGGTGATGACTCCAAGAGCGACAAAGGTGAGGATTTTCGTGATGTCGTGGCGCCCGACTCGGTGGGTGAAGACGATGGGAACGAGGAGAACCAGGATCACCGCAAACACCAGCCAGCGCGGGCCCACGGAGAGTCGCTGCGGCAATGCGAAGTGAATCAGTGCGTCGGCCAGCATGGCGACAAAGGCCGGCCAAATGGGCTCGCGGAGTTTCTCGATCTTCATAGAAGCCGTCAGCCGTCAGCTCTCAGCCATCAGCCAGGACAACTTACTATCCTAAAGGCGCTTAGACAGCTTTCACCCGTTATAGATATAGAGACAGCGTTGCTCAGGGTATCACTTCCTGGCTACGGATCTTCAAAGCTGAGGACTGACGGCTGAAAGCTGACGGCTAATTTGTGACGCATGTCATTGAATCCCACCCCGAACGGCGGTATATTGGCGCGGTCTTGATAACCCGGCCGGGGTGCGCCTCGGCCTGCGAGATATTCTTTATGCCGCAGAATTACGTACCGATTTTCATCTTCGCCTTCGTTGCGTTCCTTGTCGCCGCCGGAACGGTGGCCATTTGCGCCCTGATCCGCCCCAAGAATCCTTTCAAAACCAAGCTGATGCCCTACGAGTGCGGTATCACGCCCTTCGACAACGCCCGCGGCCGCTATACCGTGCGGTTCTACATTGTGGCGATTCTGTTTGTCGTCTTCGACGTGGAGACCATCTTCCTGTTCCCTTGGGCGGTACAGTTCAAGCGGCTGGGCCTTTTCGGGCTGCTGGAGATGATGATCTTCCTCGGCATCCTGATCGTGGGGTACATCTGGATCTGGAAGAAGGGCGCGCTGGAGTGGGTGTAGGGAAGGCCACTCGGCTCGGCTCGCCTCTTAGAGGCGCAGGCCAGTTCGGGTAGTGCGGACCTTTAGGTCCGCGTAAAGGCCGTTAATTATTTTCCGGAGCCGGCTTCAGCCGGCGGCAGCTTCGACCTCCGCTCGGCTGAACAGCATCGTAATGACCAAGACGTATTTCATCACGGCGTCTGCTTACATGCACCAGCACCTGTTCCAACGAACGGAACCGCCGATCTATTGCTGGCAACGATCTTTCGTTATCGCGATAAGGGCGAATTCTCTGTGCACGAATTCGTCATTATGCCTAATCATATCCATCTGCTGATTTCCGTGGATGACGATCACGCGATTGGACGTGCCGTGCAGATGATCAAGGGCGGGTTCTCGCACGAGATGGGACAGATCAGACTAAAGTTAAAAGGCGTGCGGCAGCCAAGCTATTACGAACACAGGGTCCGCGATGGTGTCGAATACGAACGCATACGAAACTATATTCACCAGAATCCAGTCCGACGTAATCTGGTTCAGGCAGCCGAGGATTATCCATATTCGTCCGCTAGCACCTCGTGGAGGCTGGACGAAGTACCCGACAGGCTAAAGCCTGAAATGGAAGAATCCGCGTTGATGCGGCGCTAAAGCGCCGCACCACCCGAACCATCGGTCCGCAGCGCCGCACTACCCAAGCCTGCCGTAGCCGCCATCATCCCACTTTGGCGATCACCGCCTGCATCTCCGCCGTCAGCTGCACTACCAGCTCCGCGTTGTAGGAGTGCGAGGTAGTGTCCGCGATGACTGCGGGCGTGGCGCCAAAGATCCGAAACGCGCCCAGTGCATAACCTCGCGACTTGTAGGCCGGGGAGCCGGGTTGTACCGCCGGATCGACGTTGGTGATGATGATGGAAACCGTGTTATCGCGGTTGCGGCGGATGTCGAAGGTGCGGAACTGCTGCGGGTGATCGCGCAGTGAACAGGTCTCGACCTCCCAGAAGCCGAGGGTGGGGTCGTTATCGGGCGCCGCCTGCAAGGTGACGACGTTCACATGCCGGTGTCCCGCCATCCACATCATGAGATTGGGATAGGTGTGCAGCTTGGCCAGCATGGTGGCTTCGGTATATTCCGGCCCTGGCCACATGGGAAACGGCGTGGGATCGGTCTGGCTGGTCGCCGGCAGTAGGGGCACGTGCGCCGCGATGATCATGAGCTGGTTGTTGGCCTGCCCGGCATCCAGCTCGTTCACCAGCCAGGTGTAGCGGGCAGTGTCAAGTGCGCCGGCGGCGTAGTTCTGCTGGTCCGGTCCCTTGACGGTGTCGTCGAGCACAATAATCTTGATCGGGATGTCGGACTTGGGCACGAAGCTGTAGCAGGCGAAGTCCTGGTCCAGATTGCTCTGAGTGAAGCCGTGACCCACGGGCTCGGAGGTGGTGTTAAAAAACTCGGTCATCCAGTTCAGGGTGGTGGAGGTAAGGCTGGCCAGGGTATGGCGGCTTGCGTCAGGGACGACGGTGGGAGCCGGGTGAAAATCCGCCTCCGGTCCGCCCCCGATAAGGTTGCCCAAGGGCGTTGAGCCGTCGATCACTCCCATGTAGGCGCCGGTGCTAGCGATGACAGCCTGCTGGGGATTGTCGGCAATGTTAAGGATGGTATTCGAGATGTGGGCGCTGCGGCTTTTCGCGACTTCAAACTGGCAGCCCATCCAGAACTGATCGTGGTTGCCGATCACCTGGTACCAGGGAAGCTCGGGGTTGATGCCGCCGGCATAGAAGGGTTTCTGATAGTCGATGGAGGAGGCTCCCAGGTGCGCGCCCGAGCTGGGCGTGATCAGCTTGCCGTCGATGGTGTCGATGAACCAGCGCAGCTCGTTGTACTGCGTGTTGTTGCAGGCATCGCCCAGAGACAAGCCGAAATCGAACGGCGAGATTTTGTGTAACCCGTTGATGGTCTGGATGGCGGCATCGAGTACTTGCGGCGTCGAAAGCAGAATGGGCGAGTAGGCCGACGACAAGCCGGAGGAGCTTGGACCATACGGGGCGTTCCAGCCGACATAGAGGGCCTGGGCGGGCGACTCCTTGTCGGCAATGTGAATGTCGGAGATGGAAAAGAACGACAACAGCTGCGCCACGCCAGGCGCGCCGCTATAGTTAGGCGCAAGCTCCTTGCGCAACACGTGAGTCAGCGGACCCCCAATGTTCCAGGCGCTGTAGCTGTATTTTGCGTATTGCGCGACGTCTCCGGGGCCGATGTGCGGCGTGGCTGCCGTCAGGGCCACCGGAAGAACCTGCTGCTGGGCCGTGGTGTAAACCTGGCTGGCAATCGGCCAGGACACAGGTTGTGCACCCGGGCTGCCGCCGCACCCCGTCAGTTGTAAGGCTCCAATGCCGATGCCCAGTGCCGGTAATGCTCCCATGCCCACGCCAACGGTCTTGATGAAGTCCCTTCTCGTTAGTCCCTGATGGTTGCCCTTTGCGGCCACGGATGTGCCTCCGGTTGCGAATTGCTTCCAGAGCTTCATCGGCAGCTTTTGAGTATGGCTTCAGTCGCGAGTGGAACCTCACACGGCTTGGGCAGCTATTGCTCAGAGAACGTATTTTGCCGTTGCATCCCCCGACCTTGAGGAGAACAATGGGCGGTTACTTTTTACCGGGACCCTGAGCAATGTTGCAGTTGTGCGCAACAATGTGATTGCCGTCACAGTGCGGAGTGACTCCCGTACAAGCAGGTAACCGCCGCAAACTGCTACAACTGGAAGGTCGAAAAGAGAGGCATGGCAGTGCCCGAGGAAACGAAAGAGTCCAATCCGGTTTTGCCTGGATCTTCCACCCCGCCGAGCGCTGATCCGGCGTCGGCTGGGGTTCCCGAATCCGTCACCGCAAACGCCGCAGCAAAGTCCGAGACTCCCGCTGCAGCACCGGCAGAAGCGGCAATAGCACCGGCGGCTAAACCGGAACCCTCCGCTAAACCGCCGGAGACGCCGAAAGCCGTAGCCGCTACCAACGCCACGCCAGAGAAGCCAGCCGCTGCCTCAGACGGAGAAAAGCCGCCCGCCGCAGCCGCCGCTAAGCCTGCCGTTCCAGCCGCTACGAAGCCTGCCGCTCCCGCTGCAAAGCCTGCTCCGCCGAAGCCGGAGGGCCCCAAGCCGGAGCCCTGGGATTCCGACCTGGTCCGCAACCTGAAGAGCCAATACGGCTCGGGCATCAGGGAAGCCAATACCTACCTTGGCCAGAAATACCTGGTCGTGGACAGCTCTCTGCTCTACGAAATTCTGCTCCGCATGCGGGACAACGAGCTTTTCGACTACTGCGTGGATGTCACCGCGGTTCACTATCCCAAGCGCGAGGCGCAGTTCGACATCGTTTACGTGCTGTACTCCTTTCACCACAACGAGCGCGTGCGCGTTAAAGCGCAGATCAAGGACGGCGACCGTCTGCGCAGCGTCTTCGGCATCTGGCCGACGGCCGACTGGCTGGAGCGCGAGGTCTATGACATGTTCGGCATCGGCTTTGACGGCCATCCCGACCTGAAGCGCATTTTGCTGCCCGATGGCTGGAAGGGCCACCCGCTGCGCAAGGACTATCCGATTCTGCAGCAGGACCAGGAGTGGGTGCAGATCAATCTTGGAATCGAGAGTGGACAATGAGCGACCGCACCGATTACCTCTCATCCCAAGCGCAAGCGCGGCGTGACTCGGGGACCATGGATTACCTCGACCTCGATACCAAAGACGAAACTTTTCTTGACGCCAACGAACTCGTCCTCAACATGGGACCGCAGCATCCCTCGACCCACGGCGTGCTGCGCGTCATTCTGAAGCTCGACGGCGAAAAAGTTCTGGGCACCGAGTGCGTGATCGGCTACCTGCATCGCGGGGTGGAGAAGATTGCCGAGAACCGCACCTACGCGATGTTCAATCCCTATGTCGATCGCATGGATTACGTCGCCGCGGTCTCCAACGGCTTGGGCTACTGCGAGGCGGTCGAGAAGCTGCAGAACGTGGAAGCGCCGCCGCGCGCGCAGTACCTCCGCGTGATCCTTACCGAGCTGTGCCGTATCGCCAGCCACCAGGTGTGGCTGGGCACGCACGCGCTCGACATCGGCGCGTTGACCCCGCTGTTCTACTGCTTCCGCGACCGCGAAGAGATTCTGAAGATCTTCGAGAAGTACTGCGGCGCCCGCTTGACCACGCACGCCTTCCGCATCGGGGGCTGCATCTACGAGGCCTATGACGGCTTCGAGCAGGACTGCCAGAAATTCTGCACCGCCTTTCTTCCCAAGCTCGACGAATACGAAGAGCTTCTCACCACCAATCGCATCTGGGTGCGGCGCACCAAAGGCGTGGGCATTCTGAATCCGGAAGACTGCATCGCGCTGGGCGTTACCGGCCCGGTGCTGCGGGCTAGCGGACTGAAGTGGGACTTGCGCAAGGCGCAGCCCTACGAGTGCTACAAGAACTTCGAGTTCGACATTCCCACGGGCCTGAACGGCGACACCTACGACCGGTACCTGGTGCGCATCGAGGAGATGCGCCAGTCGGTGCGCATCATTCGCCAGGCGGTTGAGGGCCTGCCGCAGGGTCCGATCATGGCAAAGATTCCCAAGGTGCTGAAGCCGCCGGTGGGCGAGATCTATCACTCCATCGAGGCGCCCAAGGGCGAGCTGGGATATTTCATCGTGAGCGACGGATCGACGCAGCCCTATCGCGTGCGCGTCCGGCCGCCATCGTTCGTCAATTTGCAAGCTCTCGACAAGATGGTGCGCGGCCTGCTGGTGGCCGACGTGGTCGCGGTGATCGGGACGCTGGACATCGTGCTGGGAGAAGTGGACCGGTGAGAGCTTCGAGCCACGAGCTACGAGCGCCGAGCTTTGAAAGGGCACGGCTTCAGCCGTGCCGCAAGAGCAGAGTTTGAAAAGGGCACGCCTTCAGGCGTGTCGCAAGAGCAGGGCTTTGAAAGGGCACGCCTTTAGGCGTGCCGTAACGAGGAAGAAGAACGGGGCTTGAGCCCCGGAGGTAAACATCGAGTGAAGCCCCCGCGTGAGCACGCCACCAATAACGGGCAGACGTACTTCGTCACTGCCTCGACGTGGCAACGCCGCGCGCTTTTCACAAAGCCGCAATGGGCAGAACTCTTCCTTGAAACCCTGGGTTCGTATCGTGGGAAAGCCTATCTGTTGCACGAATACGTGCTCATGCCCGATCACTTCCACGTCCTGATTACGCCAGAAGGGACCGTCGAACGTGCGGTCCAGTTCATCAAGGGCGGCTTCTCCTTTCGCGCGAAGAAAGGATTGGGCAGCTCGATGGAGATTTGGCAGCGCGGATTTTCGGACCATCGCATTCGTGATCATGAAGATTTTGAGATTCATGTTGGATACATCTATCGCAATCCCGTGGGAAAGGGATTGGCCGAAAGGGCGACGGATTACCCGTATTGTTCGGCTTTCCCGGGAAGCGATAAAGACGAGGTACCTCAGTGGCTAAAGCCACTTAGCGAAAACGGTGTGAGCGGCACGGCTGAAGCCGTGCCCTTTCAAAGCAGGCAATAGCCGGCACGGCTGAAGCCGTGCCCTTTCAAAGCAGGTAATAGCCGGCACGGCTGAAGCCGTGCCCTTTCAAGACAATGTTGGACGCAATTACGAAATACCTCAACTCGAACGCGACCCCCGGCGAAGCCGGCAGCATGCTTTGGGCGACGATCTACATCTTGATCATCACCATCGGCATCTCGCTGGCCGTCATCGCGATGAACTGGCTGGAGCGCAAGATCCTCGCGCACATGCAGATTCGCCTTGGCCCCATGCGCGTGGGTCCGCACGGCCTGCTGCAACCATTCGCCGACGCGCTGAAGCTGCT
>JBARGS010000234.1:0-10016 GCA_049798495.1 Candidatus Korobacteraceae bacterium | reverse complement strand
GGCGCTTCACTTTGGATCTGATGGCCGACCTCCAGGTGTGCCAAGGCTTACCTGTGTTTCGGAGTCGCCAGAAAGCCGTGAAACTCGCCGGTGCTTTTGTCCAGCGCCAAGCCCACGATCTCCCCGCCTGAAGTGATGGTTACTCCAAGCATCAGCGATAACGGGGAGTCGGCGGGAACAAGGCGGTTGAGATCGATCATGTGGCCGTTTCGCCAGAGAAAGGCGCGCAGGTTATAGCTCGCATCCAAAGACACCCCAACTATTTCTCCGGCATCGTTCATGCCGATGGCGGCGCTTATGATGTCCCCAGGAAGCGCGCCCAAGTCCTGCATACCTGTTCCCCTGGTCCAGAGGAATGCATGACCAGTTTCGTCGCCGGCCAGGTCTGAAGAACCAACCACCTGACCATGGTTATTCACAAAGAAGGCGATGTTTCCGAAATCGCCCCCAAGATTACCGAGGTCCGTTACTCTGCCTTTTTGCCAGAGCAAAGCGTGACGAGCCAACAGATACGTCAAATTCACACTGAAGGGTCCGCAATCTCCCGACGAGCCAACAACGTCGCCGTTATCGTTGATAGCCTCAGCGACTCCGTCGAGATCACCGCCGAAGGTCGGGAGTTCATGAACGTGGCCGTTCGTCCAGGTGACCGGCTTGAACTGGAGCACTTGCGGAGCCGGGCAGTTTGGATCAGGCGTGTTATTCTCCGCGGTTCCGACCGCTTCTCCCTGATTGTTGATTACATTCGCCCAACCGTTGCGGCCCCCGAGCGTCGGGAGTTGAGTCATCCTGGGAAATTGCCACAGGAAAGGAAGACAGCTTCCGGAGGAAGCAAAGCCGTTGGATCTAAATCCGCAAAAGTCTTCTCCATTGGGATCTGGCGTGTTGGTTTCGGCCTCACCAACCACTTGGCCCCATTCGTTGAGGTCGAGCGCCACACTGTTTGCGCCTCCGAGGCCGGGTTTGCCGATGTCGAGCTTCCACGTCCTGTACCAGAGAACGGCATGCATTGCACCCGCAGGGGTCACGGCTGCGCCGCTAATCAAATTACTGGTGTTCACAGCATAGGCTTGACCAGGCGTCGGACCGACCAAGCCGAGGTCTGTTACGTCATAGAGAACAGGCACTGAACTCTGTTCCTGAATCCTCGCATGGTTCTGTGCGGTCAGCCGGGCCGGCAGGCCCAATAGGACCAGCAAGCTCAGCAACGAAATGGTAACGCTCGGGCGTGATTTCATTTGTTCCTCCACTTAGATAGGCGCAGAAGGAGCAGGAAAACTATCATCCGAGGGCAGTAATTTGAGGGGACCAGGCGCGTCGGTATAATCCAGTCAATTGGTGGTGCAGGGTTGACAGAGTCAGGTGTGCCGTCTGGGGCCGACGTAAGCCAGTTGCTCCGCGCCTGGAGTGAGGGAGATCAGGGTGCGCTCGAGCGGCTAACCCCTATCGTTTATAAAGAACTCCACCGTCTGGCACGCCACTACATGAAGGGCGAGCGTCCCGGACACATGCTCCAAACCACCGCGCTGGTTAACGAAGCCTACATGCGCCTGGTGGATTACAAGCGTATGGAATGGCAAAATCGCGCGCACTTTTTTGCCGTTTCCGCCCAACTGATGCGACGCATTCTGGTCGAGCATGCACGGCGTCAGAACTTGAAGCGAGGCGGCGGCGTGCAGCATATCTCCCTGGACGAGGCGGCACAGCTGGGTGGCAACCTGGGCGAGTGGTCCGCGGACCTGGTGGCGCTTGATGACGCCATGAATGCGCTGGCGCGGCTCGATCCGCGCAAAGTGCAGGTTGTCGAGATGCGCTTCTTTGGTGGACTGAGCGTGGAAGAAACGGCCGAGGTGCTCGAAGTATCGTCCGTTACCGTCATGCGTGACTGGAGCACTGCTAAGGCGTGGCTCTATCGGGAGTTGACGGGCGGAACCGACGATGGACTCGGAACGATGGAAACAAGTCGATAACCTGCTGCAGTTGGCGCTGGCTCGTCCTCCCGGGGAGCGCGAAGCGTTTCTGCGGCAGGCTTGCGCGGGCGACGAGCTGCTGGCGCAGGAAGTCCGGTCGCTGCTGGCGTCGCAACAAGAAGCAGGAAGCTTTCTGGAGAGCCCTGCGCTGGAAGTGGCCGCGCGGGAACTCGCTGTTGAGCAGAACCAGCACACATTGGGAACCGACGATTCTCTTATCGGCCAAACCATTTCGCATTACCGGATCGTCAAGAAGTTGGGCGGCGGCGGAATGGGCGTGGTCTATAAGGCGGAGGACATCCGGCTCCACCGGTTTGTGGCTCTCAAGTTTTTGCCTGACGAGATCGCCCGCGACCCGCAATCACTTGCCCGTTTCCAACGCGAAGCCCAAGCTGCCTCTGCACTGAATCACCCCAATATCTGTACGGTTTATGACATCGGCGAGCAGGACGGCCGCTCCTTCATCGTGATGGAGTTTATGGATGGAACTACCCTGAAGCATTCCATCCAAGGCCGCCCACTGGAAATCGAAACCCTTATCGAGTTAGCCATCGAGATTACCGACGCATTGGATGCGGCCCATTCCGCCAGGATCATCCATCGCGACATCAAACCCGCAAACATCTTCGTCACTCAGCGCGGGCATGCGAAGATTCTCGACTTTGGACTGGCGAAAATGGATCCGCTTCGCGACCCTGGTTCGAGCGGTGGTGAGACATCGCAAAAGAACCTTCCCACTGAACTGACTACTCCGGGGAGCGCGATGGGCACGGTGTCGTACATGTCGCCGGAGCAAGTCCGAGCTAAACCCTTGGACGCACGAACGGATTTGTTTTCGTTCGGGGTGGTGCTCTATGAAATGTCTACCGGCAGGCTGCCATTTCGCGGCGACAGCCTGGGAGACATTTACGATTCCATTCTCAACAGCACGCCTGCGCCGGCAACGCGTTTGAATCCCGAGCTGCCGACGGGACTTGAGCGCGTCGTCGATAAGTGCCTGGAAAAAGATCGCGATCTCCGCTACCAGCACGCTTCAGAAATTCGCACCGACCTGCAGCGACTAAAGCGAGACTCGGATTCCGGACGCATAACAACCAGTGCAAGGCTGACGGCCACAAGCGGCGCCGCAAAACGCTGGAAAGCGATTATTCCCGGCATCGCAGCCGGACTGGCTCTCCTTGTCGCGAGCTACTTCTATTTCCACCGCACGCCAAAACTTACCGGTAAGGACGTCATTGTCCTCGCCGATTTCACAAACACGACCGGCGATCCCGTGTTCGACGGAACGCTCCGGCAGGGCATGGCGGTGCAACTGGAACAGTCGCCGTTTCTCAGCCTCGTCTCCGAGGAACGAATCCAGCAGACACTACGGATGATGGGACAGCCACCGGACGCGCGACTCACCCCGGAGTTGGCTCGGGAGATCTGTGAGCGAACCGCAAGCGCCGCTGTCCTCGACGGCTCGATTGCAAGCCTCGGCAGTCAGTACGTGTTGGGGCTACGGGCCAAGGACTGCCGCACCGGAAACGTTCTTGCTGACGAGCAGGTACAAGCTGCGAGAAAAGAAGATGTGCTCAATGCCCTCGGTCAAATCGCGAGTAAGTTCAGGACCCAGGTCGGAGAATCGCTCATCACCGTCGAGAAGCACAACACGCCGCTCGCCGAGGCCACGACTCCGTCGTTGGAAGCTTTGAAGGCTTATAGCGCCGCCCGAAAGGTTCTCTCCTCAACCGGTTCTGCCGCCGCTCTGCCACTTTTCAAGCGCGCGGTTACGATTGATCCTAAATTCGCCATAGCGCAGGCCTTCCTGGGACGGATGTACGGCGATCTTGGGGAGAACGCCCTCTCTGCGAAAAGCACAAGCGCCGCCTATCAATTGCAGGATCGCGCCAGTGACGCGGAACGATTCTTTATCACCGCTTCCTACGATCTACAGGTGACAGGAAACCTGGAGAAGGCGCAACAGACCTGTGAGGCGTGGACGCAAACCTATCCTCGCGAGACGTTACCGCACTCGTTCCTGGCGGGCATTATCTATCCGGTGTTCGGCAAATACTCAGGGATCGTTGAGGAGTCCGAAAAGACGATTGAGCTCGATCCAGACTTCGTCATCGGATATGGCATTCTTGCCTACGGCTATGTTTACCTTGATCGCTTCGATGAAGCCGAAAGCACTCTTCAGCGGGCATCACAACGCAAATTGGAAATCCCCGATTTTTTTGTACAGCGTTATGACATCGCCTTCTTAAAAGGGGACAAGGCAGGAATGGAACGGGAAGCTGCTCTCGGGCGGGGAAAGTCCGGAGCGGAACACTGGATCACCGACCATGAGGCGTTTGTCCTCGCATATTCCGGTCACTTGCAACTAGCACGGAGAATGTCACAGCGAGCTGCCGATCTGGCCCAACAGGGAGGCGATCGGGAGCGCGCCGCTCTGTACGAAACCGGGGCAGCCCTCTGGAACGCCTTCTTTGGGAATGCCCCAGCGGCAAGGCAAATCGCGATGGCATCGCTTGAGCTCTCAAGAGAGAGGGATGTGGAGTACGGAGCTGCCCTGGCGCTGGCTCTTTCGCAAGATTCTCTCCGCTCTCAAACGCTCGCGGGGAATCTGGAGCGACGCTTCCCAGAGGATACGTCCGTCAGGTCGAGCTATATACCAACACTTCGCGCAATTCTGGCCCTTAACCATGGTGAGCCTGCAAAGGCTATCGAGCTGCTGCAGGTCGCGGTTCCTTATGAGCTGGGGGCGCCGCACAGCAGCTTTGTGGGCTTCTTCGGAAGCTTATATCCGATCTATGTGCGTGGCCTCGCCTTTCTCGCCACGCGGCAGGGCAGCGAAGCCGCTGCCGAGTTTCAGAAAATTCTCGACCACCGCGGAATCGTGGTCAGCGATCCCATCGGCGCACTGGCACACTTGCAGTTAGGTAGAGCGCTCGTTTTGTCGGGGGACACGGCCAAGGCGAAGACTGCCTACGAGGATTTCCTTACCCTCTGGAAAAACGCCGATCCCGACATTCCGATCCTCAGGCAAGCCAGGGCGGAATACGCGAAGCTGCAATAAGCAACGAATGCCGAACTCTGCGGATCATCGATCCCGTCTGGCAATTTCAGCAAATGACCAAGGCCAATAGCTCCCGCAACTTCCGAGTAGCGGTATCGCGTGCCTTACTGCAAGGATTGCCCTTGTTCGACCACGAGCTTGTAAGCGATGTAGTACTTGTAAATGTTGCTGACATACTGGACAGTCACTGGCCCCACGTTCTGCGCAACCAACAGTTCTACGTTTTCAAACCATTTATTCGGATCCAGCCCCTGTGCCGGTGCTCTCTTTCGCAGTTCCGCAATACGATTCGGGCCCGCGTTGTAGGCGGCAAAGGTAGACGGCGCTGCGCCTTCCTCCTATTTCGTCGGGCGGTCTTGTTGAACTGAGGGGTGGATAGAGGAATCGACGACTTCTCGCCAGCAATCGACGGCAGAACATGACGGTTGCTACGGCGCCTGTTCACGAAACGGAACTGACTCCTTCGTTAGAACGGGTACGGTTGCGGTTGCGTGGCTACTGTCAGCCAGCGTAACTCGGTGAATTCGTCGATTCCTGCTTTGCCACCGAAACGGCCGTAGCCGCTGCCCTTCAGACCCCCAAAAGGCATTTGCGGCTCATCCTGGACCGTCGGTCCATTGATATGACAGATGCCGGATTCAATGCGTCGCGCGATCTCAAGCGCCCGTCCCACGTCGCGGCTGAATACGGCAGCGGAGAGACCGTATTCCGTATCGTTCGCAACCCGAATTGCATCTTCCACGCCGTTCACCCGCACAACCACGACAATGGGACCAAAGGACTCCTCCCCGTAAATCCGCATTGCCGCAGTAACGTGATCGAGGATTGTCGCGTCCACCACGGAGCCGTTCACATTCCCTCCAGCGCCGAGGGTTGCACCCTTTGCCAGGGCGTCCTGAATCAGCTGCTGAATTTTTTCTGCCGCTTCGGCACACACCAGAGGACCGAGGACGACCTTCTCCGACTGCGGGTCGCCGGCGAGAAGGGTTTTCGCTCTGGCTGCGAACTTCGCGACAAATGCGTCGGCGACTCGCGCCTCCACCACGACACGCTCCGTCGACATGCATATCTGGCCTTGATTCATGAACCCTCCGAACGTGGCCGCCTTCACGGCTTCGTCCAGATCAGCATCTTCGAGGACAAGCAGCGGCGCCTTTCCGCCCAATTCCAGCAAGACCCGCTTCAGATGCCTGGCTGCATACTGGCTGATGATTCGGCCAACTCGAGTCGAGCCTGTGAAGTTGATCCGCCGAACGCTGCGATGAGCGATCAGCGCTTCCACAACCTGCGCAGCATTCTCGGGCGCGTTGCTTATCACGTTGACCGTCCCGGGCGGCAGTTCCGATTCGCACAAGACCTCCCCGATGAGCCGATGTGTCGCAGGACACATCTCCGATGCTTTGAACACCACGGTGTTACCGCACGCGAGGGGGGTTGTAACGGCTCGTAATCCCAAGATGATCGGCGCGTTCCAGGGCGCCATTGCGAGTACCACTCCGACCGGCTGGCGGATTGACATGGCGAGACTGTGTGGCTTGTCGGAGGGAATCACCTCACCACCAATTTGCGTCGTGAGTGCCGCAGCTTCCCGCAGCATTCCCGCCCCGAGACGGACATTCAACTGAGCCCAGGCAGCGGTTGATCCCAACTCTGCGGCCATACCAGCCCGCGGCCATGTTCTTCACCGACGACGTGCAGGCCGATTACGACCGCATGAAAGCGCACGGCGCCGATTTCACCATGCCACCAACGGACGTGACCGCCTCCAAGATCGCCAAGCTGAACGACACCTGCGGCAATCTCATTCAGGTCACGGAACTGAAGCGCTGGTAGCGGCGGTTCGCCATTCGCTCTTCGCCGTTGGCTAATTATTGCCCGCTGGAAAATCTGGCGAAAAGCGAATAGCGGAAAACACGGAGAGGATCGATGAGCGATCGCGCGCAGTACGCGCCGGGTCCGGCCGGCGGGGCACGCATAGAAAAGGACGGAGAGAAGTGGACGCTGGTTCTCGTCCGGGAACTGCGTCACCCGCCGGAAAAAGTCTGGCAGGCGCTAACCGATCCGGCGCATCTGCGCGAGTGGGCGCCCTTCGACGCCGAAGGGAGCCTGGGCACGGCTGGAAACACGGTGAAGCTCACCACGGTGGGAGCGCCCACGCCGCGCATTACCGAAACAACCGTGACGCGAGCCGAGGCTCCCGAGCTGCTTGAGTACAAATGGGGCGACTTCAATATGCGGTGGGAACTCGAAGCCTTTGGCGGCGGCACGCGCCTGACGCTGTGGACCAACATCGGTCACCGCTTCATCGCAATGGGTGCTGCGGGGTGGCACATCTGCTTCGACGTTCTGGATCGGCTTCTCAGCGGAACTCCCATCGGCCGCATCGCCGGCCCCGAGGCCATCAAGTTCGGCTGGCAGCGATTGAACGCCGAGTACGCCAAGCAGTTCGGCGTTGAGACGCCCGGTTGGCTACCCAAGGCGGCTCAAGAGTCGTGAATCGAGGTCATCATGAACCAAGGCACCACACGCACAATTTTTCGCTGGATTCACCTCATCGTTGCCATTCCGATACTCGGCTATATCTATAAGTCCGTTCGAAAAACTTCCAGGCTATGCCCCCGCTACTCGGTTTGTCTTCCTTCCCATCATGGTCCTTACGGGATTGTGGATGTGGAAAGGCCATGTCGTTCGACGACTGATTTCGAAACGACCGGCCCAACCAGATGCTGCCGATAACCTCTAGCCGCCTCGTGGCCGGCGATGGCCAGCGGCGTAGGGACGGGGCACCCGGCGCTCAAACAAATCTCCACTCACGTTATTATTCTGCAAGGTGACGCAGCGACCATACCGGCCAACCCGGACCCAGCCTCGGAAGGGTTTGCTCCGATCGTTGGTGCGATGGCTAATCGTCGGCGCGCTGCTTCTTTGGTCGGGGGCTGCACTGATTCTTGTTGCCCTCCGCTGGATCGACCCACCGACGACCGCGGTACACATCCAGCGCCGATTCCAGGCCGGGCTTCACCACACGCCTTATCAGAAACGGTACACGTTCGTTCCGCTTAGCCAAATCTCTCCCGATCTGCAGCACGCTGTCATCGCCGCGGAGGATGCGCGCTTCTACCAGCATCATGGGTTCGATTGGCGCCAAATCCAAATCGCCGCCAAGGAGGATGAGGATATGGAAGGCGAGCGCACGCGCGGAGCTTCCACCCTCTCGCAACAACTGGTAAAAAACCTGTTCTTCGGAACCGGCCGCTCCATCCTTCGCAAGGGTGCAGAGTCCACGCTGGTACCCGTGGCCGAAGTCGTCCTCGGCAAGCGGCGCATTCTGGAGCTCTACCTCAACGTGGTGGAATGGGGTCCGGGCATTTATGGCGCAGAGTCCGCCTGCCGTTACTACTACCGAACACCGGCCCGGAAGATCGGCAGGCAGGAGGCGGCACGGCTCGCCGCGATTCTGCCCGCTCCCCTGAAGCGGCGGCCCGAACGCATGAACCAATACAGCGCGATCATCCTGAATCGAATGCGCCAGGTAGGTTGGTAAGGATAAGTAACCCGGACTAGTCGCGCCGCCCGCCACGACCACAGGCGCTGGATGTCAGAGAACTACCTCTTCTCCAGCGAAGGCAATAGAGTTTTCTCTTGACATCCCCTTTTATAGAACCCGCCTGTGGTAACCTGAACCACCACAAACCCGGCATACCCTGCAGGTTTTCTTATAAGTAAGATAACCGTAAGAATCTTACTTTACTTACTCTACGCTCAAGTAAGAAAATTATCTCGAGGTACTATGAGAAGCCTTTTCCGACCCGCATCTCTTCCTGCGGACAGATCGTCATTCTGGTCCTGTTCGCAAGGCCGGGTGCCCCACTCATTCGCGGTTTTCGAATAAGTGGGTTTCTACGAGTCACAGCCTCCGGTACCCCCCATCACAGACGGAGATATCGGCTCCCAATACTTTCGGGGCATGACGAGAGGTTTGGAGCGCTGGTATGGTGGGCGCGATCTGCGCTTCATAACCTGGTCAATGAAAGCGCTGAGTTCACCCATGAAGACGAAATCATCATCGGCAAACAGAGAAACGGCCCACTGGGTACGGAGAGGGTGATCTTCGACCACAACACGCTGACGTTCAAATCGAGAACGCACATGCCTGAGGTCGCTACTTAACGTATGCACAACCTCGGGCCCAATTCGCAGATAACCGCTCGCCCCGAGCGTGCTATTGTTGCGCCGGAGGTGTGCCTCGAGCTTTCGCTGAAAGGAGATTTTCAGCGAATGGCCCGGAGAAGATTCCAGCACCCCAAGCCCTTTCGGGAGGGCAAGTGGTGGTGGATGCTCGTCTGGGAGGACATATTCTCAGGCGGAAAGCTCTCGCGCAGGAAGAAGCGGGTCAAGTTGGCTCCCGCTGACATGCCGGCGCGAGAAGTGGCGAAGATAGCCGATGAACAGTTACGGCCGATCAATCAGGGTCTGCAGTCGATCGGATCGGCCACTAACTTCAAAGTGTTTGTCGAAGACACGTATATCCCCGTGGTGCTGCCGTTGATGGCAATTGCAACGCGCAGTCGCTACGAAGGGATCATCAAGAACTACCTAACTCCGGCATTCGGCAACTGCTGTTTGCGCGAGTTGGAAACGTTAGAACTTCAGCGGTATTTCAGTGCAATGGCGACCAGTCCGTTATCGCACGAGTCGAGAGATAAGATCCGCGACGTGATGTCGAGCATCTTGGGTTCGGCTGTGCGCTATCACCTGCTCGTCAAGAACCCTATGGAGGGCGTGCTCCTGCCACCGAACCGGGTCGGAAAACGTGTGAAGAAGCCGAACATCACGTCAGAACAGTTCGAGCAAATTCTGTCCGGCATCCCAGAGCCATACGCGACGATGGTATATGTCGCCGTGTACTCGGGTTTGCGGGTCAGCGAATTGATCGGATTGCGCTGGAATGATGTCGGCGATGACTGCCTGATGGTGGATGAGCG
>JBARGS010000233.1:0-29800 GCA_049798495.1 Candidatus Korobacteraceae bacterium | reverse complement strand
TCCTTGAATTAATGTCCTCGCCCATGTAGAGAGTACGTGGGCGGGGATAGCTTTTTACGAGCTGATTTTCCTTCGCTGCTTTCCGGCTATCCCGCAGGCTGCTGCTGGGTCATGCAGTGCAGCGCGCCTAATCCCCAGATGAAGTCACGGCAGTAAATGCCGACCACTTCGTGCTCAGGGAACAGCTCCGCCAGCGTATTCAGCGCTGCGCGATCGTTGCGATCGCCAAATGTAGGGACGAGTACCAACTGGTTGGCGAGGTAGAAATTGGCATAGCTCGCGGGAAGGCGCTGGCCTTCGAAATACACGGGCGCGGGCATCGGCAGCTTCACCACTTTGAGCGGCTTGCCGGACTGGTCGGTACTCTTCTTCAGCCAGCGGAAGTTATCGCTGAGCGGCTCGTGGTTGGGATCGGCGGGATCGGGTTCGTACGCCGTGACTACCGTGCGTGAGCCGACGAAGCGGGCGATGTCGTCGACATGTCCGTGGGTGTCGTCGCCGGCGATGCCGCGCTCCAGCCAGATGACCTTTTCAATGCCGAGATAATCGGCAAAGACTTCCTCCAGATGCTCGCGTGAAACACCGGGATTGCGCTGCTGCACTTCGCTGAGCAGGCATTCTTCGGTGGTGATGAGTGTGCCGCGGCCATTGACGTCGATGCTGCCCCCCTCCAGAACAATGCGATGAAACTCGTTGTCGACCCGTACTTCCGGTTGCCACGCGGGAAGACGCAGCCGCTTGGCGATCTCGGCGCCTGCGGGCGCGTCCAGCTTCCAGTCGCTGTACTTGGCCCAGGCGTTGAAGCGCCAGGTGGTGGCTGCGACGGCAGGGAGATCGCCCTTGCGCGAATCGCGGCGAACGAAGATCGGCGCATAGTCGCGTGTCCAGACGCGATCGGTGGGAATCTGGAAAAAGCGAAGATTGCCGGCGGCCTTGCCCGGGGCCAAGGCTTTCTCGGGGAGAACGTGCGCGCGAACCAAAACAGCGCGAGCCTTGACTTCGGCCGCCTCATCGTCAACCAGGATGTTTACGCGTTCAACGCGCGCGAGATGGCGGATGATCTCTGCGTAAATCCACGGAATGGATTCAAACTTTCGCGGCCAGTCGGAACGATTGTGGGGCCATGCGATCCAGGTGGCCTCGTGCGGCTCCCACTCGGCCGGCATGCGATAGCCGAGGGCGGCGGGCGGTTGCGAGAGCGCGGTGAGCTTAGGCATTAGTCAGTCTATTAACAGCATTGCCCTAAGGCGAGACAGCAGGTCCCTCCGCGCGGGCTGAAGCCCTTGGTCGGGATGACACTTCATACTTTATACAAGGAAGCGTTGCGTAATGGGCGCATAGGCGTCGACGCGGCGATCACGCCAGAAGGGCCAGTTGCGGCGCACGTCCTCTATTCGATGGAGATCGACCTCGGCGACGAGAATCTCTTCCTTGTCGTGCGAAGCTTGCGCGATGACCCGACCAAAGGGATCGGCGATGAAGGAGCCTCCCCAAAACTCCAGACCCTTGCCCGCTGCCTGATTGCCGCGAATGTTGCCGGTTTCGAAGCCGACGCGATTGGGAACCGCGACATACACCCCGTTGGCGATGGCGTGCGCGCGCTGGATGGTGCGCCAGGCATCATACTGCGCTTCGCCGTATTGCGCCTTCTCGTCAGGGTGCCAGCCAATCGCAGTCGGATAGAAGAGAACATTCGCCCCCTGCAACGCGGTAAGGCGCGCGCCTTCCGGATACCACTGATCCCAGCAGACCAGTGTTCCAAACTTCGCGAAGTCGTTTGCGAACGTCTTGAACCCAAGATCGCCCGGTGTGAAGTAGAACTTTTCGTAATAGAGGGGATCGTCGGGGATGTGCATCTTTCGGTAGATGCCGGCCAGCTTGCCCCCTTGGTCGATCACGGCCGCAGTGTTGTGATACAGGCCCGGGGCTCTACGTTCGAACAGGGAAGCGATGACAGTCACGTTGAGCTCGCGAGCAACATCGCCAATACGCTTGGTTGCCGGTCCGGGAATCGGCTCCGCCAGATCGAACAACGCTACATCCTCACGCTGGCAGAAGTACTGCGTCTGGAAAAGTTCGGGCAGGCAGATGATCTCCGCGCCCTTTTCGGCAGCGTGGCGAATGCGGGCGAGCGCACGCTCGAGATTTTCTTCCGGCTGCGGCGTGCACGACATCTGCACGACCCCGATGCGATAGTTACGTTCCAACCCCTGCTTACTCCCTGGCGCCATCTGCGCGTGTAATTTTCAGAATAGCATTGGATGCAACGGCCGGCGGCGCGATGCGATTGTTAATACACAGTGACAGGAGAAATCGGGTGCATTGACGAATTCCGCGAGTAACCTGTAGCTTCGACTATTCGGCATCCGGCAGTTCAACATTTCCGCGCTATGGCATCTGTACGCTTTCCATTCATAGACGAGGTGAAGTTGTGGGCGACGATCACAAGACTCAAGGCGAAGGCATCGACCGCGTACTGCACGATCCTGTTTCCGACAAGTTGGTAGCGCTGGAGCCGCTGGACCTTTCGAAGGTGCACGGCGTCGACGACCTGGTGCGGGCCATGGGCCGGACGGCGTTCACCGGCCGGCAAGTGGGCGAGGGCGCTGATGTGCTGGAAGCGATGGCGCGCGACGAAGACTGCTTTGTCGTGATGACACTGGCCGGCGCGATGACGGTCGCGAAGCAGGGACTGATCGTCACCGATCTCATCGACAACGGCGTTGTGAAAGCGGTAATCTCCACCGGCGCACTGATGGCCCATGGGCTGGTGGAAGCGGCGGGGCGCTCGCACTTCAAGTACGACCCGAAGATGGACGACCTGGAACTTTACGAAGCGGGCTACAACCGCGTGTACGACACGCTGGAGCCGGAGACCAACCTCGACTTTGTGGAGACGATTGTCGCCCGGATTCTGAAGGCGTGGGATCACAACGAAGTTCTGTGCTCGTACAAGCTGAATCGTGAGATCGGACGTTATCTCAGCGAGCACGTAGAGGATCGCGGGATATTGAAGTCGGCCTTCGAGAAGAATGTGCCGGTGTTTGTGCCGGCGTTCAGCGATTCGGAGATCGGGCTGGACGTGGCGCTGCACAATCGCTCGCGGCGCAAGAACGGCATTCCCGCGCTGCATTATGATCCGTTCGAAGACCTGGAATATTACGCCGAGACGCTACTGGGGCAGGAGCGGCTGGGGATATTCACCATCGGCGGCGGTGTGCCGCGGAATTGGGCGCAGCAGTTCGGGCCGTACATCGAACTTCGCCATCGGCGGGGCGGGGAAGAACTGCCACTGAAGCGCTTCCACTATGGCGTACGCATTTGTCCCGAGCCGGTGAATTGGGGCGGGCTGTCCGGTTGTACCTACAGTGAAGCGGTGTCGTGGGGTAAGTTCGTGCCTCCCGAGGAGGGCGGGCGCTTTGCGGAAGTCTTGCTGGATGCGACGGTCGGACTACCGTTGATTGCGGGAGCGGTGCTGGAGCGGATCAGCAAGTAGATGCACTTCGCGATGTCCCACGCAGGGGTAGTCCCATGCTGTGGGACATCGAGTGACCGGCTGAGTTATTCGAAAATCAAAATGGCGGCGGCGATCACCGTAGTCCACAAGCCTCGCTTGTCGCCCACCGCGCTCTGGGTGACGTTGGCGGTGCGCACGATTTTGTTCGACAGCCGGTAGACCTCTTTCTTCTCGTCCCAGGATTTGTCAGCGTCAAATTCCACATCGAGCGTAGTAGCCAGCATCTCGGCCGCGAGTTCCTCCGCGTAGTCGCCGGCGGTATCGTCGGTTTCGCCGAAGGAGTGATGCTCGCTCAAATAGCCATAGGTGCTGCGATCGGCGGGAATGGCCAGGCCGATGCTGGAAGCCGCCAGGCGGTGCGGTTCGCGGGTGGAATTCTCGGCGACGACGGCAAACGTAACCTCGCCCGGCGAGAGGTACTTGAGACCCTCTTTGCGGGCGATGAGCTTGCAGTTGGGCGGGAAGATGGAAGAAACGCGGACCAGGTTCTGCGCAGCGATACCCGCGTCACGCAAGGCCAATTCGAACGAAGTAAGCCGTTCCTTGTGCTTCCCCACGCCTTTGGTGAGGAAGATACGCTTGGGGACCATGTCCTTGGCCAATTTGTGGGAGCCTCCGAGAAGGAGATATTGGTAACCGAATTTTCAAACATAACATATTGTGACCGGCGCGAAATGTGAAAACTGGGTTACTCGAAAACGGCTTCAAAAAATGGTCATCGGGCAGTGCTTTCAGCGGGCGTTGCCGCCTTCAGCTTCACAGCGATATCGATGAAGGCCAGGGCGGCGCGGCTGAGCGCCTTATCCTTACGGAAAACCAGGGCGAGGTCGCGCTGGATGCCGGCATCGGCGAGCGAGATTACGGCTAGCACCTTGGCCCGCAGGTCTTCGACCACGTTGGAACGCGGGATAAAGCCCACGCCAACGCCAACGGCGACGAAGCGCTTCAACAATTCGCTGGAGTCGAGTTCCATGGAAATCGTCGGCTTCAGGTGATGCTCGTGGAAGATCTCTTCCAGGGCGTCGCGGGTGCGGCCGACCTTGGGCAGGAGAAGCGGGTACCCGGCCACTTCCGCCACCGTCGCCTTTTCGCGGGCGGCCAGGGGATGATCGGGCGGCGCAATGACGACCAGTTCGTCTCGGTGGATGGGGACGACGGTGAGACGCTTGTCATTGACCGGCAGCGAGACGACGCCGAAGTCGCAGGAATTCTCGATGATGGCTTCGAGAATTTTGTTGTGCTCCAGGCGCTTTACGTTGACTCCCACATTGGGGTACTGGCGTTTGAAGTCGGCAAAAACCTCGGGCAGGATGTGCAGGCAGGTGCCCTCGTTGGCCGAGACAACAATTTCCCCGCGCGGAATACGGTGCATTTCGGCCAGAGCGATCAGCACGACGCGGCGCTGCTCGAGAGTGTCTTCCGCGTATTTCCGAAAAACCTTGCCCGGTGCGGTGACGGCAACTTTCCCGCCGCTGCGATCGAGCAGCTTGGCTCCGACTTCTTCTTCCAGAGCGCGGATCTGCGCCGAGATCGCCGGCTGTGTACGAAAACGGCGCTCCGCAGCGCGTGAGAAGCTGCTGAGGCGTGCGACTTCCAGAAATGTTTCGAGCTGATCGAAGTCCATGATGGAGCAGCCAGCAATTAGCAACTAGTAACTAGCTAAGACCGTGAATAACTGCAGTGTACTAGAGCGGAACCGGAAACGGTGTGACTTGGCGACTGGTTTGCGACGGGCAGTTAGATGGGGCACGGGCGATCAAGAGAAGAGCGGCGCCTTATGAGCGCCGCTGTTAATGCCTGCTATCAGCAGGGTTACTTCACAACCTGAAGGTTGTTGGTTACCTGAAAAACGTCGCGCACTTCGTTGGCGGCGATGTTGGCCAGGTTCTTGTCGCCTTCGTTGCTCACATATCCTTTCAGCGTGACGCGCTGATTGTCGACGATAATGTGAATGCTGGGCGAGGCCTCCCAGAAGTAGCGCGAGAGCCCGGCGGTGCGCATCAGCGAGCGCAACACACGCTCACGAGCTTCCTGGTCCAGGGGATTCGGCGACAGCACCTTGATATTGTTCACGACGTTGTCGACGCCTTCGATGTGCTTCACGGCGCGTTCGGCATCCTGCCTGGTTTCCGAGTGAATGCTGGTTACATATCCATTCAGAGTGACGGTGCGGCCTTGCACGCTGTACTCAAGATCGTCGAACATTGAATAGTAAGGCAGCTTCAGCACCTGGTGTCGAACCGCATCGGCTACCTTGACTTCCACGGGATCGCCCGATGTAGCGCGAGAGCTGTAGTCAAGCACAACTGGACCGTTGCTGCTAACAGGCGATTCGGAAGCTTGCGGCTGCGTGGCCAATGCGGCCTGTGATGTTTGCGCTATCGCGGCCGCGCTGAACGCTAGCAGTAGGCTGAATAGCAGTAGATTTCGCATAATGTGTCTTCCTTCTCCACTCCACATGCCTATTGGATGTAGGTGTAAACCCCGAGGGAGCAGAACTGACGGGAGCGATTACAAGACTTAACAAAATGTAACGCGCGGAATACGCGAGGACAAAAGTTATGCCGGTACAGGCGGAACGCTTTTATGGTATTTACGGACGGGCCGGAGAGGGTGGGTGGTGACGTCCCGGCGTGCCGCCCCTGAAGGGGCTCCGGCTCTTCAGGGATACGAGCACCCAGGACTTCGTCCTGGGCTAAACTGAGCCGTCCCGCTCTGCGGGACTTGGTCCTTCTTGCCCCCGCCTTGTGGCTTAGCGAACACGGTGGCAACCTGATTCAACGACTTGAAGAAGGGCTACGCAGTCTCTCGAGGCGCGACGCTTCAAAGACGCTAGTTAAACCAGAGTGAGCCTAAAACAGCTTGCGGCGCAGGAATCCGATCACGACCAGGAAACCGGAGCCGAACAGAAGGAAGCTGCCGGGCTCGGGCGTGGTGCCGGTGGTGGTGGTCGTCGTACTCTGCCCCGTCAGAGTGAAGGCTTCGGAATAGATCAGCTGTCTCGTGATGCAGCTGTTGCAATCCGCCTGCGAGGGGCAGCCCTGCGACTGGCAGCCGATGCCGGAATTCTCGTCCCAGTAGACCGGATCTCCGCTGGGAACGTTGGCGTTCTGCAGGGTGACCCAGTAATTCCCGTTAGCGAGGTTGACGCCGGAGAACGTGCCCGACTCCATGCAGACGTTATAGCCGTAGTTGTTGGCAAAGCAGTTGGACTGGGTCAGCGTGGTAAACGTGTCCAGCAGATTGTTGCCGAACTCCTGACTGCCGATCTGCACCTGAACCGAGGTGATGGAGTCGCCGGGGATGAGCCAGGCGTAGAAGTCGATGCCGCCGATGTTGCCGTTGCCATTGGAAACCGTGAAGGAGTCGGTGACGATCAGGCCGAAGTTGATGGTCCAAGCGTCGCTTTCGCCGTTGACGGGACCATTGTCATAGACATTTGCTGCGAAGGCTGGAACGGTCAAAGCTATAACGCAGAGCAGCGCGAGTGAAGCAATCAGACATTTCATATTGACCTCCATCCAATTCCGGCGCACTGGAGGTGCGTCGTGCTAGAGCAGTTTCCGTCGCAAGATTCCCGCCAGACCCAGCAAGCCCGATGCGAATAAGAGGAGGCTGCCCGGCTCCGGTGTCATGCCCGTGGTCGTGCTGATCTCGCCGCCGTTAACGGTGAAGGCCTCGGAGGGTATGGTTCCTTCCCCGTTAAACCAATCCTGTGAAGGACAACCTGGCGAATGACATCCAACTCCGCCATTCTCGTCCCAGTAAACCGGGTCGCCGCTGGGAACAACCGCATTGCCCAAGCTCAGCCAGTAGTTCCCATTCTCCAGGAATGGCCCGTTAAACGATGCAGTCTCGGTGCAGACATCATATCCATATTGATTGACGGAACAGCCTGACTGGCTCAGGCTGACCACGTCATTGAAGTACAAAGTTCCGCCAAGGGCTGGTTGCGAATTCACCCAGACTTCCACCGAGGTGATGGTATCGCCGGGAATGAGCCACGCACCGAAGGAGAAACCGGTGATGGCGGTCGATCCGTTCGAAACGGTAAAGCTGTCGCCAACGATGAAACCGAAGTTGATCGTCGCCGCGTCCACTTCCCCGTTAATGGCGCCATTTTCATAGACAGTGCTTGCAAAGGCAGCAACGGCTAGCAGTGCGTTACAGATCAGCAGCAGAGCCAACCTTGTAAGCTTCATGGGACCCCCTCCATTGAACAACGTCGTGCTACAAACGCTTGCGCAGCAGAATGCCAGCTAGCCCCAGAACGCCAGAGCCGAACAGAAGGATGCTGCCGGGCTCCGGAGTCGTTCCGGTGGTTGTGGTGGTGCTGCTGCCGCTAAGGGTGAAGGCTTCGGACGGGATGGTGCCGATGGCGCCGTTGGTAGCCTGCGACGGGCAGCCCTGGGACTGGCAGCCGACACCCGAATTCTCATCCCAATACACCGGATCGCCACTGGGGACGTTTGCGTTCTGCAAGGTGAGCCAGTAATTTCCCGGACTCAAGTTGACTGGCGCGAAGCTGCCGGATTCCATGCAGACGTTGTAGCCGTAACTGTTCGCAAAACAGCCCGACTGAGTCAGGCTGACGAATCCGTCGAAGAATTCGTTGCTGAAGGGCATTGTGCCCAGTTGCACTTGAACGTTGGTAATGCTGTCGCCGGGGATAAGCCAGACCCAGAAGTCGATACCGTTGATCGGAAGTTGGTTGTTGCTGGGCACGACAAAGCTGTCTGCGAGTTCAAAGCCGAAGTTGATGGTCCAGGCGTCGACTTGCCCATTGACGGGACCGTTGTCATAGACGTTTGCGGCTACGGCGGGGATGGCCAGCATCGCGAGGCAAAGCAAACCGACAAATACCTTCATGGGATGGTTCCTCAAGTTGGAATGGGGGCCCTTGAGCTGCGGAGTGGGGAGTGCAGCAATTCCTGGAGTGGCCAACGTATACCTGATCGGACAGGGCAGACGCCCTCTTCCCCGGCCCAGCAGATCATTTCTCGCGGTAACCTAGAGCATTTCCAATACCACTGCAAGCTTTTGATTACAAAGCTGATAGTGTCGCTACAGCCGCAACTGATTGCAACAAAGTTGTAGCTGCTTCGCCAGCGCAAGCTCAGCCACTGTATCGCTCGAAACGGCTGGCGCTTCGCCGGCGACGCTCCGAGAAGTGCCTCGCTTACTCCTTATACCCGGAGTCACTGTTGTACGTTCGCATGTTTCGCGTCAAATTAATTTCAGATTACGACGCAAGACTTTAAGATCAGGCGTTTTATCCCGTTGCAACCAACGCTGCATACTACTGCGCAGTTCTGCGCTCAATCACGCGTCGCCCCTTGCCCGAACGTCTCCGCGAATGCCGAGGCGGTGATTTGGTAAAGAAAACTGTCCCGTCCCTCGGCGTTGAGGCGCGATCCCATACGAACGCCGCCAATTTTTTCTACCGCCCGCTGCGAACGCAAGTTGTGTGGATCCACCAGGAAGACCACGCGCTCCACGAAAGCGAAAGCATGTCGCAGCATCAGTTCTTTCATCTCCCGGTTGAACACGCCTCCCCAGTGCGAGCGGGCCAGAAACGTAAAGCCGATTTCGATTTCGTTGCTCTGCTCGTCATATCCGTGGAATCGCGACGACCCAATCACCTGCTCATCTTTCGAATCGATGGCGATGAATGCTCCGCCGGAATCGAGAGCCTTCCGAAAGAACTCCTGGAAGACCTCTTCCCGGCAACGGTCTTTGGCCGGATGCTGCTCCCAAATGAGAGGGTCGGAAGCGACCGCGTAGAGCAGGCGATAGTCGTCAGGCCGGAGCGGCCTGAGTTCAATTAGTTTGCCTTTCAGGGTTGGCTGAAGATCGAAAGGCGTGCCCTTTGTGCCCATTGGCCGATTATCGCTCGTGAAGGGTGGTTGGCGAAACAGCGGCATTTCTAAGTCGATCTAGGTGACGGCCATCCTATCTGACCAGATCCGTTTGACATTCACGATTCTATTCGATTAAATCGATGATTCCGTCACGCATGGAATCGAGATATCGCTTTCGGGACCGGTTAGGGTATCCGGCAAGGGGAAGATGATGCTTGCTAAGCGCTGCTCTCTGTGGGGTTTCCTTCTGTCTCTGTTGTCCCTTTCCTTTCTTCCCGTCCAGGCGCAGGTGTCAGCGAGTTTGTCGGGGCGCGTGATGGACCCGACCGGGGCTGCCGTCTCGGGAGCCTCGGTCACAGCAACCAACGTGGACACTGGACTGACCCGCTCCACCGTCACGGACCAGGCCGGTCGTTACCAGTTGATTGCGCTCCCCATTGGCAAGTATGAGATTCGAGCGTCGAAAAGCGGATTTGCCGAGCAGCTCCGCTCCGGCGTGGTACTGGTTGTAGGTCAGGACGCCACCGCCGACATGAGTTTGCAGGTCGGCAAGGTTAGCGAGCAGGTGAAAGTGGTTGCCGATGTTCCCATCGTCAATACTTCAACGCAGGACATCTCCGGGTTGGTAGGCGAGAAGGAAGTTAAAGCGCTGCCGCTCAATGGACGAAGCTACGATCTGCTGCTCACCCTGAATCCTGGGATCGTGAACTTCACCTCGCAGAAGACCGGCGGCATCGGAGTGTCGAATTCGACCACAGGCAATAATTTCGCCGTCTCCGGCAATCGGCCGCAGCAAAATCTCTTTCTGCTGAATGGCGTCGAATTCACGGGAGCGGCCGAGAACAACATGCAGCCAGGCGGGCCCAGCGGGAACCTGCTTGGCGTCGATGCGGTGCGTGAGTTCAACGTCTTGCGCGATTCGTACGGCGCGGAGTACGGCATGCATCCCGGCGCGCAGGTAACGATTGTCACCCAGTCGGGAAGCAATCAGTGGCACGGCTCGCTGTATGAGTTTCTGCGCAACAACGCCCTCAACGCGAGGAACTATTTTGACGGGCCATCCACGCCGCCGTTTCAGCGCAATCAATTCGGCGCCGCGCTGGGCGGGCCAATTCAGAAGGACAAGACTTTCTTCTTCCTGAATTACGAGGGCTACCGTCAGAATCTGCATCAGACGTCGGTGGCGTTCGTGCCCTCGTTGGCGTCGCGCGCGGCTGCTGCACCCAGCGTGCAGCCGTTGCTGAACCTTTGGCCTACGCCGACCGCCAGCGATCCCACCTTTAACGGCATCTCGGCATTTTCCAGCAGCCCGCTGCAGACGATACGTGAAGACTTCGGCACCGCCCGGGTCGATCACATCTTCTCTTCCAAGGACACGTTCTCGGCGGTGTACACCGTTGACGATGGCGGCGACGTCACCGCGACCATCGCCGATCCCTACAGCAGCGACATACTGAACCTCCGCGAGCAGGTGGCAAGTCTCGAGGAAACCCATATCTTTTCGCCAACGCTGTTGAACACCGCGCGCTTCGGCTATTCGCGTGCAGGCTACTTCTTCACCGGCGAACCGACACCAGGCACGCCTGCGGCCAGCGTGCCGGGCTTTCTGGAGGGACCTCCCGTGGGCGCAGTCGTTGTGGGTGGAAGCGCCGCTTCCAACCCGCAGGCGCAGATTGGCCTTGCCGGCAGCAACAATGGCAGCAACCTCACCGTGGCTCGCAACGCCTACACGTATGAAGACCGCGTGAGCTGGACGCACGGCGCGCACCAGTTCAGTTTCGGCGCATGGCTGCAACAATTCCAGTCCAACGAAACTCTGGCGCTTAGCCAGTATGGGCAGGCCACCTTCGCCAGCCTGCAAACCTTCCTGGCGGGAACAACAAGCTCGTTCCTGTACGATCCTGCACCGACGGAGATGAACTGGCGCTCGTTGTTTGGCGCGCTCTATGCGCAGGACGTAATTCGCGTAAGCCCTAAATTCACCCTGACCCTGGGATTCCGTGATGAGTTCTCGACCGGCTGGAACGAAGCCCATGGCCGAGCGGCCAATTACACCTTTCCCGGCGGAGTCATCTCCAGCGACCCGCGCATCTCCAGCAACTCGTTCACCACGAACAACGCAAAATTTCTGCCTCAGCCGAGGATCGGCTTTGCCTGGAGCCCGTTCCTCGACAAGACTGTAGTGCGCGCCGGATTCGGAATCTACAACGACCTGCAAGACGCGCTGGGATACAGGATGGACCAGAACGCTCCGTTCAATCCCACGTACAGCATTGCGAACCTGCCGGTGTCGAAGCTCCCGATCGATCCGTTGGCGCCGGTGCCGGCGAAAGCCTTGCTGGTTCCCGGCGGAGTGCAGCCGAATCTAAAGATGCCGACGCTGATTTCCTGGTCTCTCAGGATCGAGCAGGAGATCACTCCCAATACTTCTTTCACCATCGGCTATATTGGATCGCATGGCTACCATGAACTAGTCGGAGCCGACGGCAACACACCGATTCCAACGATCTGCCCGGCGTCACCATGTCCGGCTGTTTACCCGGCAAATTTCCCAGCGCCGCTGGCGGGCACTCCTGTTCCAGCCGGGACATACTACATTCCCGCGGGAACGCCTAAAGCCAATCCCGCCTTGGCGAACACCTGGACCTGGTTTTCTGTTGGTGATAGCAGCTACAACGCGGCGCAACTCGACCTGAACCATCGCTTCAGTCATGATCTTTCGTTTCGCGCAACCTACACCTGGTCGAAGGCGCTGGATGACGGCGATTCGCTGAACCAGACCACCGCAGGTAATGCGCCGGGGCTGGTGGCAAATCCTTACGACATCCGCGCCGACTGGGGGCCGGCCACTTATGACGTCCGGAATCTAGGTTCCGTGAGTCTGGTCTACGCGCTGCCCATTGGCAACGGGAAGATGTATGCCAACAATCTGGGAAGCGTGGCGAACGGATTTATCGGCGGATGGTCGATTACCAGCATCGTTCTGGCGCAGAGCGGTTTCCCCTTCACGCCGCAGCTCAGCTACAACCCTTCGAACAACGGCGACACGCGCAATCCGGTGCGGCCATTTATCAATCCTGACTTCAGCGGTTCGGCGATCATCGGCACGCCGGCGCAGTGGTTCAATCCGGCAGCGTTTCTGCAGCCACCGCCCAACAGCGGATTCTATGGGAACCTGGGAAGAGATACGTTGACCGGCCCCGGCCTCTTCGATTGGGACTTCTCCGCCATCAAAGACACCAAGCTGGGCGAACGGTTGAACATGCAGTTCCGGGCGGAGTTCTTCAATATCCTGAACCACACCAACTTCAACACGCCGAACCTGATTGCGTTTACGCCCTCCGGAGTTTCGCCGACGGCGGGCGCCATCAGCAGCACTGCCACAACCTCCAGACAAATTCAATTCGCCTTGAAGCTTCTTTGGTAAGAGAGGCGGCGGGCTTGAGGCGCCTCTCTCTAAACTCGGTCGCGCTTCAAGCTGGCACGGAGCGCGGGGGTTTTCCTCCCCGAGCGGGGGGAAAGGCTATCAGCCGACGCCTAACCGGTAGGTCCGACCGTCAAGATACCCACACGTCAAGCTCAGGCAGGCTTCACGCAAAAGCGGTTTGGGCGGGGCATCCGTCTGTTTACGCCAGTACCTATCCCGGAGCTTGGTGACGACGGTTTCCGCCCAGTTCGACTCAACCGCACGGATGTAGTCTCTGGCGCTGGGGCGTGAGCATCGGTCGATTGAGAAACGCCTGGACACACCAGCAGCGCCTGAGACGCCGAGTTCACGAGAGATGCCGATCGCATAGCCGGTTCTTTCCACCAGCAAGGGGGATTGTAGCATCGCCCCTGGGGAACCACCGTTCGGTAGATCGGAGACATCAACCGTCCTCTTGCTGGCGCGAAGCTGCCCGATCGAGAGCGATCCGGCTGCCGGAAACAATGCAATTGCCTGTTGTAAAATCGCCTGACGACACTGCTTTCTGCGTAGTCGGAGGGGCAAGCTGAATGCAAAGCTTCACGGACGCACGAGTTGAGAATTATCTCTATGCGATGTTGCCGGCGCGCGAACCGGTTCTCCAGGAAATGGAGCGCCAAGCCAAAGAGCGTGACATTCCTATCGTTGGGCCAGCGGTTGGAAGACTCTTTTATCAGTACGCGCAGCTGATCGGCGCGAAGACGGTTTTCGAGATGGGCTCGGCGATTGGCTACTCGACGATCTGGTGGGCGAAAGCGGTCGGCGAAGGCGGCAAGGTGCATTACACCGACGGCAGCCGCAAGAATGCCGACGAAGCTCGGCGCTACTTCCAACAGGCGGGCGTTGCCGATCGCATTGAGGTTCACATTGGCGACGCGCTGGAACTGCTCTCCGAACGCAAGGAGCAGTTCGACATTCTCTTCTGCGATGTGGACAAGCACGACTATCCGCGCGTCTTCAACATGGCCGCGGCGCGCGTGCGCAAGGGCGGACTCTATCTCACCGACAACACGCTGTGGAGCGGCAAAGTCGCGTATGCAGCAGGCAATCCGGATCTGCCGAAGCCGGAACCGGACCGGGTTACTGAAGGCGTGGTGGAGTTGAACCGGCTGTTGTATTCTTCGCCGGATTGGTACACGACGATCATTCCGCTGCGTGACGGCGTTGCGGTGGCGATGAGGCTGTAACGTGGTCGCCGCGCGCGCTTGCTTCGGAAACGCCGCCGTTCTGTATCAGGGCACGACTTTAGTCGTGCCAAATGGCGGGTAGTAAATGTTAGGCTTCAGAGACTGTGTCGTGACACAGTCTCTGAAGCCTAAGTATTTCTTGAGGGGGCTGTCGGCACGGCTGAAGCCGTGCCCTGATACGATCCGAACCACTTCCTCTGGACACGAGCAGGAGTTGTGTCGTACAAGCGGACTATGCGTGGTTCAGTAAAATTCCTGCGGACATGGCTAACGGTCATAGCTCTTAGTGCGCTTGCAGCTGCAGCCGACTTCACTTGGGACTTTCGCGCGCAAGAGGTAATTGGCCGCGACGATCCCAGCGTGGCGAACACTTCCAAGCTGGCGGAGCAGGAGCGCACCGATCTGATCAACGCCATTGTCGTGCGGCTCGATAAGCCGATGGCTGCTCGCGGCTACGACAACGACCGCATTCGCGAGATCGCCTCGACTACGCGCATCCGCTTCGTGCAGCTCGGCGCCGACAGCAAGCCTGTCGTATTGGCGATGTCGGTGAGCATGGAAGGCGGCTGCGAGGGCAACAATTGTCCGTTCTGGATTTTTCAGAGCTCTCCTGATGGTTACGTTTCTTTGCTCGATACGATTGCGGCCAGCTACACAGTGCAGCCGGACAGCACCAACGGCTTCTCTGATCTGGTGACGATGCGGCACACCTCCGCGACGGAGAGCACGCTGACGCAATATCGCTATCAGGACGGCAAGTACGTCGACTCGGGCTGTTACACCGCGACCTGGCCAGCCGCGAAGGAAGGCGAGATTCAGGAGCCCGCGATTGCGCCGTGCAGGGGCGATGAAGGCAAGCAGCCGACGGCTGACGCTCCCGCAAAGTTGTAGCCGTAACCCTTACAAATCAGGGATCACCCTTGTCATTACGAGTAGAATGACAGCATTGGATGGCGTTGCCGGAATGGACCGGCGCGAACCGTTACAGGTACTGAGCCTTCATGCCACAAATAGGAAGTTTCACACTCCTGCTAGCCTTGGCGCTTGCCGCCTATTCCTTTATCGCAGGCGTGCTGGCGCTGTTCCGCAAAGACGATCGCCTGGGCGAGACCGCGCGCCGCGCCGGCATCGCTTCGTGGGCCGCGGTCACCATCGCGGGTCTGGCGCTGGTGATGGCCGCGCTGGGCAACGACTTCTCGGTCGCCTACATTCTGCACCACAGCAATCGCGATCTACCCATCGCCTATAAGTTCGCCGCGCTCTGGTCGGGACAGGAAGGCTCGCTGCTCTTCTGGGCGTGGCTGCTTTCGTCGTACGCGTTGGTGCTGCGGCTGCGCTATAGAGTCGATCCGCAACTCGTCGCTTATGCCTCGGCGATCATCGCCGCGGTGCAGGTCTTCTTCCTGTCGCTGATTAACTTCGCCGCGAATCCGTTCGGGCTGGTCAGCGGGCAGATTCCCGCCGACGGCAACGGACTCAATCCGTTGTTGCAATATCCCGAGATGGTGATCCATCCGCCGATGCTCTATCTCGGCTACGTCGGCGTGACTGTGCCGTTCGCCTTCGCACTGGGCGCGCTGATCATGAAGTATCCCGGCGAGAAGTGGATTCATATCACCCGCCGCTGGACCATGGTCGCGTGGCTGTTTCTAACCTGCGGAATCTTCCTGGGCATGCACTGGGCGTACGCAGTTCTTGGCTGGGGCGGTTATTGGGGTTGGGATCCGGTAGAGAACGCGTCGCTGCTACCGTGGCTGACCATGACAGCCTTCCTGCACTCGGTAATGATGCAGGAGAAGCGCGGCATGATGAAGATGTGGAACATGTGGCTCATCTTCACCACGTTCCTGCTGGCCATCTTCGGCACGTTCCTGACGCGCAGCGGCGTGGTGAGCTCCGTGCACGCCTTCGCGCAGTCGAGCATCGGGACGTGGTTCGTGTGGTTCCTGGCGATCAGCTTCGCCACCTGCGTCTTCTTCTTCGTGCGCAATCGCGAGACGCTGAAGAGCGAGCACCGGCTGGAGTCGCTGGTGTCGCGCGAGTCGAGCTTCCTGTTCAACAATCTGGTGCTGCTGGTCTCCTGCTTCGCGGTGTTGTGGGGAACGCTGTTTCCGGTGTTGTCGGAATGGGTGACGGGCTCGAAGGTCACGGTCGGTCCGCCGTTCTTTAATCGCGTCAACATTCCTATCGGAATCTTTCTGGTGCTGCTGACGGGCGTCGGTCCGCTGCTGGCCTGGCGCCAGACAACACTTGATCGCGTGAAGCGCAACTTCATCTGGCCGACGGCGCTCGCGTGCCTGACGGCAATCGTGTTGATCGTCGGCGGTATGAGGCCCTGGGAAGACTCGGCCTATTTCTACTCGCTGGTGGCTATCTCGCTTTCGGTGCTGGTTGCCGCTACCGTCTTCGGCGAGTTCTGGCGCGGCGGTCGCGTCATCGCGCGGCAGACGGGCGTGAACATCTTCCAGGGCATGGTAGTCATTACGCGCCGCAACACGCGGCGTTATGGTGGATACCTCGTACACTTCGGCGTCATCCTCATTATCATCGGATTCGCCGGGTTGCCATTCAATCAGGACAAAGAGCAGGAGATGGGATTCGGCGACAAGATGCAGATCGGCGGCTACACGCTGATCTGCCAGTCGTACACGCAGGACGACAAGCCGAACTACAGCAGCGAATGGGCGGTGATGGACGTCTATCGCCACGGCCGGAAGATCGACACGCTCTATCCCGAGCGGCGATTCTACAAAGCCAGCGAACAGACCTCGACCATCGTAGCCAACCGTTCGCGCCTCAGCCGCGACTTGTATCTGGTCTACACCGGGCGCAATCAGGACACGGGCAAGCCGATCATCAAGGCGCACGTGAATCCGCTGGTGATGTGGATCTGGATCGGTGTGCTTGTCGTGATCTTCGGTACCATCATCGCGCTGTTCCCGAACATGAAGCCGGGGAAGATGACGCTGAAGGAGAAAGAGCGCGAAGCGGCGGAAGCGGAGAGAAGGGGAGCGGTGGGAGTGGGGGGAGACTAAGCTCGTCGACTTTGCAAGGAGTCTGTGGGGAAACCGTCATGGTCTGTTGTCCAAATTGCTTTAAAAATAGCTGGCTTCAAAAGTACATTTCCGAAAGAAGCAAGAACACGGATCAGTGCAAATTCTGCGGGGCTGAGGACGCACCTGTTGTAGAGGTACGTGAGCTAGGAGGATTGTTCGATAACCTCCTTTCAATGTATGAGGTGGCAGAGGATTACGAGAGTGGGGAACCACTCATTGACTTAATTCAGTGGCACTGGCAGATCTTCAATGAGGAAAGCCTCGGTGAAGACAACATGGCTCGACTTTTGGAGAAGATTGCCAACTCAGATTGGGACGACGACGATGGCGAGCCTATGCTTCGAGCCAGAGAGCTATATGTACCGCCAGCCGGCCGCCCGTTTCACAGCACGCATCGAGAAAGATGGGAAGAGTTCTGTTCGGATGTGCGCGAGAATCCGGATGTGCTGCTGCCGTTCGATGAGTACTTCAGCGGGGACTTCGCCGAGTTCGACGAACGCCTCCGCTTAGGTACGACTCTCTACCGTTCCAGGAGGGGTTTTGCAGCTGGGGAATACGGGGAGCGTATTCGCTTTCGGGGAAGCGAACTGGGCGCGCCACCGGAGGATAGGGCACTCGCCGGAAGAGGCAACATAGAGGGTCAGCGCGTCCTCTACTGCGCGGACCAGGAGAAGACTGCAGTTGCAGAAGTTCGTCCTCCACTTGGGTACTACGTGTCAATTGGAATGTTGAGGCTCGCTCGCGAGGCCCGAATACTGGACCTGACTAAGGACGTTGACGATCTGAACCCATTTACAACGGAGAGCCTCGGCTGGTTCGTCGAAATCCGCAGCCTACTCGATGGCTTCGACGAGGAGATGAGCCGTCCATTAGAGCGGGACGACGATAGGACCCATTACGTACCATGTCAACGTTTGGCTCAATACATCAGAGAGGAGGGCTTTGACGGCATACGCTACCACAGCGCTCCCTGTCCAGGCGGCAGTAACGTCATGCTGTTCGACCCGGCAATCGCGGAGGTTCTCGAGTCGAAATTGGTCAGGATCAGCCAACTAGACTTCAAATATGAAGAGGATGACGAGACTCAGCCGGTCGATGAGGTCCCGAGCACCGCATCAACCGAGGCAGTTTGAGGACAATAGGCGAATTGAGATGAACCCGAGTCCCGTAGGGACGGCAGATCTGATAGGGGTCCTTCGACTCGCCCGCTGAAGCGGGCTCGCTCAGGATGACACGGCGAGAGGATGTTTTTCGAGATTGCAACGTGAAAAAAAAATTCCTGGTGGTCTACGAAGTCGGCGCCCACAACCTGAGCGGATTCCTGCCTGATCTGCCGGGCGTGATCGCGACTGCCGCAAATCTCGACGCAATGCGTAGCGCAATGCGTGAGGCCGCGGAGTTTCACCTGGAAGGGCTCGCTGCCGAGGGCGACCCAGTGCCCGAGCCTCTTACAACCAGCGTGGACTTTGCAGAAGAAGATCCCGAACATGAGGTGTTGTCGTGCGTCGTGGAATGGTTGGAGATCGCCGTCCCGCAATACCACGCGGTTGCATGAATAGGGGTCCTTCGACTCGCGGGGTTCGCTCAGGACGACACATCGGAATTGGTGATTGATATTTTGAAACTCGAAACTCGAAACTCGAAACTGCCTCTAAGAATCGCGCAGCTCGCCCTCATCGCCCTGCTGGCCATACTCTTCCTGGGCGCCGACACCGACGCGCGCTTCAATAAACTCGGGCATCAGCTCATGTGCATGTGCGGCTGCAATCAGATTCTGCTGGAGTGCAACCACGTCGGCTGCACCTATTCTGATCGGATGCGCAACGAACTGGCCGCCGGACTCGATCGCGGCGACAATGACTCGCTCGTCTTACAAAGCTTCGTGCAGAAGTACGGCAACACTGTGCTAGCCGCGCCCACTACGACTGGTTTCAACCGCATTGCCTGGATCATGCCCTTCGCGGTGTTTGCGCTGGCCGTAATTTTAACCGTTTGGCTGGTGCGCCTGTGGAGAGCTCACGCCGTCGCTCAACCCGTGCCAACCCCCAATCTCGGCGCGGAACAACTCGACGACCTTCGCAAGAAGGCCCGTAAGGAGACTGAGTTCTGATGCACGCACTTTGTGCCTTAGCTGTTGTCGGTCAAGATACCGTGTTCGTCCTCTTCGGCTGCGCGCTGTTTGCCGCCGCCCTCTTCGTTTATGTTTTCTATCAGCCCGGCGAAGTTGAGACCGGCGAGGTGAAGACGCGCCACACGTATCTTGCCGAGCGCAAGGAGGCAACGTACGAAAACCTGCGCGACCTCAACTTCGAGTACAAGGCAGGTAAGTTGAGCGAGAAGGACTACGCGGTCCAGCGCGCGGCGTTGGAAGACGAAGCTGCTGCCATTCTGGCCGAGATGGAATCCATCGAGAAGACACGCTCCGTAGTGCGGCATGGCACGCGCCGAGCCGGCGTGCGCCCCAACGGAGGTCGCGCGTGAGGGCTGGTTGGTCGCTTGTGACACTGAGCCGCAGGCAAAGGGCGCTGATCTACCCAACTCTTTGTCTTCTCCTCACCTCTTTTGCCGCGGCCCAGAACATCACCGGCACGGTCACCAACGGCACCACCGGCAAGCCCTCATCGGGCGATGAGGTCAGCTTGCTCTCGCTCTCCCAGGGGATGCAGGAGATCGGCAGCACCAAGAGCGATGCGCAGGGGCACTTTTCCTTCCCTGCGCCGACCGACACGCAAGCGCCGCATATGGTGCGGGTCACGCATCAGGGGGTCGGCTACTTCCCGCAGGGCGGCCCGCTGATGCCTGGCGCAACCACCGCTAACATCACGGTGTACGACTCGGCCAAGAAGGTCGACGGGCTCAGCCAGACGGTCGAGGTGGATCGGCTGCAGAGCGACGGCAAGACTCTGCAGGGAGTCACGCTCTACGCTGTCAGCAATAAGTCGCAACCGCCACGAACGCAGGCCAACGACAAGGGTACCTTCGAGATCGTGCTGCCGGAGGGCGCCGAGATCGAATCAGCCGAAGCCAAAGGTCCGGGCGGACAGCCGATTGCCACCGAAACCTCGCCTGGCGCGCAGAAGAACCATTACATGCTGAGCTATCCGCTGCGGCCCGGCGAGACGCAGTTCCAGGTTTCGTATCACATGCCGTACAGCGGCGAGGCCAGCTTCTCGCCCAAGCCTCAGAACGATGTGCAGCACTTCGTCGTCATGATGCCCAAGAGCATGGCATTCACGGCGAAAGACACGCAGCAATACCAGGCGATGACCGATCCGCAGTCGGTGATCATGGTGGCGACGAATGTTAAGCCGGGGCAGGATCTCAGCTTCCGCGTGGCGGGCACGGGGATTTTCCAGGCCGACAATCAGCAGGGCGGACAGAGCGCCGGCGATTCCGGCGGAGCGATGGGCGGTTCGCAAGCCGCGGCGAACGACAATCGTCCGGGCGGAGGGTTGGGCGCACCTATCGACGCCCCCGATCCGCTGCACGAGTATCGCGCGTATATTCTTGGCGCTTTTGCGCTGGTGCTGGTGATGGGCGGAGCCTATATTGTTTCGCGATCGAACCGTCCCGCGACGGTGGCTGCAGGAGCACCGGGCAAAGTCGAGATTGATTCCCCGACGCCGGCGGGCGATTTTGCCGACTTCATCGAGCCGGCAGCTCCCCCACGCGACCGCAACGCTCTTCTGCTCGAAGCCATGAAGGAAGAACTCTTCCAGTTGGAAATGGATCGGCAGCAGGGCAAGATTACGCCGGAGGAATACATCAAAGCCAAAGCGGCACTCGATGAAACCATTCGCCGGGCGGTGGCGCGTAAGGCATAGTTTCTGGTTCGCCACAGAGACACAGAGAAATCCAAAAGAAATCTCTACGGAAAGTCTTTTGACAATCTTTTCTCTGTGCCTCCGTGTCTCTGTGGTGAAATTTCTTATCCGCCCAACGCGATGGTCAGTCCGACCATCAGCCCGCCAATCAGCACCATGGAGAGCGCCCAGCCCCAGGGATGATTTCCGGCGTAGCGGCCGTAGGAATATCCGGTAAAAAGCAGTAGTGCGATGGCAATCGCGTCGGATATGTGAAGGGCAAGGCGGACGTCTCGCTGGATAATAAGGAAGGGAATCACCACCGGGAACGTGGACGCGAATACCAGCAGGAAGACGCCAACTGCGCCACGCCAGTCATCCCATTTGAGATGTGGAGCCGAAGGCGGCTCGGGTAGCGTGTTTAGGCTTTGGCGCATGGTCTCGTACACCGTCGTTGGCAAAACCGACACGACAATGGGCGGCATTGAGTCGGCGATGATGCGATGCGCTTCCTCTGGTCTCTTGGCGGAACGGACGGCTTTCAGGATGCCGATTCCATGACCTCGCGAGACCAGGTTGGACATGAGGTACATGATCCCATCGATCAAACCCCATGCCAGATTGCATCCGAGCGCGCCGATGAGCATTTCGTGAATCTGTCCGCGACCGGCGCGCGCCACCCGCAGCGAGCCGGTGAAGGTGAGGACCATGATCAGGCCGAAGAGCACCTCCGAGAACCTCTCCAGCGGATCGAGCACGCGCGTGGAAGCTTTTGTTTCGTCGTCTGGCATGGCTAAAGTAAAGTCGCCGTCAAGCGGGTGCGACAGGAGAATAGCAGACGCTTGCGGCAAAGTCGGTGTCGTCGCCGCACAAGGTTCTCACCTCGGATGCGCTGTCACAGAGGAGTATTGGCTTGTTCGCCTCTGGACGGTAAGTGGTTCCCGAGAGGCGACGGCAAATGAATAATGCCTATCGCAAGAAATTAATAACGCCTCTTGCGCCAAAAGGTGCATCTTAAGCGGAGACAGGTTTTGCGCTTGCGCTACGAGCCTAAAACTGGTTACGATAGAGACGTCCTCCAATCGCCGCACTTCCCGTGCAGGCGTTCCTCGCGCCAAATTTTCCGGGCGCTAGACGGACGCAACTGATTCGATTTCAGCGAAGTATCCGACCGCGGCCAACGCCAGATACGCTGATACGTACGCAACTGCGCAGGCAAGAAGAGCGGTTCACAAATGTGGGATCCCGCAACCCGCGGGTGAAACATAAGAGAGAAGCATGAATCAAGGATCGAACCCTCCCTCCGGGCACTCCGGCGGGAAAGGACGCAGACGGCGGCGCGGACGTCGTGGCCCCGTCGTGCACGGCGCACCGCAACAACCTGGACAACCACAACAGCAGCATCGTCATGGCCCGGGCAAGGGCCGCCCCGGCCGCAAGCCGGGCGCACGTCCTGGCGGCCAGAACCCGCTTGGGGGCGGCATCTACACCGCGCCCATGGATCACAGCTATCGAGCTGCTCAGGGCAACAATGGCAATGTGCCCAAAGGCAGCCGCGGCGGACGGATGAATCCCGGGATGAGCCGGCAGTTTACGCCGCCCGACCCGGAGCCGCTGCCGGCGACTTCAGAGACCGCGCCCACGCGCATCTTTGCCTTTGTCGACGACCTGTTCTTTCTGGCGAAAATCCAGGAGACGGCGCGCAAGATGAACGTGAAGGTCGAGTTCGTCAAGACCGACAAGGACCTGCAGGAAAAAATGGGCCAGAACGGCGACGACAAGCCGTCACTCATCATCTTCGATTTGAACAACGTTGCTGCCAAGCCGCTGACGGTTATTCCCAAGCTCAAGGCGAAACTGAAGAAGGCCACCAACATCATTGGCTTCGTCTCGCACGTGCAGGGTGAACTGAAGATGAAAGCGCAGGAAGCGGGCTGCGATATGGTGCTGCCGCGCTCGGCGTTTTCGCAAAATCTGGCGCAATTGCTGCGGCGCCACGGCGCTCCCGAACCGGCGCAGGAGTCCAGCCAGGAACCCACTCCGCCGCCGGCATAAACGGTTGCTGCGGGCGCCCATGTAGAATCCCAACTGCATGGGTGGTGTTGAGCTTCCTTTGACTGCGGGCGCGGTCGCCCGCTTCCGAAAAAGCCTCTTGCGCTGGTACGACCAGCAGCGTCGCGATCTGCCTTGGCGGCGCGACCGCGATCCCTATCGCGTCTGGGTCTCCGAAATTATGTTGCAACAGACGCGCGTGGCCGCGGTGCTGGATCACTATGCACGCTTCCTGAAGAGATTTCCGACGGTCCAGTCGTTGGCCGCAGCGCGCGAAACTTCCGTGCTCGCGCTGTGGAGCGGGCTTGGCTACTACCATCGCGCGCGTCGCATGCATCAGGCCGCAAAGATCATCGTGCGCGAACGGGCGGGGATTTTTCCGCATACGGCAGAAGATTGGGTGCTACTGCCAGGGATTGGACGGTACACTGCCGCCGCCATCGCCAGCATTGCGTTTGAGGAGGCCGTTGCCGCAGTCGATGGCAACGTCGAGCGCGTTATTGCACGGCTGTTCGGGCAGTCGAAGGGGAAGGGAATAACATGGTCGCGCGCCGCGGGGCTGCTCGATAATGCGCGTCCCGGAGATTTCAACCAGGCGATGATGGAGTTGGGTGCGACGATTTGCACGCCCGTCACGCCGCAATGCCTGCTGTGCCCGGTGCACGGCTTTTGCACGTCGCGTGGAGCCGAGGCTTCGCGGCCCCAGGCTGCGCGGAGACGTAAGCAGCTGTATTACGCGCTGACGCGCAGGAACGATTCCGTACTGCTGGTTCAACGGCCTGCGGATGCTTCGCTGATGGCCGGCATGTGGGAGCTGCCGTCTCTCGCGCCCGGTTCGGGGAATGGCTCTGCGCCGTTGGCGCGGCTGCGGCATTCCATCACAGACACGGATTACGCGGTGTCGGTATTCTTGATCTCGCCGGATCAGTTGCAAGAGCTCGCAACCGGCGCCCAATGGTTTACGCAGAAGCAGTCGGAGCGATTGCCGCTCACCGGCTTGACGCGCAAGGTGCTTCGCCGGCTGCTGCTTGAGTCGAGCAAGAGAGCGGCTGAATCTAATTCCCAGCAAGTTGTTTCCCGGAGGATTGAATTCATGGTTACGTTGCCCGCGGGCGTCCGCGCGCCAGACTTTACACTTCCCACAGTTGAAGGGCGCCAAGTTTCGCTAGCACAGATGCTGACCAAAGGCCCGCTCGTACTGGCCTTCTTCAAGGTTAGCTGCCCCGTGTGCCAATATGCTTTCCCGTTCTACGAACGCATGTATCGGGCGAACCGGAACGCGAAGGTCAGCTTCATCGGCATTTCGCAGAACAATGCGCGCGAAACCCAGGCATTCATGAAGGAATACGGCGTCACTTTTCCGGTCGCTCTGGATGATCCGGCCAACTACGCCGTGTCGAATGCTTACGGGCTGACCAACGTTCCCACACTCCTCTACATCGACCCAAGCGGCGAGATTGAAGTGTCCTCCGTCAGTTGGTCCAAAGCCGATGTGGAGGCTGTCAACCAGAAACTTGCGGCACTTCGCCAGCAACCGCCGGCCGCCCTGTGGCGTAGGGGCGAGGACGTGCGCGATTTCCGCGCCGGTTGAAGCTCCAAGAACTGATCCGCGGTTCGTGGATTAAGAGAAGCTATCAGCCGTCAGCTATCAGCCCTGAGCTTGAAGGCAGGGCTGGACTTCGGTCTGGACCCCGGCGCCCGTCATTCCTCATCTTGGTTGCTCGCGTAGAATAGATCGTTTTGCGCATCCGCCGCGCATTCAGGAGACCTCTTGCGTACCCCGGCATTCACTGCACTTTTCTTCACAGCCTCCCTAGGGATTCTGATCGCCCAAGCTGATAAGTCATCAGCGCCCGTCCCATCCACAAAGACAGGTGTTCCTCTCGTTGCCGCCCTGCCTGCTGCGGCTGAGCAGGCGATGGCCACGGTGAATCCCGAAAACATTCGCGCCCACGTGCGCTTTCTCGCCAGCGACTTGCTTGAAGGCCGCGGCACCGGCGCGCGCGGAGGCGACATCGCTGCCGAATACATTGCGACGCAATTTGCGTTGTACGGTCTGAAGCCGGCCGGCGACAACGGCACCTACATGCAGAAGGTTCCCATGGAGGGCATCGCCACGCAGGACGATTCGACCCTTGCGCTCGTACCCAACAAGGGCGAAGCGATGAATCTCGTCTATCGCCGCGACTTTGTCGCCATGGACGAAACCGGCAAGACGCAAGACACCGTCGACGACGACATCGTGTGGATGGGCTACGGCATCGATGCTCCCGAGTTCCATTGGAACGACTACAGGGACGTAGACGTGAAGGGCAAGGTGCTGCTAATCCTGGTCAACGAGCCGCCCTCCGAGGATCCCAACTTTTTCGCCGGGAAAGCGCTGACGTACTACGGGCGCTGGACCTACAAGTTCGAAGAGGCGGCGCGCGAGGGCGCTGCCGGCGTCATGCTCATCCATAAGACCGACATGGCCAGCTACGGCTGGGATGTGGTGCGCAATTCGTGGTCGGGCGAGCGTGCGTATCTGCGCGACGATCCGGCTCCCAAGCTGAAGGTCGCATCCTGGATACAGGTTGACGTAGCGCGCAAGCTGGCGCGGGCCTGCGGCATGAATCTCGACGAGATGATTGTCGCAGCGCAGAAACCGGGATTCAAGCCGGTGACGCTGCCGGCCAAGCTGAAAGCGAACATCGTCAGCACGGTTCGCCGTTTCGACTCCAACAACGTGATCGCGGAACTCCCGGGCTCAGATCCTAAACTCAAGGGGCAAGCCGTTATCTACACCGCGCACTATGACCATCTGGGCATCGCGCCCGGCATGCCCGGCGACAACATCTACAACGGCGCGCTGGACAACGCCAGCGGTTGCGGCATCCTGCTGGAGATTGCGCGGGCCTTCGCCAGCGTTCCGCAGCAGCCGAAGCGATCGATTTATTTCGCGTCCGTCACGGCCGAGGAGCAGGGGCTGCGCGGCTCGGAATATCTGGGCAAGCATCCGCCGGTGCCGGCGAAAGATATCGTGCTGGATTTGAACTACGACGACGTCCCGACGCTGGGCGTTCCGGAAGAGGTGAATGTTTCCGGCGCCGAGCGCACGAACTTCTATCCGGTTGTCGAACGCACGGCCAAGGAGTTCGAACTGAAGATTGTGCCCGACTCGCAGCCCCAGGCTGGGCATTACTATCGCTCCGACCACTTCAGTCTGGCGCGCGCGGGAGTGCCGGCGTTCTCCATCGATGAAGGCGACAAGTATCAAGGCCACGAGCGGCAATGGGGACTTGCGCAGGCTCAGGAGTATCTGACAAAGCATTATCACCAGCCGAGCGATGAATATCGTCCGGACATGGATTTTCGCGGCGATGCGATCATGGCGCGCTTCGGAATCGCGTTGGGATGGCAGGCGGCGAGTCAGGCGGCCCTAGTTGAGTGGCAGCCGGGCGACGAGTTCGCGAAGGCCAGGGCGGCGAGCGAGAGGTAGGGTGGTGATTGACGCTCGCGAATCGAAGCTCAATACCGTCTTGGTTAGCCCGAAGGGCGACATTTTGTTTTAGCCGTGGGCGTGAGCCCGCGGAAATCGGTGGCTATCGATACGGGAGCCGCGGAGCGGCGGTACACCTTCTTACTTAGGTTATCGACCGGTGCAGAGTGAATCCATAGTTCTCCCGGACCTGCTTATGTCACCTGCGGTGTCGCCGCTTACGCGGCTATTCATTTAGGAAATCATGCTACCGCGGGCTTACGCCCACGGCTAACCCAAATGCCGCCCGTTCCGGGCTGGCGGTCGGATCTTCCACAGACAACAATGAGGCACGTTCTAGCTGACGGCTGAAAGCTGCCAGCTGGCCTACTGCAGCTTTCTCATCCGGAACGGAATGTGCACAACCGCTTCGACGGCGACAGGTTCGCCGTTCTTGGTGCCGGGGCGGAAACGCCAATTCGAGAAGGCGCGTACGCAGTTCTGGTCGAGCCGGTCGTCGAGGCCGTCGAGCACCTTAATACTGTCCACACTTCCATCCGGACGAATAATCGCGTAGAGCGTGACCGTGCCTTCCACATGATCGCGCAGCACATCCGGTGGATAGGCGGGATCGACTTTGGTTGTGACTACGGGTGCGCTCAACATGCTTTTGTCGTCGCTCTGCTTCAGTTCCGCGAACCGGATGATCCAGCTTCCCGCGGCGGAGGTCAGGTTGGGCATGTTCATAATCAGCACGTAGTAGCGTTTGCTGCCGAAGACGCGCTGCTCAATGCTGAGATCCGGGTCTTCTGGTAAGGGAGGAGGCTCGGGCGCCGGACGTTCGCGATAGGTCGGCAACGACGGCTTCATGGCGGCCGCGAGTATGCGCTTCTGCGCCTCCAGGTCGGGATTGGCCGCCTTCGCGGGAGCCTTGGCCAATGTGCCCCCGTTCGCGGGAGTTCCCGCTACAGCGGAGGTATTCGCTCCCGGCGGCGGAGCTCCGACCATCAGCCCCGGAGGCGCGCCATTGCCCTTGCCGGCTCCTCCCCCATTGCCCGAGGTTCCCATGCCCACGACATTCGGCGTGCCCGGCGCGTCAGGCTTGCCGCCGGGCGAAGCATGAAACTCTCCGGTGCGATTTCCGTTGGGAATGCTGATCGGGCCGCGAACGTCAGCCGGGTTCAAGCCCAACGCAATGAGCTGTCCCTGTCCTTGCGAAGTGGGAAGGTTCTGCACATTAGGCGACGGCGGAACATCTTTCGCGCCACTGTTGCCGACTCCGCTGGCACGCTGCGTGGGCACGGGCAGTTTCGGAGCTTCAACCGTAGGCTGCAACTGGGCCATGTTGAGCTGCCCGCGCTGCAGCTTCAGTTGATCCGGTGATAGCGGCGGCTCGACCACCGACGGCTGCGGCAGTGTCGGTAACGTCAGCTTTTCTTTCAGCTGCGAAACATCCGCGGTGGGACCCACAACTTGCGGCTCAAACTGCGGGACCTTCAGTTGCGAGACGGGACGGGCCGATGCTGCGATGGGCTGCGCAGCAGGCACCGGCGTCCAGGCCACGATGTTGGGCAGAGGAACGTCATGGTCCAGCTTGACCTTGGGCGGGGTGACGATGGTCTGATGATTGTTATCGGCGTTGGGCGGAACGGACAGAATCTCCTGCCTGGCAAGCTTGGGAGCGCCGTGCCGCGGCTTCATCGCCGCCTTGGGCGCGGTGTTGAGTGGAGGCAGATATTCGCTGACCGGATAGTACGAAATCTCGGTGTTATCGAGCGGATTGCGCAGCTTCGGTCCACGATTGAAAAACGGCAGGGTGCAAAACAGATATATGAAAACAATAAGCGCAATGTGGGAGGCGTACGACTCCACAAAGCGTATAGGAGAGACGCCAGTTTGAATGAAATAGTCTTTGCGAAGACGAACCGGCTCGGTAGTAGTTTCGACAGGCGGGGGTTCGCGCCGGAAGACCAGATCGCCCAGGTTGCGAAGAAAAACCCGATGCCACGGTTCCAGTTCGTACAGAAGTACGGGAACGCTGTCCGCTGACACTTCACGCTGGAGCCTGCTGGCCGTAACTTCCGACATCATCCTCTTCCGGGGGCGAGTATTCGGATTATATCGAAAATCGCAGTGCCTGAGGCTACTATTGGCCCCATGAGATACTGCTTACTTCACGGAATGACGCTGCACACAGGAGCAATCGTGATCCGTAGGTATCTTTTTGTGCTGGCGCTAACCGCCGGGGCGCCGATTCTTGCAGCCTCCTCCCGGAGCGCGACGTTGTCCGTCCCGCAGCAGAATGCCGCGCCCAAGGCTGCCGCCGAGAATATCTCCGGCACCTACAGCTTCCTGCGGGAGGGCGAGTTCGTGCAGCTTACGGTCGAGGATGGCAGACTCTCAGGATATGTGTCGCGCTTCGGAGACAGCGACAGCGACAAGGGCCAGTTCATCGATCAGTTCTTCGACAAGACCACCCTCGATGGCGACCATCTCACCTTCAACACCAAGACGGTTCATGGCGTGTGGTACGACTTCAAGGGCACGGTGACCACAGCCCCCGGCAAGAAGTCATCGGAGGAAGGCTTTCACGTGATGAAAGGGACGCTCGTCCAACACACCACCGACGACAAAGGTGTGGAGAAGGCGATGCAGCGGCAGGTAGAGTTCAAATCGTTTCCCGCAGATCAATGAACCGAGCTGTAGCGCTCGTCCTGAAAGCCAATATTCTTGTGCAATTGTTGCTGCGCTTTTCCGCTATGGCGCAAAAACGCTGGTGATAGTAGCACCCCGGGACTATGATGTGGCGGCGCCATCGAGTCCCAGGAGGAAACACTTGAAACGTCGCAAAGAGAGCGTTGGCTTTTTCGCTGTTGTCACAGCATTGTTGGGATTGTTCGTACTTGCAGGCCTGCCGCTATGGGCGGCCGATACCTCCACGCCGACCATGACATCCAGCCAGCCGATGGCGTTCGCCGTATCCCCGCCGCTGCGCGAGCTGGCCAAGTTGCCGGTACAGCCCTACTACAGCTTCCACCAGGCGCATCCCGTCCGGCGTGCCAACATTCATCCCAATCTTTCCTTCCAGTTCGATCCGGTTGAGCAGGACACCGCCGGCGGCCCTGCGAGCATAACCACCGGCCTCAGTCTGCTCGGTCTTGACAATGCTCAGGCATGCGGATGCGAGCCACCTGACACCAACGCCGCAGTCGGCGATACCCAGGTTGTGGAGTGGGTCAACGTGGCTTACGAAGTCTTCAACAAGACGACCGGTGCGGTTGAAGCTGGGCCGATCCAGGGCAACATGCTGTGGCAAAGTTTGGGCGGCGCTTGCGCCCGCGACAACGATGGCGACATCATCGCGCAATGGGACCGGACGGCTCATCGCTGGCTGTTATCGC
>JBARGS010000232.1:0-2059 GCA_049798495.1 Candidatus Korobacteraceae bacterium | reverse complement strand
CAGGGCACGGCTTCAGCCGTGCCGCACAGGGGCCGGATTGTTGTATGTGGGCTTCAGTCGCTGTCTTTACAGCGACTGAAGCCCCGACTCTTGTTGCACTTCGTTCGGCACGGCTGAAAGCCGTGCCTTGACACAAAGCGTCATGCTCAGTGTGTTCGCGCTGTCTCTGTTGCGAACCGTTTGAAAACTTCGTCAGCTTACCTATCGAACTCTCGCCTGCGATGGATCAGCCGAGTTCGCCGTGTCTACGTCAATGTATACACTGGGAGTGTTCGGCGCATAGCAGCTGCCATCCTGCGCATAGCTCTGGCGGCATGCCGCCGTCATCTCCGGCCGCCGCGGCGATTGCGCGTACTGCCAAGCATCTGCAAAGGTCACGCCACTCTTACTGGGACTGGGAGGCAGATTGGGAAATACGCAGCCCGGCGAAGGCGGACACTGATCGTTGCTGACAAAGAAATGGATTTCGAGTCCGCCGGCATGATCGCGAATGTCGTTGGCGGTAACGATGGAAACCGCATTCGACTCTTTGAAAGCAATTCCTGAGCAGTAGACGCCGGCGCGATATCCCGCACGCGTCACCCCGTCGACCCAGGCGTGAATGTAAGCGCGCTGCTCGGGCAGCATGCGGCCGCCCTGCTCCTGATCGAGAAACAGAATCGCGCTCTTGCGGAAACCTTCCCGCTGCGCCGACTGCACGGCCGCGACGGCGTCGGTTGCACCGACGCGGGCCGCGTTCCCCGAAGCCTTGAGCTGCGCGTATTCGCGTCCGTTGAACAGCAGCAGAAACCCGTAGCCCATGGCCTCGAGCGGCTTACGCTTCCCCTGCCAGGCATTGTGATTCGCGCCGGGAGGATTGTTCAACCAGTATCCGGTGAAAGCGAAGGTCTTTCGCAGAGTCTGCATGTTGGTATCACCCGGATAGTCGTTGCGATCCATGCCGAGGTACGTGGTTTGAGCGGGCGCAGCCTCCGTCGCAAGAATCGACAGTGCGAACGCGAGCGCCATGGGGAGGATAAAGCCGAACTTCACTTTATCAATATCGCATGTTGGCGCGAGATTTTCCCGTTCCACGGTGCCGCATCCTCGTCGCCGCTCCGCGGCCCGCTTCCTCCCCCTGTACGCAACCGCGGACTCACGCCCACAGCTAAAACAAATGCCGCCGCCATGCGGCTAATGAATGCCAATGCGGCGGGTGCTAATCTACCTTTGCAAGCTACAAGCTGACGGCTGACAGCTTCTTCCCCATGATCCTCGACGCACTGCACAAGATCGTCACTCATCGCACCTCCCTCACCCGCCAGGAGGCGCGCGAAGTTATGTCGCAGATCCTGCGTGGCGAAGCCACCAACGCGCAGATCGGCGCGCTGCTGGTGGCTATGCAGATGAAGGGTGAGACCGTCGAGGAGATCGTCGGATTCGCGCAGGCGATTCGCGCCGAAGCCACGCCGCTGACCAACCAGGATGGCGAGGCGCTCGATCTCAGCGGCACCGAGCGTGACGCCCTGGTCGATACCTGCGGCACGGGAGGCGATACCAGCGGCACCTTCAATATCTCGACCGCCACGGCGCTGGTGATTGCGGGCGCGGGCGTGCGCGTCGCCAAGCATGGCAACCGTAGCATCAGCTCCAAATGCGGCTCGGCTGATGTGATCGAGGCGCTTGGCGTACGCATCGATCTCCCGCCGGCGCGCGTCGCAGCCTGCCTGCAAGAAACTGGCATCGCATTTCTGTTCGCCCCGGCCATGCACTCGGCCATGAAGTACGTCCAGCCTGCGCGCCGCGAGCTGCGGCTGCGCACTGTCTTCAACCTGCTGGGCCCGCTCACCAATCCCGCGCGGGCCTCGGCGCAGGTGGTCGGGGTATATTCCGCTGAGTTGGTGGAGAAACTGGCCGAGGCTCTCAGCGAACTGGGACTGCGCCGCGCCCTGGTGGTTCACGGACGCGATGGGTTGGATGAGATCACCGTCACCGGCCCCAGCAAGATCGCCGAGGTACGCAATGCGCAGGTCCATGTCTACGAAATCACGCCCGAAGATTTTGGCCTGAAGCGGGGACC
>JBARGS010000231.1:0-19247 GCA_049798495.1 Candidatus Korobacteraceae bacterium | reverse complement strand
TATGCCGCCGAACTCGGCTACGACGTTGCCATGGTGCGTACGCCGCATTACTACAAAGGCCAGATGGCGCAGCCAGCGAACATGCTGGCCTTCTATCGCTTTGTCTGCGATCGCTCGCCGCTGCCGGTCCTTATCTACAACTTCCCGCAGGCCACGGGCTACGACATCCCCGCCGAGCTGGTCATCGAGCTGGCCGAGCATCCCAACCTCATCGGCATCAAAGAATCGTCCGGCTCCATCGAGAAGGTGCAGAAGATGGTGGAAGGCACGCGCCACATCAAGCGCACCGCGACGGTGAACGAGACCTTCGCGGCCGTTACAGGGCGCATGTTGAAGGCCGCCGCTGCCGCGTCCGCCAGCGCCGAGGGAGGTGCATTGGTGACAGTCGGCGCGTTGGCCGGCACTGCCGCTCCGAAGCCGTCTTCCGCAGGCGTGACTGTCGTAGGCGGGCTGAAAACGCGCCAGAAGGAAGTCGGCTTCCAGGTGCTGGTGGGTGCGGCGCAGAAGCTGCATCCCTCGCTCGACGCCGGAGCCGTAGGCGCGATTCTGGCCTTTGCCGATTGCGCTCCCACCGCCTGCTACGAAATCTACGCCGCATGGAAAGACGGCGATGCCGCGCTCGCGCGCGAGAAGCAGGAGCGCATTGCCAAGGCGGCCGAGCGCATCGTCGGCGGCTTAAGCATTGCGGGCGTGAAGTACGCCATGGACTACAACGGCTACTTCGGCGGAACGGTTCGATTGCCGTTGCTGCCACTCACCGCGGACAAGAAGGCCGAAGTGGAGCAGTTGCTGGAGAATATCAGGAACTGAGAAGCAGTTGTCAGTGGTCAGTTGTCGGTTGTCAGAAAGGATCGCCACCGACAACCGGCTACTGGCCACGAAATCCCATCTTTTCTACGCGGCCCGCTTCTTCCGGTTCTTGTTATTGCCTTTCGCGGGTTTCTTGCCTTCGCGCTCTGGACTTTCCATTAGCGTCTTGTCGCCGCTCACCAGGTTGCCCACGCCCTCACGATTGCGTTCTCCGCGAAGATTCGGCTGCTGGGGCTGCTTCTCGCCGCCGTCCAGCCGCGGAGTCGCCGGGACGTCCAATTCTCGGTGATGCGAGCTCTTCTGGCGAGAGGCATTCTCGCGGTTACTTGCAGTGGAATTTGAAGACTGCCGGCCGGCGTTCTCGCCGGCGCCGCCGCTGGACTTCGGCTGCCGCTTCCCAACCTGCTGGCGCGACTGCTCGTCATGATGCATGTCCAGCGGGTGGGTGCCGGGACCTTCGCCCTCCGTCTTTCCAGTGTGTGGATCGACGATGTAGAGCAGGTCCGACAGATCCGCGGCGTGCTCTTCTTCGTCACGCAGGATGTGCTCGATCATCACGCGTGTGGTTGGGTCGTGATCGGCAAAGTGGCGAATCATCTCCTGATAAACCTCGATGACGATGCGCTCGGCGATCAGATCCTCTTTGATCATGTCCGACAGGCTTGAGCCTTCGACATATTGCGAAGCCGAGCGCTGCACCAGCGACGCCGGGTTGTAGTCTGGACGTCCTCCGAGTTGCTGAATGCGGTCGGCGATCTTGTCGGCATGTTCGCGTTCAGCGTCGGCGTGTTCTTTGAATTCGTCGCGGACGGCCATGCCGTGAACACCGGTGGCCATAAAGTAATGGTGCATGTACCGGAGTACACAGACAATTTCTGTAGCCAGCGCATCGTTCAGGACGGAGATGGTCTGTTCGACGTCTCCCTGATAGGTTTCCGTTACAGGCCCCTCGTCGATTTTCTGCGCCGCCCGGCGGCGAATTTCTTCCACATCGGTAAGGAAACTTGGCATTGATTAGTACCTCGCAGCGAGCTACCGCTTGGTGGGGCCTCGTAGGCGCACTCGTGCGCTGAGGCGATAAGCGGTGCGTCAGGTTGGATTCGCGGCGGATGCAACTGGATGCCCGGCAGCAAAAACTCTGGTGCACGTTAGCCGGTAGTACCAACGCCTCCCAGAATGGCATTCAAATCCAGCTTCGCGCATGCCAGGCCAGATTTGTCTGAAAGATTCCGGCGCCATCGAATATATTGACTGCAATGCCTTCACTCGCCCTCTCCGAATTGATTGGTGCGCCCGTGATCGACAACACGGGCTCGCACGCCGGCAAGGTACGCGAGGTGGCGCTGTCGCCGCAGGAAAGTTCCAGCCAAGTCAGCAGTTTCGTAATCAAAACGCGGCACGGCAATCGCCTGGTGCCAGCCCGGTCTATCAGCCTGATCGACGGCGGTCTGCGCATCTCTACCGCAGCGGCCGAATGGAGCCCTTACGGTGGAGGCGAGGGCATGCTGCTGTTGGAGCGGGACCTTCTCGACCAGCAAATTATCGACGTGCACGGGCGCAAGGTCGTCCGGGTGAACGACGTCGATATTCATGAGGAAAGCGGAAACGGCCACATCGTTCTGAAAGTGGGCGCGGTGGATGTAGGCGCGCGCGGTGCGGTGCGGCGACTGCTTCGAGGTGTACTGCCAGCGGCGGCACTGCATTTACTGCTGGAGAAGATTCCGCCGCGAATGATCCCGTGGGAGTTCGTCGACCTCATCGAAATCGATCCCGCCCGCCGGGTCAAGCTGAAGATCTCGCTGGACCGCCTGGCCAAGCTGCATCCTGCCGACATTGCCGACATCGTCGAGGACCTCGCGCCCGCCGAACGCGAGGCAGTTTTCGAGACACTCGACGACGAGGTCGCCGCCGAAACGCTCGAAGAGATAGACCCCAAGCTACAGGTCTCGATTCTGAGTTCGCTGGACTCGGACCGTGCTGCGGACATTGTGGAGGAAATGGACCCCGACGCCGCCGCGGACCTGCTGGGCGATATGCATCCCGACGTCTCCGAAGAGATCCTCATCGAGATGCAGCCGGCGGAGCGCGCCGAAGTTGCCGGCCTGATGACCTTCGAAGAGGATACGGCCGCCGGTCGCATGACCACGGACTACATGGCGCTGGGTCCGAGCGCCAAGGTAGAAGACGCTATCGAGATGCTGCGCAATTTCGAGGGCGGAGTGGAGAGTGTCAGCACCATCTATATCATCGGCGAAAAGGACAAGCTGCTGGGCTCCGTACCGCTGGCCAAGATTGTTCTGGCACCGCCGGGTACGTCTTTGATGATGTTGAGCACCGGACATATGACGACGATTCATCCCGGAGCGGACGAGAAGGAAGTAGCCGAACTGTTCGACAAGTACAACCTGCTCACCCTGCCGGTAATCGACGACGAAGGGGTGCTGACGGGGGTGATCACCGCGGACGACGTCATCAACATGCTGCGGGCGAAGCTGTAGGGACGGTATAATCTCGGCATGGCTGACACGGTAATTCACATCTCGGAAGCGGAAGCTGAAAGCGATTTTGCTTCGGTACTGGCGCGGGTGCGCGAAGGCGCAGAGGTGGTGATCGAGACGGAGAATGATCGTCGGCCGGTCGCGGTGGTGCGGCCGGTGGAGCGACCGGGTCGGTTGCTGTCCGAGTCCATCGCGCTCGCCGAGGCTCACGGTTCGACTGTTACTCTCGATGAAGATTTCTCGCGCGATCTCGAAGCCGTAATCAACAGCCATCGCGAGCCGCTGAAACCACCCTCATGGGAATAGTGCTCGACTCGAGTGTTGCCATTGCGGCGGAACGCCGAGGCGATAACGTAACTGAGCTGCTCCAGCAAATTTTCGCTGCCACCGGAGACCAGCGAGCGGTGCTGTCCGCGATTGGTCTGACGGAACTCGTGCACGGAGCTTATCGCACTCCAACTCCGGAGACGCGCGTGCGTCGGGAATTGTTTATCCAGGAGCTTCTCATCGATATCGAAGTGTATCCCTTTACGAAGGAAACCGCGCTGCTGGCTGGCCGCATTGATGGCGAACAGCAAGCACGCGGCGTAACCATTCCCTTTAGCGATTTGCTGATCGGGGCGACGGCTCGCCTGCACGGCTACTCTGTGCTGACTGTCAACATCCGGCATTTTCAGTTGATTCCCGGTCTAACGGTTCTTTCCCTGTAACGATCTTCGACGAACGAATAGACTTCAAGACGCACCTCATTCATTCGAGGTTGGCGCATTTCTTGCGCTGCATTTATCCTGTCTGTTCTCTACCGTCTCACCGTAAGTCCTCACAATCATGCCCGACACCCGGCGCCTGCGAGTTTGGAGAATCCGTCTGCTGATGTTCCTGGCCGTCATAGGCCCAGGATTCATCACGGCAAACGTGGACAACGACGCGGGCGGCATCTATACCTACTCCGCCGCAGGCGCGCAGTTCGGTTATCTCCTGCTCTGGGTGATGATTCCTATGACCATCGCCCTCGTTGTCGTACAGGAGATGTCGGCGCGCATGGGCGCGGTCACCGGCAAGGGGCTCAGCGATCTTATCCGCGAAGAATACGGCTTCCGCATCACCTTCTTTATGATGCTGGGGCTGGTGATCACCAACTTTGGCAATGTGGTGGCTGAGTTTGCCGGAGTGGCCAGCAGCCTGGAGTTGTTTCACATCTCGCGCTTTATCAGCGTGCCAGTAGCCGCCTTCGTGGTATGGCTGTTGGTGGTCAAAGGCACTTACAAGAGCGTTGAGAAGGTGTTTTTGGCGGCTTCCTTCTTTTATTTTGCTTACATCATCGCAGGCGTGCTGGCAGGTCCTAGTTGGCGGGAGGCCTTTGTTGCCACCTTCAAGCCGCCGCACTCGGGCGCCTTCCACGACTCGTCCTATATCTACATGGTGATTGCCGTGGTGGGCACCACCATCGCCCCGTGGATGCAGTTCTACCTGCAGTCGTCCATCGTAGAGAAGGGAATCGGTCCCCGCGAATACAAGGCCTCACGCTGGGACGTGATTCTGGGTTGCTTCTTCACCGACATCGTTGCCTGGTTTATCGTTGTGGCGTGCGCGGCCACTCTCTACGTGCACGGCATTCGGCAGATTCGCGATGCGGCGGATGCCGCCCAGGCCTTACGTCCCTTGGTGGGCGAGTACGCCTATATTCTGTTTGCCGCCGGCTTGTTCAATGCGTCGCTATTTGCCGCGTCCATTCTGCCCATCTCGACCGCCTACACGGTTTGCGAAGGTCTGGGGTTCGAGTCCGGTGTGGGACACAAGTTCAGCGAAGCCAAGGTCTTTTACTGGCTCTACACGTTGCTCATCATCGCCGGAGGCGGCGTCATTCTGCTACCCAACATTCCCCTGGTAAAGATCAGCATTCTGTCGCAGGTGGTGAACGGCATCGTTCTGCCTCTTGTGCTGATCTTCATGTTGCTGCTGGTCAACAAGAGCGAGCTGATGGGTAAGTACGTTAACGGAACATGGTTCAACATCGTCGCGTGGGCGACGACGATCATTATGATCGGCTTAACGATAGCCTGGTTTGCCACCGGACAGGCGATAGGCTAGAGCAGCTTACCCTCGGCGATCTGACGAACCAGTGCGCGATCGGCGTCGAGGAAGTCGAGCGTGGGGAGCTCCTGGCGGGGAACCCAGCGGATCTCGCGGAAGATGCGGTTTTGCAGCTCGCCCTGGTATTGCGTTACCACGAAGAAGTGCAGTTCTACCGCGTTGCCGTTTTGATAGTGATGTTGCAATTGCGCGACTTTGTCCCCAATCTCGGCGCGAACTCCCAATTCTTCTTCCAGCTCGCGTCGCAGCGCTTCGGGAGGGTCCTCGCCCGCTTCGATCTTGCCTCCGGGAAACTCCCACTTGAGCGGCAGTGCCTGGTACTCCGTCCGCTGGCAGCAGAGGATTTCTTCATCGCGCAACATGAGAGCGGCGACAACTTGCTTGATCATTGCACCTGCTCCATTCGCTGATCGCAGGCGCCAGTCGTCATGCCGTCTTCTCCAGGTAAAGCCCGACCAGGCGCGCGCAGTGCTCCACCAGCTGGCGGTCATCGGCGTTGAAGGCCGCCGGCGTGTGACTGTCGATATCGAGCTCCCCCACAACCTCGCCTTTCACCCGTATAGGCGCGACGATCTCCGACCTGGTCTCGATGGAACACGCCAGGTAGCGCGGATCGGCGGTCACGTCATCAACGACGACAGTATGGCCCGACGACGCGGCCGCGCCACAAATACCCTGGTTCAGGGGAATCCGCGTATGCGATGTGACAGCGCCGACGTACGGTCCGAGCACCAGTACCGGTTCCTTTTCCGCTCCACCCTTTTCGATCATGTAGAAGCCTACCCAGTCGTAATGGTGAAGGCGCTCCTGCAGGCGGCCAACGATGATGCTCATCAGCTCTTCAACACTCCCGGCATCATTGGCCAGAGTCGTCAGTTCCTTGGCAAGATCCTGTTGATGAGTAGGCATTGCGCTTCTGTTCTATCACAAGTCGGCTTCCGGCATGGTTTTGGCCAGGCTAGGGGCGGAGCGGCCTGGTGGGAGGGATGCCATGTCTGAGAGCGAAAGGAAGGTCACTCAGCGGATGCAGATGCGCGCTAAGGGAGAGGATTGCTTGTGATAAAGCGATGTTACACCAGTGATCCGGGCCACCGGGTCATCTTGGGTTGGGGCGTGACTTGGGGCGGGCCGGAAAGCCTGTGTTTCAAATCCGGTGACTGGGTCTTTGAAGTCGCCCAATTCTACGGCGAATCAGGCATAGACCAACCATTCCGGAACCAGCGAGAATGGCCAGGCTTCCGGGTTCGGGAATTGGGGTTGTGGTATAGCTGAGCACGATGTCGCTGCCCGGGCCGATCTGTGTCATGCCTGCCATGTTGATGTAAATATCGTCGGCGTTGAACGAAATCAGCGGAGTTTGGTTGTCCCAATTTATAGACTGTATCTGGACGCCAGTGAACGCGAACCCCGCAGGCGGGTGCAGGAGCGAGATAACGAAGCCGTTGAATGCTGTGTTATCGTAGTGGCTACCGTCATTGCCGTTGTTCTGACCCAACAAGGTGATGGTGTTCATCGAGGCCGAAACGTTTATATCCATGGCCGTATTAAACGGTCCGAAGACAAAAAGCAGGTCTGATGGACCCACAACCCCCGAGGATGGAGTCGAGCCTTCATAAAGCGTGCCTAGCGTAGGGTAGTCCCAGTTCGCGCTGACGGTGAGACCGCTGAGATTGCTACCCGCCCTGGCATTGATGCTAGTGCAGATCACCAAAATCGCCACCCCCGTCCAAACCTTGCTTAGCACGCCAATTCTTTGCATAGTCTCCTACCTTTCCGTTAAATTTAGGAGCAGCGCAATTCGACTGCCAAATTTGGGGTTTTGCAATTGATAAACAGCGGCTGGGGTAAATACTTCTATCTAAAAGGTGTTTTGAGTAGCGCCATTTCAACGCGCCAATCCTATTCCCGTTTTGGGAGAACTATCTCTCCAGATTTTGGGTAAACGGCTGCATGGTCCCTGCCGGGTGAACTTGACGCACACTCGCCGGGTGTCAGCTCGGGCCTAGCTCAGATTAGGTTTAACGGGCATACCGGAAGTCAACTGTCGATATCAGGCCTTATCGTAAGCGATCCACCAGGCGGACCCCCACGTCCTCGATGTTTGTTCACGTAAACAACCCGACCGTGCTCGCAATTTACAAAAACATCGCTTGTCCGAGTTCGGTTGTGTAACGGTCGCTATTGAATCTGCCGTATCCCTGCCGGCTGCTGGGACAACTCCGGATGCAGCGCCCAGGCGATGGCTCGTAGTCCGCCGAGAAGACTGCTGGCGGGCGTGTTCAGCAGCTCGTCCTTGATGCAGAACACGCGCTGCTGGCGTACTGCAGGCAGCTCGGCCCATCCGCGCTGCTCGACGATCTTTTCCAGTGGAACGCGGTCGCCCGCGCCGCACCACGCGGCGATGACGACATCCGGCTGAGCGGCGGCAACGGCTTCCGCCGTGGTGGTTTTGCCGGGCTCGCCGATCATTTCTCCTCCGGCGGCCCGCACCAGCTCTGCCACCCAAGGCTCCGAGGCAATGATCGGATTTCCCCATTCTTCGCAGAAGATCTTGATTTTGGGCGCGCCTTCCGTTTTGCGGCGAACTTCGCTCACGGCGTGTTCCATGCGGCTGATGACGGCTTCTCCCGCTGCTTGTGCTCCCATGATGCCGGCGATTGCGGCGATATCGAGGTAAATGTCAGCCAGGGTTCGAGGAGCGAGGCCCAGAAATCGCACGCCTGCTTTCAGGATCTCGGCTACGGCTTGCTGCTGATACGGAACCGAGGCCAGCACCAGGTCAGGTCGCGTGGCGAGAATCTGTTCGGCCTGTGCTGTCCAGGAATCGGCGACGATTACCCGCGAGCCTTCGGCCACCTCGGGACAAACATCGGCGCAATATTTGGTGCAGGCGACCAGGCGATCCAGCCGACCGAGGTCACGAAGCGTCACCGTGGCGCTGGGCTGCAACGATACGACGCGTTGCGGAATGTGGTTCGCAGCGTTCAAGCTGGATCGATTATAAAGAAGGAGCCGCCGCACATAACGCGGTCAGGCAGTAAGCTGGAGAAATCGCGAATTCGCTGACCATGTATTCTTCCGAACTCCTCGACCATTTTGAGCATCCTCGCAATTCGGGCGAATTGCCCGACGCCGACCGGCAAGTGCGTGTGCAGAATCCAGCCTGCGGAGACATCCTCGAGCTGTCCGCAAAGATCGAGGAGGGACGTATCAGCGAGCTGCGATTTCGCGCCAAGGGCTGCGTGCCGGCGATGGCCTGCGCTTCTGCGGTGACCGAACTGGCGGCGAAGAAGTCGATCGAAGAGGCTGCCGCGATCACCCGCGAGGACATCGTGCGGGCTGTCGGCAACCTGCCGCCGGCTTCGGGGCACGCGGCACAACTGGCGTTGGATGCGCTGCGGGCCTTACTGAAAGCGGCCACATGAGAACACACGCGGGTGAGGTTATCAGTGCGAGCCGGACCGGGAAGCGGTACGGGCTGTGATACAACGGAGTCCATGCTTTCCGGCGCCCCTTCCGATCAGGACGATCGCCTCACCCTGATCTCCGTCTCTGCGCTGGCCTGTGTTCTCCAGGACGTCCTGCATGAGGGCCTTGGCCATGGCGTGACCGCGTGGCTGAGTGGGGCGCATCGCGTGACCATGAGCACGGTTGCGCTGCAGAGCGACATCGAAACCCGATGGATCGCGGCCAATGGCACGCTCGTCAATCTGGCTTTTGCAGCAGTCTTCTGGTTGCTGCTGCGCAAACCACAACGCTACAGTCCCACTTTCCGCTACTTTCTAGTGCTGGCGATGATGGGCAATCTCTTCACCGGCACAGGTTACTTCTTCTTTTCCGGGGTGGCCAATTTTGGCGACTGGGCAGCGGTAATTCACGGCCTGCATCCCTACTGGATGTGGCGCGTGGGACTGATTGTGCTGGGAGCCGCTTCGTATTATGCATCCATGCTGCTGGTGGCGGCAGAGTTGAAATCATTCGGCGGCTCGAAGCAAGGGGTGCGGCGGATTCGCGGGTTAAGTTGGACGCCATACTTCACCGACGGAGTCCTGGCCGGAGTCGCAGGTTTGCTGAATCCCGCGGGGCTCTTCTATGTCATCGCCTCGGCGCTGCCCTCAACCTTGGGTGCGAATGCCGGTCTACTGAGCCTGCCGAGCCTGATGCGAAAGTGGAACGAGAACCCGGCCGAACGGGTTGGCGCTATCCGGAGAAGCGTTGTTTGGATTGCGTCCGGCGCGTTTATCAGCCTGTTCTTCATTTTTGTGTTAGGCCGCGGACTTACCTGGGCGCGATGACAGGGAAGATTGCTAGGGTAGCGAGTGAAAGCCAAAACTAGAGCTCGCTCGAAGGGTCGCTGGACACGGTGGCTTTAGCTGCGTGATCTATAGAAGATTCAACTCAGGAGCGATCCACCGCAGGAGCGGCAGGGAGTTGGTTTCTCCGGCGTTCCTGGGAGTTCAGCTTTTCACGAATGATGGGCGTGACAATAGCCGCGACATTTGACTCGAAACCCAGCACATCGTCGAGAGTGGCGTCATATTCTTCCGCCCAAATGTGGGTTTGGTCGCTGACCTGGATAAGCTGCAGGGAGATGCGGACACGATTTCCTTCCGACCGGAGACTTCCCTCCAGAACATAGTCCACGCCGAGTTCCTTGCCGATAACCAATACGGTCTTCTTCGTAGAGCTGTACTGCTCTACCGAGGTGTGCGCAATGACGCCAAGTTCTTCAGGATCGGACTTGCCCAATTGCGTGATCAACTCTTCGGTCATTCCTTCCGCCACGCTGTGGTGGGAGGGATCGGCGCTGAGGTTGGTTAGCGGCAGAACAGCCAGCATCTTCTTGTAGCGCCACGATGGCTGAACCATACGCCGACGCTCAAATGCATCGACGGGACCGATGAAGCGATAGCCGTGGCGGGGAAGTGTCTCAATGAAACGCGGTCGCTCCGGATTGTCGTCCAAGGCGTCCCGCAGCCTCTTGATAGCGGTATTCAGACCGTGATCGAAATCGACAAAGGTACCGCCCGGCCAAAGTAAATTTTGAAACTCCTCGCGGGTTACGATTCGGCCGGGACGGCGTAACAGGATGGAAAGAACCTGCAACGGCTGGCCCTGGATTCGGATGCGCAAACCTGACTTTCGCAGTTCGCCACTGCGGAAATCTACTTCGAACGCGCCGAGACGATACTTATCCTCGGATCGGTCGAGGGTAGAACCGCCTTCTGCTGTTCCTGGCATTCGGAACCTTCGACGATGTCAGTGATCGAACTGGGCGCAATCGCAGTGCCTGATACCAGAGGGAAGGCGGCCGAAGGTTTTTTGAGTACAGATTTGTTGGAAGCGAGTTACAAGGAGGCCACTAAGCTTCTCCCTGGAGACGGAAGTAGTATCACACTTAGGGTGGGCCGCGTAAGTGACGGATGAACCACCGCAATGTGATAGCGGTAAGGCCGTATTCGTCCAGGCACTGGAAGTGTGACCTTAATGGTTCTTTCAATCGGACCGCCGACGGTGCCGGTCCTCTCTCCAGGAAGGATTATTGACTCTCGGCAAACCGTCGGCGGTCACACCTGCAAGGCCCCCGAACTCCGCTAGTACGGGGCCGTTAATAGATTAGCTATGCATGCGCGACGGGTCCGACAGGTCCAAGGGGCCTGGGCGGATTCGGCGGCACACGCGGAGGCGGTGTCGGATGCGGCGGAGTCGGTGGCATCGTCCCGCTCAGCAGCACGGGGGGAATCGGTCCGGGGTGCTTGGGCGCATTAGGCGGCACACGCGGAGGCGGTGTCGGCGGTGGGGGCGGATTCGGTGGTACGGTCGCGATCACTGGCCACGGCTTGGGAGGAACCGGCCCCGGGTGCTTGGGTGGATTGGGAGGAATAGGGGGAGGCGGCAGAGGAGGCGGCGTATTAATGGTTGTCGCCTGAACGCTTGCTGCCGCTGGAGTCACTACAAGTCCTGCTACGACAAACAGAGCCAAGACCATCAGAACTCCGATAAGCATTTTGCGCATCATGGCTTTGAGTCCTCCTTAGGTAAGCCTTCAGCAATTTCCCGGCTATAGCTGCCGGTGTGCTCGTTGCTTGTATTTTCTTGCTATCTCAAGTGATTACTCTGTATGGCGCTGTAATAGCAATGCAGGAGCGATAACTTGGCGGTGACTTCTTCATGATCGTCTATGCCATTCCAACGCTGTGACTTAGAGCGCGATGTCACCTGAGTCATCAGGGAATTCTCTGGCCGGGGGAACGCCGGAAGAGCGGCAATCCACAGACGCAAGTAGTGCTTCTTCGATGGCTAGCAGGTGGTAGAGAGAACAGGATTCGACCGCAGGTGTAGCGTCATGAAGCTTGCGTCATCTCCAACAGCTTGAGGACGGTTGCCCAATTCCTTGCCGTGCAGACGGTGGAGAGTTTGGAATCGAAATAGGCGCTGGTCAGTTTCGTTCGCGCCATGCCGTTGGGAAGATACAGGTAGATTTCGCGTCCGCGGACGTGATAGGCGTCAGGGGCTGATCGATCAGGGTCGAGATTCTTGACGGCGTCGGTCGAGGGCTCGCCGGCAAGAAAATAGACGTGCAGGGTCTTCTCCGGCAGCCCGGCGTGGAGAAAGGGATTATCGCGCACGACCTGGGCTATCTCTTCCGGGCGGCGCAGGATCAGGGGAGAGGGGAAGCCGAAGCGCTGTTCAATCCTTTTGCTGATGCGATCGGCGAGCTTGGCGAGTGTGGCCGGGGATGCGCTAAAGACAACGTTTCCGCTCTGAATGTAGGTGCGCACGTTGCCGCAATTCTCTTGCGTGAAGAACTCGGCGAGCTGCTTCATCGGCAGTATGTGTTTTCCGCCGACATTGATTCCGCGGAGAAGACCAACACAGGTCGGCGGAGAAATGGTGTTCTTGGCGGTCATACCGGAAAAATCTGCAGTGGCCGATTGTATCCTTAAGGTCAAGCCAAAGCGACGGCCCTCCCCGCTGCTTGAAGTTTGGGCCGTCAGGCATTGCCAGCAAGTCCTAAACCCGTCACAATCGAATCAGCGTAAGAATTCGGGGTCAAGCCATCGAAAGCATCGGCAGCGCTGGCTGCCGTCTCACACATGCCACTTTTGCAGAGTACGCGGGTGAAAAATCAATTCTGGACGGCGCCTAACCAGATCACGCTGTTGCGCCTGATCTTTATACCGTTCGTCATCATCTCGGTTTTCGATGGACATTGGCACTGGGCCCTTGGCCTGCTGCTCGCCGCTGCACTCAGCGACGCGCTCGATGGACAACTGGCCCGCACCTTGCATCAGCAGACGTTGCTGGGACAATATCTCGATCCGCTGGCCGACAAGCTGCTGCTCAGCTCGCTGTTCGTAGTGCTGTCGTTCATCAAGAAAATTCCCTGGAAGTACACGGTGGTGGTTTTCAGCCGCGATGCCTGCCTGGTAACCACTTCGGTAGTTTTATACGCGACCGTCGGGTTTCGCGATTTCCGCCCTAGCATCTTCGGCAAAATTAACACAGCTTGTCAGATCGCCGCCGTCTTCTTCGTGGTATTGGCGCAGGTGCTGCAAGCGCCGTGGGTCTTCGTGCTGGTGAAGTTTTTTCTCTATGCGACGTTCACCTTTACCACCGTTTCCGGTGTGCACTACGTTTTGGTGACGGGGCATCGCTTGCGGGAACCGCACCGAGCTCTGAATAGCTCCGAGTCAAACTGATGCAGTAGGGTGCCCCAGTCTATAGCTCTTTCCTCGTGAATATCGATCGCAATCATCGTCTGCAAGTGATCGTGGCGTTCGCTCTGGTGTACGTCTTCTGGGGCTCCACCTACCTCGCCATCGGCATTGCCGATCAGGAGCATCTTCCTCCGGCTGTAATGTGCGCCATGCGCTTCGCCATCGCCGGCTCGCTAATGCTGGTAGCCTGCAGCGCCCTTGGCCGCACGGTTCGGATTACGTTGGACGAAGCCGGGCGGCTGGCGGCGATCGGCTGTCTGCTGCTGGTGGGAGGCAACTTCGGCCTGGCCTGGGCGGAGCAGTGGGTGCCGACGGGCTATGCCGCGCTCATCATAGCCGTCACGCCCATCTGGTTTCTGCTGCTGGAGCGATTCGTCTTCCGTGGCGACCGTCTCTCACGGCGGGGGCTGTTCGGTGTGGCGCTGGGAATCGGCGGAGTCGCCGTGCTGTTCTGGCCGCGATTCGAGCATCGCTCCACGCTCGGCATCATGCCTTTGCTGGGAGCCACGACCTTGCTGTTCTCCTCGCTGAGCTGGTCGATTGGCTCAGTGCTCTCGCGCAAGTGGCAGATGAGAGTCGATCCCTTTGTTGCCACGGCATGGGAAATGATGTTCGCGGCTTTCGGCAATGCCATCGTTGCGATCTTCACCGGTGAGTATCGGCACGTCGTTCTCACTCGCCGCGGGCTGCTGGCAGTGCTGTACCTGGTGGTCTTCGGATCCTGGGTCGGTTACACCGCTTACATCTGGCTGCTGAAGCATGTGCCCAGCCCCAAGGTCGCGACCTACGCGTACGTGAACCCTCTGGTTGCCGTCTTTCTCGGATGGCTTGTGTTGAACGAAAGGCTCGACGCCTACATGCTGGCAGGCACCATCATCATCGTCGCCGGAGTGGCGCTGGTCACGACGGCGAAGGTGCATGATGGAAGCGCCGCGAGTGTCCCGGGGGATAGTCTGCCTGAAGTCGAATCGGAAGCGTGAGCGCCAGTTATTTGCGCTTCCAGCGCACGCCGTCCTTGGTGTTCTCCAGTATGATGCCGTTTGCCGCCAGTTCTGCGCGGATCGCGTCCGAGCGTGCAAAATCCCGCGCCTTGCGCGCCTGCGAGTGTTCCGCCACCAGTCGCTCCACCTCGTCATCTGACAGCGCCGCGGCTTTTGCCAGATCTAACGTCTCCGGGCTGATCTTGGCTTCCAGACCTTCACTCCTGGCCCACTCGACGGTAGATCGCACCTTGCCGGCGTCATCGTCTTTCAGCACCGGGAAGATCTCTTCGAACTGCTCCAGCACTTTGAGTAGCGCGGGGACATCGGCCTTGCGCACTTCGCCGGCATCGGCGGCGGCATTCACGTCGCGCACCATATCGAAGATGGCTCCCAGAGCGCGCGCCGTATTCAGGTTATCGTTCAGCGCGGCACGCAATTCCTCGGAAGTCTTCGCTGCGATATCCGTAATCTTGTTGTTCGTGCCTTGGGGAAATTGCTCGGTCTGGAGCCGCCGCTTGAAGTTGCGCAACCGCTCCACCGAATTCGCCGCCTGCGTTAGCCCGTCGAAGGTGAAGTTGAGCTGCTTGCTATGGGGAACCGACATCAAGAGAAAGCGGATCGAAGACGGTTTGTGGCCCATAAGGACCAGGTCGCGGACGGTGTAGAAGTTGCCCGCACTCTTGGCCATCTTCTCGCCCTCGACCAGCAGGAAGCGCGAATGTACCCAGACGTTCACGAACTTCTTGCCAGTCTCCGCCTCGGATTGCGCGATTTCGTTTTCATGATGCGGGAAGATCAGGTCTTCGCCGCCCAGATGAATATCGAAGGTTTCGCCCAGGTACTTCATCGACATGGTCGAGCACTCGATGTGCCAGCCCGGCCGTCCGGGCCCGATCTCGGTATCCCAACTCGCCTCACCCGGCTTTGGCGCCTTCCACAACGCGAAGTCGCGAGCGTTGTCCTTGTCGTACTCGTCCACATCCACGCGCGCGCCATCGGTCATTCCGGCAAAATCTTTCTTTGACAACTTGCCGTATTCCGGAAACTTCGCGATGCGGAAATAGTACGAGCCATCGTCGGTGCGGTATGCATATCCTTTCTCCACCAGCTGAGCGATGAAGTGCGCCATCTCCTGGATGTGATCGGTGGCATTCACCAGCAGCTCGGGATGCTCGATGTTCAGCGAGTCGGCGTCCTCCAGAAACGCTGCGCGATACTTCTTCGTGTACTCCTGCACGGTCACACCATCGCGCGCGGCGTTGCGGATGATCTTGTCATCCACGTCGGTGATGTTCATGACGTGCTTCAATCGGTAGCCGCTCTGCCGGAGAAATCGGCGTAGCGAATCGACGACAACGAAGTAACGAAAGTTGCCGATGTGGGCGTAGTCATAGACGGTTGGCCCGCAGGCATACATGCGGACCAGATTGTCTTCCAGAGGGTGAAACTCTTCGACCTTCGCGGACAGGGTATTGAAAAGCTCAAGTGGCATGGAGTCTTCCTGTTATGAGTACGGAATCCTCTAGTGTAGGGGTCGGCGAGAAAGGGGGTCAACCGGAGGGCAGCTGTCAGGTGTCAGCTATCAGCCGTCAGCTGATTGCGTCGGAAGGCAGACGAAAACACTACGAGCACAGCCCCCGCTAGATTGGAGCTGTGCTCGGTTCGTGCTGCAAACGTCGTGAAACGCTTACTGGCAGCTGGTGCTGACCATCTTCACGCTACTGACCTTCATGTCAACGATTGTGGCGCTGCCGGCTTCGGTCTTCTCCATCTGTTCTTTCTTCTTTTCCTGGGCTGGGGTCATGGTCGCCTGCATGCCCATGACGGTTACGGTGTGTCCGACATGCTCACCGAGGCCTTTGCCCCAGAGCTCGTACATCTTGCCGTCCTGTCCCATGACGTAATAGCCGCCGGCGTCGGTGCCCTGTTTGAGGCATCCGGTGACCGACATAGTCTGCTTGTCGCCCATGCCCATGTTGTCCTGCGCGCTCACCAGCAGCGGCAAAAGAGTGAAGAATACGAGGGGAGCCACGAGGAGAGAGAGTCGTTTTAATTGAGACATCGATAGTGCTCCTTTCCACTCCGCAAGATGCGGAAGACGGTTAGGGAAGTTGTTCCGGGATCGGATAACTTGTCCCGGAATCGAGGGATTGCCAGGCGAAGGGCCTTTTACTACCAGGCTCATCCTACTAGTGGCAGTAGTAGATAGCAATATCGGGTGCGGCCAGAGGTGCCGAAATAGGCATTTTCACTAGAGGGGTGGCGTTGGATGTAAGGTCCTTGTTTGCAGATTTTTGACCCCCGAGTGCGGAGGGGAGATATATTTAGCAGATTGGTCTTAAGTTGTTGATTTACGTGCGCAACCAACGCGTAAGTCCTTGGGGAGAAATATTTAGCGGAGAAGTTTGAGCAATGTTAGTGAGCTAAAGCGAGGGAGGGTCGAAATCGGGCTGGGGTTGACGCGAGTGCTGTTGGCGATCGGAGGGCGGAGTTTCGGGGCAGAAATTTGGGGCGTCCGATGTAATCTTCAGACGCCCCGTTTTGGTTCGAGCTTCGGTCTTGGCCGAAGGATTTGCTACACACCCGAGGAAATCAACGACGCGCCTGCGGGAGCGTTGCGAATCCGCCGTTCCCGTTCGTTGCTGGAGTTCCGCCAGTTGACGTGCGGCATGAAGACCGAAGTGTCGATGCGGTCGCTGTACTTCAACGCGATGCTGATCAGCGAGTCGAGCAGCGAATCCGACAGCAAGTGTGGCTGCAATCCGAGATCGATCAGCTTCGAGTGCTTCGCGTTGTAGTAATGCGTCTCCGCTTCCACGCGCGGATCAGGCAGGTGATCGATCTTGACCTTAAGTCCCAACTTCCTGGCGGCCGCCTGCACCATCTGCGCCAGCTCCAGCACCGAGAACTGCTCGGTGAACTGATTGAAGACGCGGAATTCGCCGGGATCCGCCGGATTGAGGCAGGCGATCTCGACGCAGCGAATGGTGTCGCGAATGTCGAGGAAGCCACGCGTCTGTCCGCCCTTGCCATAGACCGTGATCGGGTGTCCGGCCGCCGCCTCGATGCAGAAGCGGTTCAGCGCGGTGCCGAAGATCTCGTCGTAATCGAAGCGGTTGATCAGGGCTTCATCGAGGGCCGTCTCGTCCGTCGTGGTCCCGTAAACGACGCCTTGATTCAGGTCCGTGGCCCGAAGTCCCCAGGCTTTGCAGCAGAACATGATGTTGTGGCTGTCGTGGACCTTGGACAGGTGATAGAACGAGCCGGGCTGCTTGGGATAGGGGAGCATATCGCTGCGGCCGTTGTGTTCGACGCGCAGATAACCTTCTTCGATGTCGATATTGGGCGTACCGTACTCGCCCATGGTGCCCAGCTTCACCAGGTGGCAGTCGGACTTGTGCTCGCGCAGGGCGAACAGCAGATTCAGCGTCCCTACCAGGTTATTGACCTGAGTAAACGTCGCGTGCTCGCGGTCGATCATGGAATACGGCGCCGAACGCTGCTCGGCGAAATGGATTACGGTGTCGGGCTCGAAGTCGCGGAGATGGGCCGAGAAAAACGCGTAGTCGGTCATGTCGCCCACGAACACTTCAATCACTTTGCCGGTGAGGTTTTTCCACACCTGCAGCCGGTCGCCGAGGGAACGAATTGGCGTCAGCGTCTGCACGCCGAGATCGAAGTCCCATTGACGGCGGATGAAGTTATCCACGATGGCGACATCGTGTCCCTTCTGGGACAAATACAACGCGGTTGCCCATCCGCAGTAACCATCTCCTCCCAGCACTGCAATTCTCATGCATCCTCCTCAGGGCTCATACAGTGTAGCGAGGCTACTGGAACGCTGCTGCCGTCGCTTGGAAGCGTGGCAAGCGCTACACGATCACGCAGGAAGCCACCTTCATCGGCTCGGTTTGCTGTAAACACGGTACTTCCTGAAAGAATATACCGGGTTTGCTGCGCGGCTGCAGGATTTATGAAGCCCAGTTTATTTGAAAAGTTATATGAATCTGATTGGATACGGGGTCGGCGCCACCGAAACTCGTGTCGCCGTGCCATGGACGGAAAGAAATTTCCGGAATGCGCCCGCGGCGGTTGAAGCCGCGAACTCTCGCCCGGCAGGACCGATCCCGGAACCGCAATATTGCTCAACAGGAACTTGCCACCGCTCTCGGCGACGATGTTCAGCTTCTCTCGCCCGACAAGGCCTTCCAGGCGCGGCAATGTCGAGTCAAATCCCACCATGTAATATCGGTTCGCGGAAGACCAAAGTTCCTTCAATCGCGCGTCATCGATGAAGACGTCAGACGCGCCCGGAGCATAAGAACCGTACGACAAATTCAGAATGCGGCCATTCAACAGCAGAGCCGGGCGGTTCGTGTAAAAGAAAACCGACGAGAACGCATAGTAGTGACGGTCGACGATAAGCTCGCCTTGCGGCGCATGCAGCAGCGCCTCGGCCAGAGGTCGCGACGACAGATAGGGATCGAAGGTCACTTGCGCCATCCGCGCGGCCTGGAAAAACAGGACCATCATCAGCGCGGCACACAGGAAGGCTTTTTGGCCCAGCCAGCGAAATGTGCCCAAGGCGCCGATCGCGAACGCAATTGTTGCCACCAGCAACGGCATTCGCAGGTAGGCGAATGACTGCAACGTGAGTTCCTCCATGTGTCCGAGCGAAAGGGTATAAGCTGACGGATGCAAAGCCAGGGCGTTGAAGATGTCTCCCGGCGTTGGCACGTTCCGATCCAGAATCAGGATCGTGATCGCTGCTGCCGCACAGACCGCCATAATCGCGCTCAGAACGCGCGTCCCACGACGGATCCACGCGCCGCCCATTGCCATCGCACAACCCAGCAGCAGAGCCATCGCCGGATAAACCGGCATCGAGTAATACTCCTGCGTCGTCGAGAACGTAAAGAAAACCAGTACGAATCCGATCCAGCAAAGCGCCAGCAGGCGCGTGCGACCGGCGCGATCCAGCGGACGGTATGACAGCTTCGCCACCACCGGGAAGTAAACGCTCCAGGGAAACAGCCACACCAGGTGAAACAGCCAGAACCAAAGTCGGGGCACGGTGTTGTAATCGCGCGGATAACGGAGGTTCAGGAAGCGCAGCAGTTGCTCATTGATGAAGAAGAACC
>JBARGS010000230.1:0-7492 GCA_049798495.1 Candidatus Korobacteraceae bacterium | reverse complement strand
GGTTGACCCGGAACTTCGTGACGATTCCGAAGGCGCTCGGACGCTCCCGGTGCTGCCGGTTCGCGACACAGTGTTGTTTCCTCACGCTGTGCTGCCGTTGACCGTGGGACGCGAAAGTTCGGTGCAGTTGATCAACTCTTTGGGGGAAGACAAGACAATTGTTGTGGTGGCTCAGCGTGAGGCGCGAGTGGACACGCCGCAGCCCACAGATCTGTTCGCCGTGGGCAGCCTGGCCGTAGTCCATAAGGTTGTGCGCATGCCCAATCAAAGCCTGTTCGTCTTTGCGGAAGGCTTGGAGCGTGTAAAGGTGGCGGAGTATGCCCAATTGACGCCGTTCATGCGGGCAACGGTCGAGTCGATTCCCGAGGTCCCCGCCCCCAAGAATTCCGAGATTGAAGCGTTACAGCGAAATGTGCTGACCCTGTTCCAGCAGATCGTTGCCGGATCCCCTACATTGTCGGACGAGCTGTCGACGGTTGCCGGCAATATCGAAGATGCCGGGCGCATGGTCGACTTCATTGCTTCCTCGCTGCCCTCTCTGTCGACTCGCGATAAGCAAGAGGTTCTGGAGACACCCGACGTTCACATCCGGCTGGAGAAGATCAATCAGCACCTGGCCAAGGAGTTGGAAGTCCAGCAACTGCGCAACAAGATCCAGAGCGAAGTGCAGGACCGGGTGCAGCAGACGCAGCGCGAGTACTACTTGCGCGAGCAGATGAAGGCCATCCAGAAGGAACTGGGCGAACAGGATGAGACCACGCGCGACGCCGAGGAACTGCGGCAGAAGATTGAAGCAGCCGGCATGCCCGACGAGGTCAAGAAGGAGGCGCTGAAGGAACTGGGCCGGTTGGCGCGTATGTCGCCCATGGCGGCCGATTACGGCCTCACGCGCAACTATATCGAGTGGCTGGCAGTTCTGCCGTGGCAGAAGTCTTCGGGCGTAGAAGTCGATATCCCGAAGGCCAAGGAGATCCTCGACTCCGATCACTACGACCTGGAGAAGGTGAAGAACCGTATTCTCGACTATCTTTCCGTTCGGCGGCTGAAGCCGAGCATGAAAGGGCCGATTCTGTGCTTCGTCGGACCTCCGGGTGTGGGCAAGACCTCGCTCGGCAAGTCGATCGCGCGGGCGTTAGGCCGCAAGTTCGTTCGCCTCTCGCTGGGCGGCGTACATGACGAAGCCGAAATTCGCGGACATCGCCGGACCTACATCGGCGCCTTGCCGGGGCAGATCATGCAGGGCATTCGCCGGGCCGAGACCAACGATCCGGTCTTCATGCTCGACGAGATCGACAAGGTGGGCCGCGACTTCCGTGGTGATCCGGGGTCGGCGCTGCTGGAGGCGCTCGATCCTGAGCAGAACTTCAGCTTCCGCGACAACTACCTCGATGTGCCGTTCGATTTGTCGAAGGTGCTGTTCATCACGACCGCGAACATGCTCGATCCCGTTGCGGAGCCGCTGCGTGACCGCATGGAGATCATCGAGCTGCAAGGCTATACCGAGGAGGAGAAGGTCCACATCGCGTTCCAGTACTTGATCCCGCGGCAGATCGAGGAGAACGGAATCAACGGCAACCAGATCGAGTTTCCCGAGGAGACGATTCGCTTCATTATTCGCCACTACACCCGGGAAGCAGGCGTGCGCAACCTGGAGCGGACCATCGGCACGATCTGCCGCAAGCAGGCGCGCCGCATCGCCGAAGGCAAGACCGATAAGCTGACGGTGACGACGGAACTGGTGCAGCATCACGACATGCTGGGCGGCATGAAGATCCGTACCGAAGGCGAGATCGCCGAGCGCACCAAACGCGCCGGCGTGGCCGTAGGGCTGGCGTGGACGCCGACCGGCGGCGACGTGCTCTTCGTCGAAGCCAACAAGATGAAGGGTAAGGGCGGCTTTACCATGACCGGACAACTCGGGCAGGTGATGCAGGAGTCCATGCAGGCAGCGCTGACGTGGGTGCGGTCCAATGCCAAGAAGCTGGATATCGACGAAGAGTTCTTCGCTGGGCACGACATCCACATCCATGTTCCGGCGGGAGCGATTCCGAAGGATGGTCCATCGGCAGGTGTGACTATGGTGACGGCGCTGGTTTCGCTGCTCACCGACAAGCCGGTGCGCCCCCTAACGGCGATGACCGGCGAGATCACGCTGAGCGGGAACGTGCTGCCCATTGGCGGCATTAAAGAGAAGGCGCTGGCCGCGAAGCGCGCCGGTGTGACCGACATTATCCTGCCGGCCGACAATCAGCAGAACGTGCAGGAAGACTTGACGCCGGAACAGCTGCAGGGACTGAATCTGCACTATGTGAAGACGATTGAGGAACTGCTGAGCATCGCGCTGCCAGCCACGCGGGACGAGGTCAAAGAAGATGCTGAAGTTCGCGAGCAAGTGCTCAGCACCGTACCCGTGGGATGAAGGCGCTCACCTGAGTTGTGATTGGGCGGGTCCATTGTGGCCCGCCTTTTTGTTTGTCTGCAGCATCCGGCCACGCCGCTTCAGTTTGAACTTGGCGGATCGGTAAGCCGATTGTTGATAGCGAACAACGCAAGCTCCAGCCGGCTGGCAACTCCTACCTTGTCGAAAATGTTGGTCAGGTGATGCTTCACCGTGTCCTCGCTAAGGGAGAATTTGCGCGCGATCTCCTTGTTGCTCAATCCGGCCACAATCGTGGTGAGGATGTCCATCTCACGCTTGGTCAACCCGTAATTGCGAGGAGGCTTTTCGCCGGACGGATTGGTGCGCATGAAATCCACAATGTCGCCCACCGCCTCGCGGCCGATCCAGTACTGCCCAGCCATCACGGTGCGGATGGCTTTCATCAGCAACTGGGTGGCTGCTTCCTTCATCACCACGCCACGAGCGCCAAATTGCAACGCCTGTACGATCTCCAACCGTTCTACTGCCGCAGTCAGCACGATAATCTTGGTACGCAGGCCATTGTCGTTCGAGGACAATTCGCGCAATGCATCCATACCAGGAACGCGGGGCATTGCCAGGTCAAGCAAAAGAATGTCAGGCTGTAGTTCCCGGGTTTGGGCGACGGCCTCGGTGCCGTCGGCTGCCTCACCCACCACTTCCAACTCCGGCTCGGCTTCCAGCAAGCGGCGCAAGCCATCACGGAAAATGGTGTGATCATCGGCAATGACAATGCGCACAGACGGCTCCTTCTTATCCATAAGTTTCGTATCCTTTCTGGGGAATGGTAATTTCCAACCTCGACCCGTGGCCCGGCGTAGATTCGATTGTCATGTCTCCCCCCACAGCGCGCACTCGTTCCTTGATGACCGCCGGCCCCCGGCGCAAGCTATCGAGTTCCCTGAGAGCGAAGCGTCCTGCAAACGGAAAACCGTTTCCGTCATCGTTGATTACCAGCTTCCACAGACCGTCCTGTGAGCCGAAACGCACCACCGCCGACCGCGCGCCGCTGTGCTTGCGAATATTGACCAGGCTTTCCTGCACCATCCTGACCAGCTCGCGGCAAGTAGCCGCCGGAAGGGTAACTTCCTGCAATTCCGAAATGAAGCGCACGGCGATGCCGGTGTCTCTGGAGAAGCGTTCCACGAGTTCGGCGATAAAGTCAAGGAATTGATGTGGCCCAATATCGATAGGACGCATGGTTTGCATCAGCTCGCGGAGGTTCAGGACTTCAAGCCGGAGCAGATCCTGAATGCGGGCTAACTCGGAAGTCAGCTGCGAATCGTCGCTGGCTCGCCGGCGAAGAACATCCACTTGCATTTCAATACTGATCAACGACTGAATGGCGGTATCGTGTAGCTCACGGGCCACACGTGCCCGCTCGGTAACTCCTGCGCGCGAACGAAACGCCTGGAAGAGGTAAACCGAATAAATCGCGGGTGCCAGCTGTCGCATCACATTCTGTGCGAAACGCAGTTCATGCTCCCGCTGAAATCCCAGCTTGGCATTGAGCAAGATGAAGCGCCCATACCAGTCGCGCCCCATCTCATGGCTGATCACCAGGATGGAGGCCGCGCCCGGAACCGGCATTTCCAGGTGCTTCACCTGCCCCGTCTCCAACCTGCGCCCCTCCTCATCCAAAGCTGTGATGGAACCGCGACCCGTCTTTGTGTCCCGCTTCAGAAAAAACGTGTGGGGATAATCCCTCATTATTTCCGTGTTTTGGTCAGCGGGAGCGATTTCCTTCAGCTGAATGCTGGGATGGGTTGAGGGTGGTACCTCCCAGCGGAAGGCTCGCCCAGTGCTGCTCTGCGCGACGACCTCGCAGACCAGTCCGCCTTCGAAGACTTGTGCTAGTTCGAGGAGTATGTTTTGCAGCACCCCGGCAAACCGATTACCGACCTGCGCCAAAGATAGGAGGCGATTCGTAAGCGCGATTTCGGCCCGGAGTTCCTTCTCGGTCTCCGCCAGGAATCCCAGGAGGCCACCAGCCAACACGACGAATCCGCAGCGCGTGAAAAGTTGTGCCGGTGCAACCGGAGTGAGGAAGAGATTATGCAAAAGCGACGGTCCGCGTGCTTCGGCGATCGCCTGCAGGAAAAGCAGGGCGGCACACACCAGGGCGGTGGTCATTGTTTCGACGAAACCCCAGCGGAACGCAGCTGCAATGATGGCAAACAGGAAAAGCATGAAGAAGACGCTGTTAGGCGCAGCAGCAAACAGGCATAGCAACGCCGGCCATGCCACATCGTTAACTTGTGCCGCAACTACGAAGCTGGGACTCGGCTCACCGCCCATCTCCAGTCGGACCAGCAGAGCAAGGCTGGCCACCGAGTATGCCAGAAGCAGGAACAGCGCAACACCATGATGGGTTGCGATCCCGCCAAGATAGATCAGCCATGCTGTTAACGACGTTAGTGCTAGCAACAGGCGCGAAACGGCTAGAACACGCTCCACCCGCAAATCTTGCTGCTTCAGTCCCGTGGTGCGGAGCCGGGACGATAGCCGGGGCATGATGGCCGGTGCGTGTAGGACGGTATCCATTTGCAGTGGACTCGAAATGGGAGCGGTGGCACGATTATGACACGAAAGCGCTATAAGCAGGGTAAGTTTTCCTCGCGAAAATGCGTTCGCTGCTGGTCGGATTTCTGGTCTCTGAGCAGGCCCCATGTCACAAATCACTCCGACTTGTGATTTCACGCACTGCGGCAAGTGCTGTACAGAGTTACGTTTAAGCTTGCAGCAGCGCAGGATTTGGGCGCAATATGGCATCGCCGGGCAATGGCAACCATAGGCGTTCGCCCCGGCCCACGGCGGTCCTTCAGGGAAGGCTTGTCGCACGCGCTACTGTACAAGGGTCGCAGCAGAGTCAGTCTTCCAGAGCTCCCTTGTTCGATCTGGAGGGATCTGTTTGCTGTGAGGAGGTACCAACGATGAATTCCAAAACTTGGTCGAAAGTCCTTTTAGCCGCCATTCTCATGGCGCTGGCACTTCCGCTGGCGCTGGCCCAAGGTACAGCCAAGAGTGGTCCAAAGTACGACATCGCGAATGAAGTTAAAGTAAAGGGCGTTATTGAGGACATCCGCGACGTTCCGGGTGACTTGGCTGGAACGAATCTTGCGGTGAAGACCGACACGAAGACGATTCTGGTTTACGTAGGCCCGGGCGACTTCCTGAAAGAGATTGAAGTGTCCTTCAACAAGGGCGATCAGATTGACGTGACCGGGTGCAGAGCTCCCAACACCACCGAGGAGGTCCTTCTCGCCCGCGAAATCACGGTTGGCAGCAACACGTTTACGCTGCGCGATGATAAGGGCATTCCGGTGTGGACGGGCTGGAAGGCGCCGAAGTCAGGCAAGTAGCTGGGAGCCGTGCGAAGGTCCAGGCCCGTGGAAGCTGTGGCCGCCGTATTGGCATCATGTCCAACGTTGGGCCGCTATTTCTCGACCCGCAGAAACTCACCTGTCGTAGCATTGATCGCGATCCGCAGCTTGGCTTCATCCTGACTGCTGCCATAAATCACGTGCCAGAGCAGTTGGTTTTTTGAGGCGTCCCAATCGAGAACGAAAAAGACCGGCTGCTTTGGATCCTTCTTCGTAAGCTTGTCGCCCCCGTTTTTTTGGGCGATCTCGTAAGCCGCATCGCTGTCGGTCTTCAGAAATCCTATATTGAAGGCTTGCGTGGAAGTATTGCTCGGGTTCCAAGTGTCCTCGGCGGAGAAGGTGACACCTTGCTCTGGGGCGTCAGGACCAACTAGCCCGGACCATATAAACATCTTCATCATCCGCTTGGACGGCGAGGCGAACGAGGCCCTCCACAGGCCGGCTTTTCCTTCGCTGGTGGGGGCGTCCGCCGTGAACTGCGATTGCAGCCGGAATGGGGTGGCGTCGCCCGCCCAGCCACGCGCAGAAAGATACATCTTCTGGAATGCGACGCGTCCGGTTTCGTATTCAGGTTGCTTGGGCGGCGGCGTTTTGGTTTCGCTCGCCGGTTTGTTAGATGAGCAAGCGGCAAGCAATAGCAATGTAATCGATGCGAGGGCAAGCTTTCTCATAGTCGCAATTAGCAATTGGCAGTTGGCATTTAGCAAAGGCTACGGCTCGCGCCGCTCAGGTTCTACCAGATGTTAATTTCATGTGAGCAGTTGCTAGCACAAGTCTTGGTCCTGGAAATGTGTTAACTGCCAAGTGCCAAGTGCCAAATGCCAAGTGCCAACGGCTGTCCTATCGCGCCAACAGCGCGACTCCACCGGCCACGAACAACGCAGCCATCCAGCGCCGATGATCAACCCGCTCCTTCAAGAAGAATTTTGCCGCGAAGGCGTTGGCGATGAAGGTCAGCGACGCCGACGCGGGGCCGACAACGCTTACGTTGCCCCAGGAGAGCGTGACCAGCAGGCTGAAGAAGGCCAGAGCCATGAACAACAATCCCAACATGAAGCCCGGGCTACTGGCGACGCGAAGGACAACTTGCATGAGCCCGCGCGACCGGCGAATGATGCCCAGGTCGCCGATCTGCTTCATCGCGCGCGATTGCAGCACGTCGCCCGCTGTGGAGGTAACCACGATCGAGGAGATTCCCGCCCATGTGGCCGCGTTGGTCATGCGTCGCTCCTGGTCAGTGCAATTCCGGCAGTCTGTCGCGGTGCACGCTCTTTCGCCTCACGAGGATGCGGCACCACCGTTCGTGAGGGTCCGGTAGCGACGAATCCCACGCCGATGGTAATCAGCACAATTCCCAGCCAATGCGCCAGCGTGACGCTCTCCTGCAGGAATACTCTTGCCAGCAGCGCCATCAGCACGTAGCTGAGGGCGGTAGCCGGCAGCACATAGGTGAGATCGGCCCAGGAAAGAGCCGTGAGATAGCTGGCGAAGAAAATAATCAGCAGGCCGATGCCGGTGACGATCCATGGACTCGCCATTGCGCCGAGCAGCGCCGGCCAGTTTGCCCGGGTCACGGCTCCGAAGTCCCGCATGCCGCGGGCGAGGCAAACGTTGCCACTCGATCCGAAGATCACGACCGCCAGAAGGATCAGGTATTTGCGAACGGTCACGCCTGCTCCTAGGCGCTGAC
>JBARGS010000229.1:0-3071 GCA_049798495.1 Candidatus Korobacteraceae bacterium | reverse complement strand
AATCATTCCGGTTCGTATCAGGGCACGACCTTTAGTCGTGCCGAACAAGTCGCGGTAAACAGCCAGGGCTTTTAGCCCCTGCAAAATCTAAGGTTCCGCGGGGGCTGAAGCCGACCTATAAACTATCGGCTCCGGCACGTCTGAAGACATGCCCTGATACAAAGCGATTTATGAGATGGCTTCTGGCCACGAGCTCTGAGCTAAAAGCGAATTTTCCAGAGACACTGACGCACAACTCGCAAGTTTGGGCCGCCACGATCCTTTTACGGATCAAGGCGGCTCATTGCTTTGTGGGAAAAATCGATTGGAGTCAAAATTTGTTTCGAAGCCCTAAGCTCGGAGCTCGCGGCTCGAAGCCCGCAGCTAGTTCCCCGGTGGCGGCGGGGTCGCACCCGGTGCGGGTTCTGTGCTGGCCGGTGTCGGCTCGCGCTGCGGAGGCAGTGGATAATACCCGTGCTTGGCGAAGACTTCCAACCCTGGACGCTTAACCCGCACTTCAATGTCGCGATAGTTGCTCGAGGGCTTCTGCGCGGTGTTATAGCCGAGAGTGTACTGGTTGCGAGCTTCGAGAGTGATGCGCTGGTAGGCGCTCTCGATCGAGTCCTTGGAGAACTCGTCGAGCACGTCGCCGCCGGTCGCATTGGTGTATCGCGGCAGAACGTTGCTATAACCGAAGCCGGGGATACGCGCCTTGGCAACTTTGTTATAGACCGGCATGGCGGCAGTATTCACGCCAATGGCATACACCGCAATTCCGTCGGTCAGGAGCACCTTCAGAACCTGGGCATAGCTGGCGCGGCTGCCGTATTCCTGACCGTCACTGATGACGAAGATGATCTTGCGGCTGGTCGGCGAGCGACGAGCGAGATCCTGCGCAGCCGCCAGAATGGCATCGTTCAGAACGTGATATTCGGGAGCCGGTGTGATCACCGGGTTCGTACCCGGCATGGGCTTGCTGTTCGTCTGCGGTCCCGAACCAAATGGGCCGCCCACCACCGACGCGCCGGCATTGGCTCCGGTCTCGTCGCGAAGGCGTTGCAGCGCCAGTTGCATGCGGGTGGAGTTGCCGAAGTCCTGGCGTTTGTTCACCGTGTTGCCGTAGGTGAAGACCGAAACCTCGTCGAACGGACCGAAGGCGCCACCCAGGGCCGCGAACGTCTGGTTGACCTTGCGCAGCACCGGCTCAGGCAGCCCCTGATCGATGACTAATGCTGCCGACAGCGGGAAGACATCACTGGTGAAGAACGTGAGATTCTGCAAAACCCCATCTTCGTAGATGGTGAAGTCCTTCGCGAGCAACCCGTCCACTAGCTTGCCTTCTTCTTTGACTGTCACCGGAACCACGACGAAGCTGACCGTTTTCGTTAACGTCAGCAGCTCATCACGTCCGCTCCCACTCTCGTTCGGCACGCTGCCTGACGGAACCGTCTTGATCTCCTGCGAGCCGGGAGGAGGCGGCTCGGGGTTGGTTTGTCCGGACGCCGGTTGCTGGCCGGTATAGGGAGTATTCGCAGGTTGCTCCGGGTTTGCACCGGACGGGGAAGCACCTTGATTGTCGGGCGCGCCTGGAGGCGGCACATTAACGTTCGGGGCTGGGGCATTGTTCTGCGGTGCGGGGGCGTCCGGCAGCTTTTGCTCCTGGGGCAGAGCATAAGTTGCAGCAAGGGTAAGAAGCGCCGCCAAGAAGGCGCCTCGGATCCAAGAGCTCAATCGGCGATTGAACATCGGTTTCTGTCGTCTCCGGGGTTGCCAGAACTCTGCTCAGTATAACCGCAGCCGGGCGCTTCGGCAGCTTTCGTCGCTGATTCTCTGAGCGTGCACTACAATGGATGCATCCGATAGGAAAAAAGCTATGCCGTTCAGCCGGTTTCGCCAGATCGTCCCCCTCGTCTGCCTGACCCTGGGATTCAGCCTGGGTCTGGCCGCGCAGTCGCAGAATCCCCCCGCGCCAGCACCATCGCAGGACCAGCAGCAGACCCAACCGCCCTCCAACGACGAGTCGCTGCAGACCTTCAAGGCCGAGGTCAACGTGGTCAACTTGTTCTTCAACGTGAAGGACAAGCATGGCATGTTGATCCCGAATCTTACCAAGGACGATTTTCAGGTCCTCGAAGATGGCAAGCCGCAGACTATCAAATACTTCTCCGCTGAATCGAATCAGCCGTTGACGCTGGGCATCATGATCGATACCAGCGCCAGCCAGACGCGGGTGCTGGAGATTGAGCAGGAAGCCTGTGCCGAGTTTCTGCGGGCCGTGCTGCGCGACAAAGACCTGGCGTTCGTTATCAACTTTGACGTTGATGTCGATCTCGACCAGGACTTTACCAACAATGTCCGCGAGCTGACTCGGGCGTTGAACAAGATGCAGATTAATGCCGGCATGGGCGGCGGTCCGCCGGGACTCGGCGGCGGCCCCATTCCCACGACGCCGCGTGGGACGCTGCTCTACGACGCGATTTACCTGGGCGCCAATGAGAAGCTGAAGAACGAAGTCGGACGCAAGGCCATGATCATCTTCACCGATGGCGAGGATCAGGGCAGCCGTCTGAAGATTCAAGATGCGATTGAGGCGGCGCAGAAGGCCGATACCATCTGCTACGTGATCCTCATTGCCGACCGCGGATTCTACGGCGGCTTTGGCTACAGCGGCGATTACGACATGAAGAAGCTGGCGGAACAGACCGGCGGCCGCGTGATCGAAGTCGGCAATAAGCAGGACAAATTGAAGCAGGCGTTCGACCAGATCCAGGCTGAGTTGAGAAGCCAATACAACCTCGGCTACACGCCCAACAATACCAAGCTCGACGGCTCTTATCGCAAGATCCAGATCCATCCCAAGGGCGATTACAAGGTGCAGGCACGCCAGGGATATTACGCGATGGCCAAGGACTGAAAAAGCAGTGGATGGTGGATAGTGGTTAGAAGGGGCTCGGCTTTACAGGCTGCGGAAAAAGTCGATTTCATGCGCTTTTGAAGGGGCGCAGCCTGTTCAGCTGCGCCGTTGCGACTCGCTTGTTGTTGTCATCCCGAGGAGGCCTTCAGAGACTGTGTCGCAACCGAAACACGGATTT
>JBARGS010000228.1:0-9587 GCA_049798495.1 Candidatus Korobacteraceae bacterium | reverse complement strand
TGGGCACAACTCTGCTCGCAACCACTTCCCTTTCCTGCCAGGATTCCAAGGCATCGGCGGAACTGGCGCACACACGCGTGGAGTTCCAGTTCACGGCGAATGCGCCCTTCGAGCAGACCGCGCCCCTATTTGGCGCCCATGAGGAGCGCAAGTGGTCGCCCGACTGGGATCCGCAGTTCGTTTATCCGACGCCGGCGCGCGATCAGCCGGGGATGGTCTTTCGCGTGGAACATCCGCATCACTCCAGCATCTGGGTCAATACGGCTTTCGATCTTGCCGCCGGACATATCCAATATGCCTACGTGCTGAACGATGCCATGGTTACGCTGATCGAGATTCATCTGACACGCGAAAGCGCGCAGCAGACCGGAGTGGATGTGGTCTATGAGCGCACCGCGCTGTTGCCCGAAGCCAACGAGCACGTGCAGCACTTCGCGGACGGAGACAAGAAGGCGGGCAAAGAGTGGGAAGATGCGATTAACGGATACCTGGCGAAAGCACACGCGACAGCGGGACAGAAATGATTTGGCTCGGTGCGAACAACAGCCTTATACGGACAATCAAAGAGTGAAAGGCGAATAGCGAACTGCGGCCTTCCTAGAGTTCCCTTCTGCCTTCCATCGCCTTTTGCATGGTGACTTCGTCGGCATACTCAATGTCGCTTCCGACGGGAACGCCGGTGGCGATGCGGGTCACCTTCACTCCTGACGACTTGAACAAGCGGGAAATATACGTCGCTGTAGCCTCGCCTTCGATGGTGGGATTGGTGGCAAGGATAAGTTCATCGACGCTGCCTGACTCTACCCGCCGCTCGAGATTCGTAATGCGCAACTGCTCCGGCCCGACTCCATGCAGCGGCGAGAGCGCTCCATGCAGCACGTGATAGACGCCGTTATAGTGGCGCGTTTTCTCAATGGCGGCAATGTTGGTCGGTTCTTCGAGCACGCACACAAGCCGCTGATTACGCGTGGCGCTCGTGCAGTAGGTGCAGGGATCGACATCGGTGATGTTGTTGCAGATGGAGCAAAGACGGAGCGAGGCTTTCACCTCGCGAATCGTGGAAGCCAGCAATTCGGCGTCCTCATCGCTGGCGCGCAGGATGTGAAACGCGAAGCGCTGCGCCGTCTTACCGCCGACGCCGGGCAGCTTCTTCAGCTCTTCAATCAGTCGAGCCATGGGCTCGGCAAATCTGGACACTATTCCGGCCTCCCGTCATACGGCAGAATTCTTTTCACCACGGAGAACACGGAGAGCACGGAGAAAAACAATTTCGTTTCTCCGTGCTCTCCGTGACCTCCGTGGTAAGAAAAAACCTCTGAGCGTTGGCCCAGGGAGAACGCCTCACATTCCCGGCAGACCCATGCCGCCGAGCATCCCTCCCAGGCTGGATTTCAGCGCCTCATCCACCTTGCGCGCCGCTTCGTTGACAGCGGCGATTACAAGATCCTGCAGCATCTCAATATCGCCCGACTTCACGACCTCCGGCTCGATCGCGATGCTCAGGAGTTGCTTCTGGCCGCTCATCCTGACGGTCACGCTGCCGCCGCCGGAGGAGGCTTCAATGGTGATCTGCTGCATCTTCTCCTGCAGCTTTTCCGCCTGCTGCCGCGCCTGCGCCAGCATGTCTTGCAAGTTGAATCCACCCATGTATTGCCTCAGGGCTTGCGCCCTTGCCAACCCCAAGAAAATCGTGCCGCCGGCTAAAGCCGGCTTGGATGTTACGATGGCAGCTTTAACGCGGACCTAAAAGGTCCGCACTACCCGAACACCAACTCGAAACTCAAACATCCGAAACTCTCATCCTCGATCCTTCTGATCGATCACGGTGCGAATCTCGGCGCCGAACTTTTCCTGCATGCGCTGTACCACAGGATCAGCCTGCGCACGGCTGCGAGCGCCCACTCCATTCGTCGGCCGAGGAGCTGCCGGCTTGCTTGCCGCCACCGTCGCGCCGCTCACTATCTTGAACTTCGGCGGCCGGTCCGAGAGCTTGGCGAGAGCGGCTTGAATAAGGCGCTTGGGCTCTGCACCGAGAGCGATATCGATGAGCACCTGCGACATGCCCACCTTGACCGTGACTTCAGAACCGCGCACGGACCATTCGCCTTCTTCAAGGTTATGAGCCAGCACGTGCTGTCCAGCATCCTCCAGCTTCGCTAGCACGACATTGCGCGCCGATTCCGCAGTGATCTCGCCGTTGGCTTGCGACGACAGAGGTTCTGGCTCGACGGCCACAGCCGTCGCTACAGCGCTCTCTGCGTGAGGCTCTATCGCAAAGCTGGCTACGGGAGATAATGTCGTCACAACTCCCGCGAGAGGTGCGGGAGTCGTTGCGCTCGTCTCAGCTTTCGCTTTCGGCTCGCTCTTGCGACTGCGGTCGGCCTCGAAAGGTGATGGGCGCACGAAGGGCGACACTGCGCTACCCGATGCCGAACTCTCAGCCGAACTCCTGACGCTCGTTCGCGCCGCCGAAGCCGTCGGACGTGTTGAACTCGCTGCCGATCGCGTCGCCGTTCCCGAGCCGCCGGTCTTCCCTCGCACGACATCTCCGCTCAGCAACTCCTCCAACGGCAACAGTCGCTGCGCGTGTACCAGCTTGAGCAGCCCCAACTCAAGAAGAAACCGCTGCTCCTGCTTGTAACCTAGCTCGCTGTGCGTGCGAAGCATGATCTGCATGAAACGCGAAAGATCTTCTTCGCCGAAACGCTCGGCCACGCGCGACACGCGTGCCCGCTCATCGCTGGAGATCTGCAGCACCTGTGAGTCGCTGCCCGCTACCTTAGCGACGAGCGCATTGCGCAGAAAGCGCAGCATCTGACGGGCGAAGTGCTGAGGGCTCTGGCCCTCTACCAGCAGACGGTCAATCGTCCGTAGAACATCTTCGCTGGAATTGCGCGCCACTGCGTCCATCACATCTTCGAGCACATCGGACGTCACCGTTCCCACCAGCCCACGCACCAAGTCACCGCTCAGTGTTGTGCCACAGCAGGCAATGGCCTGATCCATGATGCTCAGCGCATCGCGCATGGAGCCGTCGCCCACCTCGGCCAGCATAGCCAGCGCGTTATCATCGGCCGCGATTCCCTCTTGCTTAGCAATGTCGCGCAGTTGCTGGACGATGTCGTCGAAGCGCACGGCGTGAAAGCTGAAGTGCTGGCAACGCGAGCGGATGGTTTGCGGAATATCTTCCGGCTGGGTCGTGGCCATCATGAATACGATGTGGCTAGGCGGCTCTTCCAGCGTCTTCAACAGAGCATTAAAGGCTGCGTCGGTGATCTGGTGCGCTTCGTCGAGAATGTAGATCTTGAAGCGGTCCCGCGCTGGCCGGTAACGCGCCGCCTCGCGCAATTCGCGAATCTCGTCGATGCCGCGATTGGTGGCTGCGTCGATCTCGATCACGTCGACCGAATTGCCGGCGCGGATCTCGCGGCAGGAGTCGCAAACGCCGCAGGGCTCGGGCACGGGATGGTCTTGCGACTGGCAATTCAGCGCCATCGCCAGAATGCGCGCGATGGTCGTCTTGCCGATCCCGCGGTGCCCGCTGAAGATGTAGCCATGCGCGATGCGACCCTGCTCGATGGCATTCTTCAGGGTGCGGGTGACGTGGTCCTGCCCGATCACCTGGGAAAATTTCTGGGGCCGGTATTTGCGCGCGAGAACCTGGTAACTCATGAAAGGAGAATTCGATTATACGGTCTGGCGCTGCCGAAAGGGAGCGACTAAGACGGCTGGGTGCTGTCTGAAATCTCAGACAGTGCTCACGGCTGCGGTCTCCTCGCCATGTTACCTCCCGGAAAATGACGTGAGATAATCGGCTTACCGGCAACGGCCCTGTAGCTCAGATGGATAGAGCAGCGGTTTCCTAAACCGTTGGTCGGCAGTTCGACTCTGCCCAGGGCCTCCACTCTAACTGTCAGAAATCGCTAGGTTTTCCAACAGAGGGTGTCGGGCGATTTCGGGATTCTGTTGACACTTAGTTGACAGTTAAGGAATCGGGTAGCGCCCGCTCCAATTTTTCCATCGCGTCCGTGACCTGTGCAGACGCCGTCTTGATGTAGTACGTATTGGTGGTGCTCACGTTCGCGTGTCTCAAAATGTCCTGGATCACTTTGTCTGAGACGCCGAGAGCGTAGAGGTTGCTGCCAAGCCCACGGCGAGCAGCGTGCCAGCCATGCCATCGCGGTACGGACTCATCCTGCTCGAAGTCGTGGTCTGCCTTCATGTGATTGTCAGCCCTCTTGAGGCAGTGCTTGCAACGATTCAAGGCAGGCAGAATTTCGCGGTGCAGGAGATTGTTCAGGTTCATCGGCTTCCCGGCTTGATTCCTGAACATCGGACCGTTTTGAGGATTTCCGCAGCGCATCCGGTACAACTCCAGCCGTTGCGCCAGTGGCTTTATAACGGGCACAGCGCCCTTACTACGCCTTGTTTTGGGTTCAGTCACGCGACCCTCCCATACAGCCTGGGTCACACGGATAAGCCTGTCCTGATAATTCTCCCAGAGCAACCCCTGCAGTTCGCTTCTACGCAATCCGGCAAATGAGGCTACCGCAAACGCAGTTCCGGCAGTCTCAGGCAGTACGCGCAGTATTGCTTGGATTTCGTCCAGGTCGTAGGCATGGGTTTCTTGGGGTTCTGTGGCCTTTGGGCTGATCGCGGTGTCTCGAACGGGGTTTTCCCCTCCGTAATAGCCCTGTTGCTTTGCCAGCTTGAAAATGGCACTCATGAACGACTTGATATGCTTCAGACTGTTGCGCCCGAGAGTGCCAGCCTTGCCCATCGAATCTAGCCAGCCTTGGACGTGGTAGGTCCGCACATCTTTCAGCCAGTCGCTGGAGCAACGGGGGCCGACATGCCCGTCCCAGATATCGCGGTAGCCCTTTCGGGTAGATGGCCGCTTGTATTGCTCGATATGCGGGAAGTAGACCTGCTCAACAAAGTCACCGATTGTTAGGACCCGCTCCGGCCTCGAATTGGCGACGCAAGCATCTTTGACAATTGCCGACGCCTGATCTTCGATGCAGCGGGGCGGACGCTTGCCGCGTGTCGTAACGGCGGCGATTTGCTTGGCAACGCGGACGTGCTTGACCACTCCGCCGATCACACGATCTTCGAAATAGCGCACATACCAGGTGCCGCGAGCTTTATAGATCGTTCCTGCCTGTTGGCGTTTTCTTCTCACTCTGATTTCTCCTTTCGTTGACGTTTACGTTTGCGTTCTCGCGCCTGCACTGCGAGCGTTGCGATGCGGGACCGCTCAGCGGCCGACAGCTTTTTGCTGCGAGCTTTCCCCGCCTTGCTGGCCGAGGCTTTGCGTTCGGCATCGGACAAACTGGCTGCCCTGGCCTTTCCGCCTAACTTTCCGAGAGCAACTGCATTTGGATTTTTTTTGGCTGCCATGGCCCCAAACGTACGTGCCGCTACGTTAGATGTCAATGGAGAAATGGATAGGATGGCGAGAGTCTCTGCAGGGAGCGGAAGAATTTGCATAGGTGAGGCGGATCATTGCGTCCGCCGTTTTGCCCACCAAGCCACAAGCCTTGGACTCTCCCATTCGAATCTCACGTATCGCCCGAGACGAACGCAAGGGAGCGGGTCGGTGGCTCGCTCTCTGGTCTGCTCGCGAATCCAGCTAACCGGCACGTGCCATCTTCGGGCTAACTCTGCCGCGTCCAGAACCTCGTAGGTGTTGTTATCTGTCAACATCGTGTCATCGCTCCGGATTCTGGCTTTGCTTCACAATCACTTACAGGTGAACAGCGGTTGCCAGAACCGCTGCTTAGCCGGTTGAAAGTGCCAGCCTAGGGTCTGGTGAAAACTTGGCTGTCTGAAACAAACGTGACCTCCCTTTCTCCACTCCGTAATTGTCAACACGGAACCCTAACGTGGGAGGAGAGAGAGATTCTCAGTTTTTTTGCTTCTTTCTCCGGCCTGCCTTTGCTTTCCACAAAATACCTAAAGCGGCATAATCTCGGTTGATCGTCTCGCGCGAGACGCTATATCCAGCCGCCCACAGGTGTGACTGCATCTGGGACAGAGACAAGGGACCGTTCTCCTGGGCTGCACGTAACACAAGCTCGCGCCTATTTCTGGTTCTCTTCTCCGAGTTCGCGGGGCAGCGTTTCTGTTTGACCTTCCACTGTGGAATCTGGTGCAGCTCGCCCGGTGTGACGCCCAACTCGCGGAGAATCTTGCGCCGTGTCCATGGGAAACGAGTGTATTTGGCCGTGTGAGGAGCAGCAGCCATTGCGAGGCACTTCTGTTGCGGCAGCGGGGGGCGGCAGCGAGAGCCGAGTATCAGTGCCTGAGTTTCGACTTGCGCCTGGGCGTGCCGCAGGAAACGCAGCAGCAGACTCTGAATGAACACGGCATTGCTGCGCTCGCCTTCGCAGAAGCCTCTCCGCAGGCGTTCTAGATTGCGCAGCCCGGCCAATTCTTTCTGGAATCGTCTTCTCTGTCCTTGTCGTCCCCATTCGCTGCGCTTGGGATTGAGGGTTGAGATCGTCTGACGAGACCCGTGCGAATTCCGAGCGGCCTGCTGAAAGGCACGGTTGGCAGGAAAGATGCTGGCCACTCTTCGATCCAGCCGGAAATACGAAGAAAGCCCCGTCAGTGTGCTTGTGGGGATTTGCCCAGATGGGCCTTGTTGCAAGTGATAGATTACTGGCCGACCGGTCCTGCTATTGATTGAGAATGGGAGGCGAATAACGCGGGCTGCATCATGCACCGAAGCATCAGCGCCTAAGTCAGCTAACCATGCTGCCATCGCTCTATTGACCTTCTCGTGTTGCCGCCTCGCCTCTGGAGTGGCAATCTGCGGTTTTGTTGCGTCCTCCTCTGCTGTCAGCAGAATGATTGCCCATGCGCCACGGCCACTGTCGATCAGAAACGAAAATTCCGGGAATCGAGCTTCCTGTTGTCGCGCTTTGACTTTCTCCTTTATCTCGCAGAAATCAAGCTGCTGCATTGCTTTCGGTGGATCAAGATCAACCCACACCGCATTGAGGTAAAGAGCAGTTCTGTTGTTGCGCTTTGGCGTTCTAAGAGTGTTCAAGGTGAAATAAGAGTCTGGAGCGCCAAGCAATCGTAGAAGGCAAAGGTTTTCTTGGGTCAGTTCTGCGGTTGAGTAGAAATGCTCGCGCCATCCGACGTGTTTGGAACACAGAGCGGTGAAGCCGCGGTCCCACCTGTGAATCAGCCTTAGCACGGTTGTCGTTGCTCTTGCTAGGCCGGCGCGCTCAGTCTCTTCCCATTCCCCTTTCGCGGTTGCTGCGTGGGTGAATCTGTGTGAAACTGCCATTGATAGTCCTTTCGCTTTGCCCCCGGCTGGAACAGGGGGTTTCTTATTTCAGTTCTCTGGCACTATGGAGTCCTGCTTCGAGTGCGGAACCCTGCCTTGTTGGAGTAGTCGGTTCACCTCGCTCGGGTGAATGCGGACGCACCTCCCCAACTTGATGAACTCGATGCGCCGCTTCCAAAGCCACGCCCGCGTAGTGGAGGGTTTAATTCCCAACCTTTTCGAGAACTGCGCAATCGTCAGCAATTGCTGCATTTACGAACCTCCGTTGTGGGTGATTGCCAGCTGCTACTGACCCAGATTGTTGGCTAGCACCTATACTGTTAATGTCCGGAAATGGGACATTCTCAAAAATTCGTGGCCTCCGACAGGTTGGAGGCGGGAGGCGAAGCCGGAATCTCGGCGGCATTGCTCGATGCCCGGTGGCTAGGGTGCAAGATCCGCGAATTCTTCGCCAACAAGAGCGATGTCAAAGGACCTTTTTGTCTACTCGGGATCCGAACTCTTGTTCGCTTCCCCCCTTACAAACTTCGCCGTTCAGCCGTCACCTTCTTCCCGCGGCACAGCGTCGGCGATTGGCCGCCTATGCTCGGTGTAGCCAAGATTCCCGATCGGCAAGCGCTGCTGGCGGAAAACACGCCAGAAGGCGTGCCGGAGTATCGTTTCAATCGTGTGCTGGTGGTAGGGCAAGAAGAGACACCGAAACAACATTTGCTGGAACATCCAAAGCGATGGCGGCTTGCGACAAGGGAAGCGCTCCGTGAGTGGCGCCGGCTGCCCGAAGGGCCACTACCGTTCTTCGCGCGTCATCAGAGGCTGTATTTCGATAAGGATGGGCGGGGCGATGAACTCACACTGCAACTGATTCTGGTACTTTCCCGGTGGGGCCTAGCGGAGATAACGAGCGCGGACTTGGACAGCCTCACTGGATATGTTTGCCAGGTGTGCCACAAACGGAGGGAGACGTTTCGCGTCGCGGCGCAGGAAACCGTCAACTACCTACTCACAAATTGGGTTATGCCGGAGCACCCATGGAGTTTTCGGGCTTATATCAAGAGGGTAGCCTACGGGCAGTACTCGGCTGAACTAAAGCGAACAGCAACGGTTGATGAGGGCGAGCGAGGAGACCCGCATAGGTCTAAGGGACTGAGGCGGCTAACGAGTCAGGCAGCACATGGGAATGAGGGTGTTTCGGTTCGGGACTTGGCGAATCGAGCCGGTCTCCATCACCAGCGCGTCCATGAAGTGATTCGAGCAGGTAAACTTCGCGCAGCCTGGAAGCATGGCAGGCGCTCGGTGGACGCATCGGACGCAGAACGGTTTTTGCGCGACACCGAAGTCAAGAGGGCATCCCGTGCGCTGAGGAAAGTGCTGATGCAGGCAGGCAAAGAGAGAGAGGCAGAAGCGCTCCGGAAGAAAGTTTATCGGCTCAAGAGAAGGGGCGCGTCCGACGAGCAAATCCTGGAAGTCATCAGAACCGTGCGCGAGACGAGCGGTTAGCGGTGTTTCACGAAGTACCCATTGGCCACTGCTTGGGAGGTCACGAACCAGCTGTGGCGACGCAAGGCAAGACAAAGGGGGTGGGGGTGGATTCGAGGGCCTGCCGAATTTCTGATCCGTTAGATAGAGTTTTCAACTTTGTGGAATTTCTAATTTTTTCAACACCTCGCCACACAGAATTTCGGAGCCTGACCGACCGGACAATTCTTGAACTTAAATTCGTTGGAGGCAGTTTTTTCGCGCTTTGCCGGAAATAAGGAATGCCGTCACGGGACTGCACAATATCGCGTCTATGCATAGACTGGTCGGGGGGCGGAAGGGTTCGATGTCCGACGGCGCCCCTGAAGGATTCGAACTCACGACCTTCTGGTTCGTAGGGCAAAACTAGCCCCAACCGCATACAACCGCAAGCGACAAGAGCCTAAAAAAATTGCACGATAGCCTCACGGATTTGGCCAGGGTTTGGCTGCTTTCGGCTGCAGTTCACGGACAGAAAGCGGCCAATTCGCGTGTGCAATCGGTGGGATACAAAAACCGTCACTGAGGATCACTACGGCTTCGCTTTTTCCCGCGATGATGCGGCGAGATCGTACGGTCAACACCCGCCTGTCAGCGGTACCACATACGACCCATCGAAAGCTCTCCGGTTGTTCACAGCTCGCTGACCGCGAGACGGGCGTTGTTCCACGGCAAAATGCGACGCGAAGGTAAGTATGTGAACTCGGCATAGTAGGGATTACCGATTGCAGCGAGCGCTGCAAGGTGCGAGCGGTGACTCACCGAAAGGGAT
>JBARGS010000227.1:0-8201 GCA_049798495.1 Candidatus Korobacteraceae bacterium | reverse complement strand
ATGACACAATCCGCGGATTCGCCTATGCCATCGCCGAGCATCCCATGGAGATCCTGCCGGAGGTTGGCGAGACGTTGGCGGAACTGGCGCAACGCCATCGCCTTTTCCTGGTGACTAAGGGCAACTTTACGGAACAAACCGGCAAGCTGGAGCGTTCGGGATTGAAGGATCATTTCACCGCGGTCGAAGTTGTAGCGGAAAAGAACGCCGCAGCCTATCTTTCGCTGGTCGAGAAATACGGCCTCGTGCGTGAGATGACCTGGATGATTGGCAACAGCCCCAGCTCCGACATCAACCCGGCGCTGGAAGCCGGGCTGCACGCGGTGTTCGTCCCCCACCGCAACACGTGGATGCTGGAACGGGGCGACGTACGTCCGGATATTGGCAACGGACAGCTGCTGCAAGTACAGAGCTTCGGTGCGCTTCGCGAACACTTCTGAAGACAGTTGCCAGTAGTCAGTGGCCACTCGTCAGCGGCCGGCAGTCTCCGGGTACGGCCGATAGCAGCACGTCGACTGAGGAAGCAAGGGTACCTTCCGACTGGCTACCGACAACTGGCAACTGACCACTGACTTACTGACAACTGACCTGCTGAATCCGGCATCTGATCTGGTTTGACCCATTCTGCAACTCGCATGTTCGTCTGGAAAGCTCATTTGCGCCGCCCGTTGTTTCTGGTGGTCGCCCTGGCTCTGCTCGTCTCGGCGGGATGTCATCGCACTGATCTGCACTCCACACTGGCTGCCAATCAGTTCGTTGGTGGATCGGGCGAGCCGGTGATGCTGGCCGCCTACCTGCCATGGTTTGGCCGTCCTGGCCACATCAACGTCGGCTACTCGTCGCAGGACCGGGTCGTGCTGGAGAAGCAGGTCGACAAAGCGAAACAACTGGGCATCGCGGCGTTCGTCGTGAACTGGTACGGCCAGAGTCACGACTTCGAGGACAAAGCCTATGCCCTGATGCAGGAAGTGGCCGGCGAGAAGAACTTCAAAGTCGCGCTCATGTACGACGAGGATGACAGCGAGCCAGGGCGCGAAACCGATGCCGTCCTCGGTGATCTGCGATATGCCTACCAGCACTACATCGGCCCCAACGCCGCGGTTCCCCGCGACTCGTACCTGCGCTACAACGGGCGGCCGATGATCTTCATCTTCCCAAAAGGTTCGCGCGTTGACTGGAATCGTGTGCGCCAGACTGTCAACGGGTGGGACGATCCACCGCTGCTGATCTTTAAAGACATCAACCAGCAGTATGCCGAGGCATTCGACGGGTTCTATGCCTGGGTCAATCCCGGCAAGCAGGGTTGGCAAGGCGACGGCAGCAATTGGGGCCAGACCTATCTGGACAATTTCTACAAGACGATGGTCGCCGATTATCCCAACAAGATCGCTGTAGGCGCAGCGTGGCCCGGCTTCGACGACTCAAAAGCGAGTTGGAGCCAGAATCGGAAGATGAGCGGACGCTGCGGACGCACCTTCAACGACACATTACGTCTCTTCCGTCGCTACTACAGCGATCAGCGGCAGCTGCCGTTTCTGATGATTGAAACCTGGAACGATTACGAGGAAGGTACTGCGATCGAGAACGGCGTGAATACGTGTGGATAACGGCAGGCTTCGAGCCGCGAGCCACCAGCTCGTACTCGTTTCTGCCGCTCAAGGCCGGCTCTGTAGGGCAATCGACTCCCGTTCCTTCTCAAAAGCCCGCAACGCATCGTGCAAACGTGCGAAGATCCGCGTCGCACCAATGATCTCCGTCAGATGATGGCGGTCCAAATCGGCCTGCAGAAATTGCTGAACGCGAGCGAATGCCAACGTTACACCGCGTCCGGCAAGGTCGCGTTGCAGCTGCCGGACGACCCGCGCCGCCGTGTAATCGAGATTGCTGATAGCTTCGGCGTCGACAACCATCCACCTCACCGGAGATGGCGGAGGGCCGACAAGAGTCCGGAGTTCATCAACGAAGAACTGCGCATTGGCGTAGAACAGCGCAGCGCTGAAGCGGTACATCACCAGCCCCGGCTCGGTCATGGCTCCCCGAACGGCCGGAGTTGTTTCCCAAGTTCCGCCTTCAGCGGGAACAAGAACTGACGTGTGCGGACGATAACTGTGACTAACCACTCGCAGCAGTGACAGCACCATCGCCAACACGATGCCCTGTTCCACGCCGACGAGCACCACCACCGCAGCCGTAATCATGGCTAGCAGGTACTCGCCAGGACTCTCGCGACGGATGCCCTCCAGACCGCGCAGGTCGATAAGTTTGATCGCGATGATAAACACAATCGAGCCCAGCACGCAGCGTGGCAGATATTGCAAAGGCTTGGTGAGAACGAGCAGCACGATAGCAACCACGATTGCGGTCGCCACCTGCGCCAACTGGCTGCGGCCACCCGAGCTCTCAACCATTGCGGTTTGCGTCGGACTGCCGTTTACCACAAACGTTCCGCTCAACCCGGCCATCGTATTAGCCGCAGCCAGCCCAACCAGATCTTCGTTTTCGTCCAGGCGCTGATGATGGCGGGCAGCAAAAACGCGCGCTGTCGCTGCGCTCTGCGCAACAATCATGACGAAGCAGGAGCCTGCGATGGAGATTAGCGGCCCGACATCCTTCCAGTGCACGTCGGGAAGACCGAGACCTGGCAGCCCGCCGGCCACCGGCCCGACGACCTCAATTCCATGAGCCGCAAAATTCCAGGCGGCGCTCGCTGCAATAGCGCCAGCCACGGCGATGAGCGGCCCCGGAAACTTTGGAGAAATCCATCCCAGGACAAAAATTCCCGCGACGATTGTGACCGAGACGGCTACGGTGGGCAGGTGTGCATGAGGCACGCCATGATAGAGCTCAATCAATTGCCTTACCGTCTGATGGGTGGACACCTCCACCCCGATCATCTCGCCGAGCACCGCAATGCCTACTTGAAATCCCACGCCGGTGAGAAAGCCTACCAGTACGGTCTGCGATAGAAAGTCGGCAAGGAAACCTAGTCTGAGGATTCGCGCCAGAAACAGAAAGCAAGCGCTAATCAGAGCTACTGTGCTGGCCAGAGCCACATATCGCGGGCTTGCGGTAGGCGCCATGGCAGACACTCCACCGGCAAGAATGGCTGCGGTGGCCGAATCGGCAGCCACCACTAAATAGCGCGACGATCCGAACACGGCGAAGGCCAACAGCGGCAGCAGCAGCGTGTAAAATCCGGTGACGACCGGCATTCCCGCAATCTTGGTGTAGCCCAGAGCTTGCGGAATGTTCATCGCCGCCAGTTGAAAGCCGGCAAGCGCATCGCGCATAGCTCCGGCCCGGCTCAGAGGAAGGATTCCCTCGAACAATGGCAAGCGGATGCGCTTTTGCGTCTGGCTCACTTCTTGTCCTTGGCCTCCGGCGCATCGCCAGAAGTTAGCTCTTGCCCCAACTTCTCTTCCTCCAAACGCTCATGATGGCGCAACTCGTCCGCCTGTTTGTTGACTGCGGTACGCAGTTCTTCCTCTTTTCGTCGTTCCTCCCTCCAGATTCGGCACCGCTCAAAAAACGAGGCGGTGGCCCCTCGCTTCCTGGCTTCCGCGCGGGTGGCGCTTTCGGCAGTTTCCTCTCCGGCGTAAGCCTCCCAGGCAGCCTCGCGCTCCGCCTCCCTCATGTCTATTTCCTTTCTCCGCTCAATTTCCAATTGCTCCAGCAGGCTGAGATGCCGGGTGACCATTCCAACCAGCGAGCTGGTTGTCCACGCGAAGGTGAACAGGCCGGAGATGGCGATGATGGGACTGATGTTTCGCCAACTCGGGCCAAGGTCGACCACACCATAGCCGAGGGTGGTATAGGCGTTCGCGCAGAAGTAAAGTGCGTCGGCCGCCCGAAGGATAAGACCCATATGAACCAGCATGAAAGCCCAGGTTGCAATCTCGAAGATATGCAGCCCCAGCATAAGGAATACCGCCCCTCCGAACAGGAACTCGGCGTCCCATAGATGAGGACGAGAGCTCTGCAAGCGCATGACGCCGCGCCTGTGTAAAACCAGAATGCGGTGGAGGCTAATCCCGTGAAATAGCACCAGAACCACCAGGATGAAGGCGCCAATGCTCAGCGCTGCTATCGGCTTGAATTCATCCGGAATTTTCAGCAACAACGATGACAGTTTAGGCAAAAGCGGCTCCCTGCGAGCCCGCCGAGACTCGGACGCCGGTGCTACTTCTTTACCTTCTTTTTGGCTTTGGGCCGGCTGTCGTCTTCGGCGGCCTGGTGATACTCCTCGCGAATCATATCAAGATCGACATGCGGCTTCGGCATCCTCATTTTGAGATCCTCCATCGCCGCGGTAACAATCTGGGAAACGGCGAGATTGCGGAACCACTTGTGGTTGCAAGGAGTAACGTACCACGAAACATGTCTGGTGCTGGTTTTCGTAAGGACATCCTCGTAGGCCACGGCCATCTGCGTGCCAACGATGACGCAAAAGGGGCGTTCCTCCGTTGCTCATCACTTTAGTCTAGCCAGTAATGAAGAGAGTGTCGCGAGTCATAGTCTGTAGCAGGCGGGTTGTAGCCATACCTGTCCTCACCGAACCATCCGTCCTGACATCATAAAAACCGTCCAAGCTCGGCTTGGACGGCAACTTTGTAAGGCAGATAAAGAAGTATCGGCTGCGCCGGCTACAACACAAGATGCTCTTTCATCAAGAAGTAGTCCGGCCACATCGCTGACAAGGAGAAGTCCTCACATCCCAACTGCCGGGTGCGGGAATTGCGAATAGTCGCCATATATCACGTAGACGTCCACTCCCACGAAGGTAAGGTCGGTGTCAGTGTGCCAAGGCGACGAGTCATCACCTGCATTGTAGCTGCCGGTATTATTGACAGTGAGATAAACCCAATTGGTCTGACCGAATCTGAATGCCTTTTGGTCAGTAATATACGTCTCTATCTGATCTGCATAAATGTAGGGATAATTATGCTTCCCCGTTTCAGCAATGTTCTGTACCCCCAAGCGGTTTCCGCACCCTGGGTCGCCTGGTGAACAAAGAGTCCACCCGACCGTAGGAGGATTGTTTCCGTCTCCAAAAATCTTATTGAGTCCCAGGATGACCCTGTCATCGGCCGCAAACCAAAACCGCCCAAGAGAGTCCGACTCGTGACGGACAAACGGCCTGACGATCAAAATCGCGTAATTCGCCGAGGGCGGCAGGTAAAAGCTGGTGCGGCCAAACCATACTCCGTTCCAACCATCTCCTGGTGTGAGTGGGAGACCGGGAACTACGGTATTCGGACCGCCGTCTGTGCTCACGCCGATAGCCCAATCATCGTAGGACACCGGACCGTTCGGATCCTTGAGGTTCACAACATGAGCTGGATTTACCCAGTGCGATCCATTTGCTTTAACTTGCCAATTGACTACATTGTTTGTGGTGCCTACATAGATCTGATGTGTTGTTTGGGCGGCTACAGCAACTGACGCGAATATCAGCGCCGCAAGCACCCCGAATAAGGTGACTTCACGTTTCATCGCACACCTCCATCGGTTGAAAGATATGGAGTGATAGCGACCGCTCGATCAGTTGGCTCTCGAGCCTGCGTCTTCGCGCTCCGTCAGTTACCAATGATCAAAGGATCGTCACCGGTTTTGACGTTTAGCTGAAGGTGGGTCGGCGACCCGATGCTCGAGCCGGGAGGGGATCCTGGAGCTGGGAACTTCGGGAACCGATGCCTTCAGCTCCGCTAAACAATATTGTTTCACCGATTTTCGTGGTGCGTTCAAAATAAAGCTACACGGCATCCAGGTTCGCCCAAACTGGGATTAGCGCTGGTGGCGGGGAGCCCCAGCCTACCATCTCGGGGGTGCATCCAAGCCGGGTTTTCTTGGATGGGGCTTCCCTGGCAGTGGTCAAACGTGAGCGAATTGTTGCATATCCTCAGCCTCGAGGCTTCATAGATAGCGCCCGGCAGGCTGCTGAAAAATCTCTGCTTTGCATGAACTCTGTCTCGATTGGTCGCCGGCGCGCGAATTGCGCCAATCCTCGCGGGCGGCTCGGGATCGACCAGCAGTGGCAGGATCTCCTGCAAAGTGTTGCGGTAGCGGCTTCGCGCCAGACCCTGCGCCGACATTCCCCCGCAACGCCGCCGCAGTATCGACCGGCGGGCCGAAGGAATCCCTCCTTTTGAATGTGCCGCAGGCCTTGCAGGTAGACCTCAGGCTCGAGGTAGTCGAACTCGTAAAGAGCGGAGACGATTTCAGTGATGGCCGCACAGCGCTTATCCAGCTGCTGCGGATTCGCCATGAAGCGGTGGAATGCGGCGACTAAGTCAGGAGTCAGCTTCCGTACCTGCAACTCCGCGGTAATCTTGGCCGCCTTGGCCACAACCAGGTTGGAACGATTGCCGAGATAGCCGCGCACTTCCTGCGCAACCGGTTCGGACATCTCTGCCCTTTGCAGCTCGCCAAGTCGGTTCAGTGCCTTCTCGATGGGATCAGACTTGGCCATGGCCGGTTGAAGTCAATGAATGATAGTCGGCAGCCTGCCTGCAATCAATCGTGCTTTCACCGAATGGTCCGATTTCGCAGCTCGGTTCAGCCAGCTATGAGGCAGGGCTTGCTATGGCAGCCGGCTCGCCGGCAGCGGAATCGCGTTCTTGGTCGCACGAATTCCGAGGTGCTTCTGCCGGAAGTGCCCAACCGCCCGCTCGCCCCAGACCTTCACGAAGTAGTAGTTCAACCCTGCGCCGATCACTGAGCTGACGAGGGGGATGAGCCGGGCGGTCCATTTCTCCACGATTTCGGCGCTGGCGCTCACGGCGATGCGCTGAATCACGCGCGGTACAAACTTCGACACGAACTGCTTCTCCACCAACTCGCGGCTAATGTCCACGCCGGCGGCGCTGGCCGCCGCGACCCAGAGTTCCGCCTCCTCCTCTTCAGTGCTGTAGGAGAAACCGTACAGCAGGCTGAGCTTCTGAATCATGCGCAAGGTGATGCCGGCCAGGATGCCGAGATCGGGGATCATGGTGAACAAACCGCCCAGACCAAGTCCCGCGCCTTCTGCAGCGGCCATGCGCATATGAGCGCGAATGGTTTCCTCGGCAATGCGATCGAGAAGGTTGAGATCAACTGAGTACACGCCGTCATAACTAAGGGCCGGCAGGTTGTAAGCCATGCGCAGGTGGGCGAGGTAATGCTCGGGATCGACTTTGATGGTGTCGTAGGCCTTCATGAAGGCGCTGCGGACTGCGTCTTCCAATCGCCGCCGTACCCATGATTTTCTGTGGTCGGGTGCCATCGCTACTCTCTCAGTATAGGTGAAAGGGGCCGATTCAACGCGCAGTACGGAGCTGTCGCGCTTACTGTGCTAGCATCGACTAGCAGATGCCAACAGGGAAGCTCCAGGTTGTTCCTCTCGGTGGTCTCGGCGAATTCGGCATGAATTGCATGGCCATTCGCTGGGGCGACGACATTATTGTCATTGACGCGGGCCTGATGTTCCCCGAAGCCGAATTGCTCGGCGTGGACATCGTTGTCCCTGACCTCAGCTATTTGATGGAGAATCGAGCGTTGGTGCGTGGCGTGGTCCTGACCCACGGACATGAAGACCACATCGGCGCCCTGCCGTGGTTTCTATCTGAGTTGAATGTGCCGGTGTATGGCACCGAATTCACTTTGGCCTACGTTGAAGGCAAGCTGGAAGAGCACGCGCTGCTTGACGATGCCGTATTGAACGAAATCAAGCCGGGCGAACGCTTCAAAATCGGTCCCTTCACGATCAACCCGATTCAGGTAACACACAGCCTGGTGGATTGTGTCGCCCTTGCCATTCACACGCCGCTCGGCATTTTGATTCACACCGGCGATTTCAAAGTCGACCCAACTCCCACGGACAACCGGCTCTTCGACTTGCACGCCTTCGCAGAGTACGGCAAAGAAGGTGTGCTGGCGCTGTTTCAGGACTCGACTAACGTCGAGCGCAAGGGCTATACGCCCAGCGAACGTGCTGTTCGCGCCAAATTTCAAGAAATCTTCGCGACCGCTGAGCGTCGCTTGTTCATCACCTGTTTTTCTTCGTCGATCCACCGCATCAAGCTGGCCATCGATCAGGCCTACGAAAACGACCGCAGGGTCGCGTTAGTTGGGCGATCCATGACGGAGTCAACCGAGATCGCGCAGGACCTTGGCTACATCGAGATTCCCGATGGGGTGCTGATCCACCCCGCGCAGATCCGCGA
>JBARGS010000226.1:0-6475 GCA_049798495.1 Candidatus Korobacteraceae bacterium | reverse complement strand
CTCGCGCCGCGCATTGGCGCGATTGTAGAAGGCGTCGGCATAGTCGGGCTTGAGGCGGATGGCCTCGCTGTAATCCTTGATCGCGCCTTCCAGGTCGCCCTTCTCGCGCCGCGCAATGCCCCGGTTGAAGGAGGCGTCGGCATAGTCGGGCTTGAGGCCGATGGCCTCGCTGTAATCCTTGATCGCGCCGTCCAGGTCGCCCTTCTCGCTACGTGCAAGGGCACGGTTGTTGAAGGCGTCGGCATAGTCGGGCTTGAGGCGGATGGCCTCGCTGTAATCCTTGATCGCGCCGTCCCGGTCGCCCTTCTCGCGCCGCGCAAGGGCGCGGTTGTAGAAAGCGTACGCATAGTCGGGCTTGAGGCGGATGGCCTCGCTGTAAAAACGCACCTGCTCATTCGGATCAACGGCGTTGAAACCTCGCTCGAACCATTGCTGTGCCGTCAGTTCCTCTTCCGCGACCGCTGGAGCGGCGGCGGCTTCTTCTCTTTGTTCTACAGCGGCCTGACGGGCGGGAAGGGATGCCGGCTGTAGTACCGCATCCAGAGGAATATTCAGAAACCGGTCGCGCAGGCGTCCCATTGCTTCCAGGAAGTAATCCGCTGGAATGTTGAGTCCGTTGTAGCGCTTGAGAGGAGCAAGAGTCCCCGTGAGCTGACGTGCGATTGCCGGCGTACCAAAGTCGAATCTTTCCAGCATCAAGGGCACAATATTGCGCCGCGTCTCGAATGCGGTCTCAATCTCGCGTCGCAACCAGTCTCCCGGTTCACCGCAGCGCTCCAGCGCGGACGGGGTCAAGATGACAAGAAAGTGCGCCCGCGCTCGGATGTTTTCGAGAATGACGGTTTCGAAGTCGCCGCTGGCAATCCCCGTGTAATCCAGGAACACGTCATAGCCATGCCGCGTAAGATCCTGGAAAATTGCGAGCGCCCAGGGAATGTTGGTGCGGCGGTAGCTGATGAAGACGGTTTTCTCGATTCGTTGCATAGCCGACCCCGGACAGGGAAGACGAATCGACTATAGCAAAGAATAAAAGTCAAAAACCCCACCCAAGCAAAATCGGCTTGGGTGGGGCACCCGTAGCTCAAGCCTCGCGAAGTGCATTGGCGAGGGAAGCTGCTCCACTACGCGGCGCGCTGCTCTCCCGACAGAAACACATCCTTCGCCCCGGTGTCGTCCAGCACCTTGCGCGCGGTTTGCGCCATGTGGACGCTATCACAGTGTACGGAGACGAGTATGCGCCCGCGCTTGATTTCCTCTTCGTAGCGTTTGGCTTCGATCTCCGGCACGCCCAGACCAATGAGGGCTCCGGCAATGCCGCCGATAGCGCTGCCCACACCGGCTCCGGCAATGGCGGCGACGATGGGACCGGCCGCGAGCAGCGGTCCGATTCCTGGGATAGCGAGCGTTCCGATGCCCGCCAGCCAGCCCAGCGCTCCTCCAATGACCAGGCCGGTGCCGCCGCCGGCCAGCGCGCCTTCCGGAGCTTTGGTGTTTTTCTCCAGCGCGAATTCCTTGCTGAGATCGCGATCGGGAAAGACAACCGAGATGTCACTGCTGACAAAGCCGGCGTCGCGCAGCCGCTCGACTGCCTTTTCCACGTCTTTGCGATCCGAGTAGACGCCGTACACGCCGGTGGGACGAGGTACACCGCTGGCTACATATGTAGCCGGCACGGCACTTCGTGTGTCGGCGGTGTCCGTGCGTGGAGGCATTTTGCGCAGGCGCTCGCGCAGCCGGTCGAGGCGCGAGTTGGTGCGCACGCGCGCCGGATCGGAATCGAAGCGCCAGGCACGCCGGTAATCCGATTCATAGGCAGCAAGAGCCGCATTGGAAGCCAGAGTGTCGTCGCGGAACTCAGGCAGAGTTTCCACGTCCTGCTGGCGCAGATGAGCGTAGAGCTCGTTTCCATCCGCCGCAGCGTAAACCTGATCGGCGGGAAGCAGAAAGCGGCGCGAGTGCAGCCAGCCGGCATCGATCAGCAGATAGCGCAGCTCTCCCGAGCGGTCATCAACCAGCGCGTCGTCGACGGTACCAAGCTTCTCGTTGCCCGGGCCGTAGACCGTCGTCCCCCGAAGATCTTCCAAATAGTCACTGTGAATATCGCGAACTCTCCTCAGCATTAGCGTCCCTCCTATATTTTGTCGGTACCCCCAGTAAGAGCCGATTCGCATGCGGGCGGTTGTACCGGGGCAGGCGGCGAGGGCCGAGGTTACGTCTAGAGTAGTTCGCGTCTGAGCTATGAAAGGTGCAAGGCGGCCAACGAAGTTCCGGCTCACGATCGGGCTTGAGACTTTAGAACATGCTGTTGGTCATCGTCGCCTCCTGGCACGGATGGTGTAAAACTCCACATTCAACTTCTTTCGCAACAGAAATCTTCCCGCAGCCGGCCAACCCCGTGACAACTCCATCGTGAGCGGCTGAATCCTAGATTCAGCAGACGACGAATGTAAGGTGCGTGCGTTCGTCAGATGAGTCGACAAAACGGCGGGACGGTGGGCGAGCGGAACCCCGGCGGATCTTCAGGAGTGGTGACACATCTATGTTTCCTTTGCGCAAAGCCCAGTTTCTTGTTGCAGGAATTTTGTTGTTATTGATTGCCACGGGATGCGGCGGAGGATCGAACAGCTCTGGCTCCGGCAGCAGTGGAAGTGGTGGCAGCAGTGGTGGCGGCAGCCAAGGCAGCGGCGGCTCGACCGCCCCCGCGATTACGCAATTCGCGGTGACGCCCTCGATCGCCGCTGGCGGCCAGCTGGTCAACTTCTCGTGGGCTACGGCGAACGCCACAGCTTTCACGGTGACGCCCAGCATCCTTTTAGAGGATACGACGTCGCTGGCGGTGAACAACACAAAGTATGCGTGGGGCGCGCCTAACGCGACGACCACCTACCAGGCGCAGGCAACCGGCGTTGCCGGCACAGCGCCGGCTGCGGCATCGGTGAAGCTTACCGTGGTGCCGGTGCTGTTGAGCGCCTCGGCGATGCAGATTCCTGCGGGCCAATACGTGATGCTGACCTACTCCGGCCCGAACAACGGCAGCCAATATGTGTTGACGACGCTGCCGGCAAACACGCAGACCACGCTGAGCCCGGGTTGCAGCGGCACCACCTGTAACGGGACGCAGATGGTGGGCCCGCTGGGCACCAATGTCAGCTACACGGTCACGGCGAATGGGCCGGTGGGCGGACAGTCGGTGTCGCCGACCGTGAACATTACGGTGACGGGGGCCCTGACGGTAACCTTGAGCGCGAATCCGCAGACGGTGCCGTCGGGCGGCGCTTCGACCTTGTCGTGGACGACCCAGAACGCCGTGTCACTTAGCATCACTGCCACTGGCAATCAAACGGTGTGCAATCCCTGCATGCCCAGGAACATGGGCACCGCTGGGGTGAATCCGACGCAGACCACCACGTACACCGCGACGGCCACCGACGCGTACGGCAATCAGATTCCGGCATCGGCCATAGTGACTGTGAGCACGGGCGGAGTGTCGAACCTGAAGCACATCATCTTTATGGTGCAGGAGAATCGCGCCTTCGACAATTACTTTGGAGTACTGGCGCAATACCGCGTCAGTCATCAGCCGCCGATTCAGGGCGCGCAGCTGAGCGACGTGAACGATCTGCACACCTTGCCACCGGGATACACCATCAAGAATCCGGCGGGCAACTCGTACGCGCCGTACCATCAGCGAACCGAGTGCATCGAGAATCTGTCGCCATCATGGGACGAGACGCACTACGACATGGACCTGGTGGGCAACGACTGGCTGAATCTGACGCAGAGCTCGCAGTACCTGATGGACCGCTTCCTCGACACGACGCTGTCGGGAGGTTCGGGCGATCAGTACGATCCCAATCACACTCGTCCGCTGGGGTATTACGACCAGACCGACCTGCCGTTCTACTACGAACTGGCAACCCAGTTCGCCACCGACGACAACTGGTACTCGCCGATTCCGGCGAATACCATTCCCAACCGCATGTACCTGTTCGCGGCTACATCGTATGGACATGGGTATCCGGTGAGCGATCCCAACGATCCAGTGTGGCAGCGGCCGACGATCTTCCGCGCGCTGCAGAACGCGGGCATCACCTGGCGCTACTATTACCAGGACAACAGCGTGTTCCTGGCGAATTGGGCCGACTGGAACGATCCCCAAATCCAGGGCAACGTGCGTAACATCTCGGAGTACAGAAACATCCTGGCCAGCTCTACCGCGGATCAGGATTTGCCGCAGGTGGTCTTCATCGAGCGCGCCAGCGCCACGGGCTATGATGAGCATCCGGACAACAATATCCAGGAGGGCGCGGCCAGCGTGCAGCAGATCATTACCGAGCTGCTGAACAGCTTAGCGTGGTCGGACTCCGTCTTCATCCTGACCTTCGACGAAGGCGGCGGCCTGTTCGACCACGTGGGTCCGATTCTGGCGACCCCGCCGGATGACATTCTGCCCGTCGATTTGCAGGGACACACGCAGGGGCTGTTCAACGTGACCGGGTTCCGCGTGCCGGTGATCGTGGTGTCGCCGTGGGTGAAGCCGCAGTACGTGTCGCATCTCCAAACCGACTACACGGCGATGCTGAAGCTGATTGAGACTCGCTTCGGAGTGCCGAACTTGACGCAGCGCGATCTCAACGCCGGCGATATGACGGATCCGAATAGCGGATTCTTTGACTTCAGCTCGCCGCACCTGCTGACAGTGCCGCCGCTGCCCACCCAACCGACGGACGGAACTTGCAATCAGCAGCTGGAGGGATCACCGTAGATCCGTTGGCGTCGTAAGTGAATCGCAAAGGAAAAGGCCTCCGCGATCAAGCTTGCGGAGGCCGGTTTTTCTTGCAAAAAAATTAGCGAGGCGCGTGCCTCGCCGATTGCTGCGTTACTTCTTTTTCTTTTTGGCAGCCTTCTTCGTAGCCTTCTTCTTCGTTGCCATGGATATTCCTCCTTAATGGAACCTTCCCTTGAAGGTTGTTGAGCAAATGGCCCAAAAACCAGCCCACCCAAAATCTAGGGTAAGCAATACATCTATCGCAAGATATTGCGGTTACTTGACGGGAATGTCAACAAAAATCTTAAGAAAATGTCTTGCGAGAATTTCTCATTCGTGATCCCACCATCTGTCACTTTGTTCTTGTCCAAGCACTACGCCCTCGCCTGACGCCGTGCGGTACACTCCCCACGTGCGTTTCGACCCCATCGAACTCGCTGTCTTCCAGCATCTCTTCCACTCCATTGCCGAGGAGATGGGCGCCTCGCTCCGCCGCACCGCCTTCTCGCCCAACATCAAAGAGCGTCGCGATTACTCCTGCGCGCTCTTCGACGCCGCCGGCCACGCTCTCGCCATGGGCGATCACATGCCCGTGCATCTCGGCGCCATGCCGATGTCGGTGCGCGCCGCCATCGCCGAGCTCTCGCTCGCACCCGGCGACATCGCCATGTTGAACGATCCCTTTCGCGGCGGCACGCATCTGCCCGACATCACTGTCGTCGCTCCCGTCTTCGCCGGCAACACAACCCGCCATAAGATGCCTCCGGATTTCTTCGTCGCCGCCCGCGCCCATCATGCCGACATCGGTGGAACCTTCGCCGGCTCCATGGGCCCATGCCGCGAGATTTATCAGGAAGGCTTCCGCATTCCGCCGGTAAAGATTGTGCGCGCCGGCGCCATCGATCGCGACCTCCTGGCGTTGCTGCTCAACAACGTTCGCACCCCCGAAGAGCGCGAGGGCGATCTCAGCGCGCAGCTCGCCGCCTGTCACACCGGCATCACGCGCCTGCGCGAGCTCTGCACGCGATACAAACTCGCCCGCGTTCAAAACGCCGCTAGCGCGCTGCTCAACTACTCCGAGCAGATGATGCGCGCCTTCCTCGCCACCGTCCCACCCGGTGCCTACGCTGCCGAGGATTTCCTCGACGACGATGGCGTGAGCGACACACCGATTCGCATCGCCGTCCGCATCACCTTCCCGCGCAAGTCGCCAAAAGCGCGGCCCGTCCTCATCGACTTCACCGGCAGCTCGCCGCAAGTCGAAGGCTGCATCAACGCGGTCGAAGCCATCACCTGCTCCGCGTGCTTCTACGTCTTTCGCTGTCTGCTGCGCGACGATGTCCCCGCCACCGCCGGACTCATGCGTCCCATCCGCCTCATCGCTCCCGCGGGCACCATCGTCAACGCGCGTCCTCCCGCCGCGGTCGCCGGCGGCAATGTGGAAACTTCACAGCGCATTGTCGATGTGCTGTTGCGTGCCCTCGCTCAAGCGCTCCCTGATCGCATACCCGCCGCCGCCTCCGGCACCATGAACAACCTAACCATCGGCGGCATGGACCAGCGTCAATCTGCATCGACTCCAGGTCCCTCGCGGCTGCCCCGAGCGGGATCGCGACAATCACCGGCAACTGACAACCGGCAACTGACAACCGATCCTGTTCCCTTCGCCTATTACGAGACCATCGCCGGCGGCTCCGGCGCCAGCCC